>SLSE01000212.1 GCA_007130585.1 Syntrophomonadaceae bacterium | reverse complement strand
TTCCGCGACTTTGAATGCCAGTTACCGGGCTCGATTATAAAATTGCAGCCGGTATCGGCAATGGTTATATCAGCCGGGCTGCCTTTCTTTAAGGTGCCGGTGTCCAGGCCCAAAATCCGGGCCGGGCTTGTGCTCATTTTTTCAACGAGGAGGGGAAGGGTCAGGTTCTTTACCCTGCCCGAGGAGAACTCGTCGAGCATTAAGGGCAGGGTTGTTTCCAACCCGGCAATTCCGAAGGGGGCAAAGTCAAATTCAACATCCTTGTCATCGCTGTGGTGAGGCGCATGATCCGAAGCGATGGCATCAATAGTCCCGTCCAGCAATCCCTCCCAGAGGGCCTGGCGGTCGTGTTCCGACCGCAGCGGCGGGTTGACTTTCGTGTTTGTACTGTAGCCGGAATTTTTTACCGCCCGATCTGTTAACAGGAGGTGGTGCGGCGTGACCTCGGCAGTTACTTTCAGGCCTTCGCTTTTTGCCCGGCGAACAAGCTCCACCGAACCTGCGGTTGAGACATGGGCTATATGCAGGCGGCCGCCTGAGGCTTTCAGCAGGATCAGGTCGCGGGACAGCATTACCTCCTCTGCGGCGGCAGGGATACCCCTCAGCCCGAGAACAGATGAAACCGAACCCTCGTGCATCATTCCTCCCGCAGCAAGGGAAGGTTCCTCCTCATGGGCAATTACCAGGGCATCTATCCCGCGGGCATACTGCAGGGCATTGCGCATGATAGTGCCATTGACTACTCCCCTGCCGTCATCTGAAAAGGCCACCGCACCGGACCGCTTCATGCGGCCCAGTTCCGCCATTTCGCCACCCTCCAGTTTTTTTGTCAGGGCCCCCACGGGGTAGACCCGGGCGACAGCGCGGGCTGCCCGGTCTATAACATAGCGGATTAAAGAAGCCTCGTCGGCAACCGGGTCCGTGTTGGCCATTGCCGCTACAGCAGTAAAGCCGCCGGCTGCAGCCGCCCTGCTTCCGGATATAACATTCTCACTGTATTCGCGGCCCGGATCACGCAGGTGGACATGCATATCAATTAACCCGGGCATCACCACCATACCCCCCGCATCAATTATTTCTGCTCCTTCAGGAGGTTTTAAGTTCTTTTCAACCGCTTCGATAATGCCCTTCCTGATCAAAAGGTTAGCCGGCCCATCGAGGTTGAGAGAAGGATCGATTACCCTCCCGCCTTCTATAAAAAGTGTTTTCATTCTTCTTTTGCCCCTCCCAGTAAAAGGTAGAGAATCGCCATACGGACCGCCACCCCGGCGGTAACCTGCTCGAGGACTACTGAACGGGGGCCGTCGGCCAGTTCTGATGTTATTTCAATACCCCTGTTTATTGGGCCGGGGTGCATAAT
This sequence comes from Syntrophomonadaceae bacterium, assembly GCA_007130585.1. Lineage (GTDB taxonomy): Bacteria > Bacillota > Dethiobacteria > DTU022 > DTU022 > T3SED10-7. The sequence continues at coordinate 4,515 of SLSE01000212.1, read as the reverse complement.
CAGGGCATCATCTTTGGCCCGGGCCGCGCTTTCGGAAGACAGCCCGTACAGTTCGGCATATTCCCGCAGGGTGGGGAACAGGCCGCCTTCCTGGCGTTCTTTCTGCAGTCTCAGGGCCATAACCACATCGGCTCCCTCAACAGCTTCCTCTACCCGGGGGCAGTACTCCACCCCGAAAACTTCCAGGTCGGGCGGCATCAGGGTCGGCGGGCCGGAAACAAGGACCTGGGCGCCCATTTTTTTAAGGCCCCAGATGTTGGAACGGGCAACCCGGCTGTGGCGGATATCGCCGACAATAACCACCTTTAGTTCTTCCAGCCTGCCTTTTTTATCTAGAATTGTAAACATATCGAGCAGCCCCTGGGTGGGATGTTCATGCATGCCGTCACCGGCATTAATTACTGATATCTCCACGTTACGGGCCAGGTAATGAGCTGATCCAGAAACAGGATGGCGCATGACGACACAATCAATATTCATCATTTCAAGGTTACGGACTGTATCTTTCAGGGTTTCGCCTTTAACGAGGCTTGATGAAGAACCTCCCACGCTGATCGGGTCAGAGCTCATGTACTTCTGGGCCAGTTCAAAGCTGGCCTTGGTCCTGGTGCTCGGTTCATAGAAAAGGTTGATCATGGAACGCCCGCGCAGCGCAGGAACTTTCTTTATCGGTCGCTGGATAATTTCCCGCATGGAGCGGGCCGTCTCCAGGATCAGGGTAATCTCTTCGGCAGACATTTCCTCCAGGCCGAGGATGTCTTTACGCCTTAAGGTTTGCAACTGTTTGTATCCTCCTTTGGAATGCTCTTTACTCCTGCCTGTCTTCCAGGATATCAACCCGGTCCACGTCATCGATTTCTTTAACCATTACATTTACCCTTTCACCACGCGATGTAGGAACATTCTTGCCGACATAATCAGCCCTGATCGGCAGCTCGCGGTGCCCGCGGTCAACCAGTACGGCCAGCTGGATCGTGTCGGGCCGGCCGAGGTCGATCAGGGCATCCATGGCAGCGCGGGTTGTGCGGCCAGTGTATAGAACGTCGTCGACTATTACGATATCTTTTTTATCTAAATCAAAGGGAACATCCGTGGTGTGGACTTCAGGCTGATCCTGCCGCCGGGTAAGATCATCGCGGTAAAGGGTGATGTCAAGTATGCCAAGGGGAATTGAAGCGCCTTCAATTTCATTCAGGAGGGACTGCAGGCGGTCGGCCAGGGGAGCTCCGCGCTTGCGGATTCCGACCAGGGCCAGGTTGTCTGTGCTCTTGTTATGCTCGATTATTTCGTGGGCTATACGGCGCAGGGCCTGCATGATAGCTTTTTCGTCCATGACAGTCGCTTTGCGGATAAGCGCCATTTTTTCACCTCCTCCCATTATCTGCTCAGCGGCAGCAGGGGAGAAGGTCCCTGTATACAAAAACACCGCCATGCTTTGGGAGCGGGCGGTGTACAGGTATACTTCTTCTGTCGCCCCCTTGCCAGCCTCGCAGGACTATCTTAAAGGGTGCCTGACTGATGCTACCTTAACATGTAACTGACTCAATGTCAACTAAATTTTTTATCCGTGGCCGCTGCTAATTCCCGCCATTTTCTTCTTCCGAACCGGGGTCGGGATCGGGTGCCGGACCGGTTTCCGGGTTTGTATCCCCGGACTCTTCCGGATCCGTATCCGGGTCGGGATCAGGCTCCGGGTCAGGTTCGGGATCCGGTTCCGGGTCAGGCTCGGAATCGGGATCCGGCCCGGGGTCCGGTTCAGGGTCGGGGGCGGGTTCCGGCTCGGGCAGCGGGTCCGGGACGGGATCCGGTTCGGGGGTTTCCGGTTCAGGAGTAACCGGCCCGGGCAGGGTTACCTGGGGACGTTTTTCAACAGTTACGCCGAAAACGGCCTCGATTATCTCCACCCTTTCCTGCTCATCGATTACCAGGTACCATATGTTCTGACCGTTCCGATTTGATAACTGGCCCCTCCCGCTGAAAACAAAGGTTTCAATCTCCGAAGGATTGCCCCGCAGTCCCGTTAATGCGAGGGCAGTCTTTTGGGGCAGGTTAAGCCCTGTTTCAACATTTCGGGCAACCGCGCTGTAGAGGCGGGGGATTTTAATTATGCCCTGCGGGCCTTTAATTTGATCGTAAAGGGCAACCATAGCCTGCTGCTGCCGCTGCGTCCGGCCCCTTTCTCCACCCTGGTGACCGGCCCGGTTGCGAACATAATGCATGAATTGTTTGCCGTCCAGCAGCTGGTAACCCTCCTCAACCAGCAGCCGCCCCTGTCCGAAGTTTGATCGGACATCAAATTCTACATCGTAATACAAACCGCCCACACTGTCGATAATATCTTCGGCGCCGCCCATATCAACACTGATATAGCCATGCAGCGGTATCCCTCCCAAAAATTCGCGAATAGTCAGCAGGGTGGTTTCCAGGCCTTTCTTGTGCGGATCTTCATCATCCGAAGCCCGGTAATAACCGTACATGTATGAATGGTTGATTTTATCGCGGTGTTCTGTGCCGTAAATCTGCACATAGCTGTCCCGCGGGATATTAACCAGGTTAACAGAAGCGCTGCGCGGGTTGATTGCAGCAATCATAATCGTATCGGGCCGGTAGAGGCTGCCTTCCCGGCCTCCCGAAGAAGGACGGTCGAAACCGAGAAGCGCAATATTGATAGTTTCGCCACCACTGATTGCGCCGCCCTCTTTGGCCGCAGAGGCTGTTATCCCGGACGGCATACTGAACAGGGGCGCCGGGTAGAAAGAAAATGCGATCCCTGCCAACAATAAAACTGCCAGTATTGCAATGAATAGTTTAAGAATAAAAGCGGAGCCTTTTCTTTTAGTTTTTCTGCCCATATTATTCCCGCCTTCTATAGGTTTTATAAGCAGGTACCGGGGTTAGGACCGTAAATGTATCGCCTTTTAAACCTGACCCGCCAGAAACCTCTTCCTTAGATCCGGCTCAAATTTTTCAATGGCATAACGCAGCATTGTCCGGGGCATGATCCTGTAATTTTCCTGTAAAAAGTCATATTCTACCTTAAAGTCCCGGTTGCCTGTTTCCCTGAGCATCCACCCGACAGCTTTGTGAATCAGATCATGCCTGTGTCCGATCAACATCTTTGCCAGCTCCAGGGTATCGGCATAATCATGATGGCGAATAAAATGGAGGGTGGCAATAACGGCTATTCTTTCCTGCCAGAGAACTCCCGAACCGGCCAGGCTGTAAAGCAGGCTTCTGTCTTTGTCGGCCAGGTACGGCCCCAGGAGTTTATAGGCCGAAGAATCAACCAGGTCCCAGTTATTAACGTTAATCAGGTTTCCGAGATACAGAGAAATCAGCGCTTCCCGTTGTGAGGTCGTCTTTGCTTTTTCAAACTTATAAACCATGATAAAGATCGCTGTTAAACGGCACTCGTGCAGAGGGTCGCGGAGCAGGTTTTCCAGCTCGCACAGGGCAATGTCCCTGTACCAGCTCTTCGCGATCCGGCGCTGAACGGGAACGGCGACTCCCAGGAACCGGTCTCCCTCCCCGTAACCTCCCGGAAAGGCCTGGAAGAATTTTGCCAGATGAGCTGCCTTTTTGGAATCTCCGCAGTTTTTTAGCTTTTGCCTGACCAGTTCAGCCCCTGAGATAGCTTTCACCCTTTCCAATTTATGCCCGGGGGACGGGGTTACAGTTGCTCGTGTTGTCCTGGAACTGGTAGTGTATCAGCAACCCCGCCCCCCGGGCACAAACAGACCATTCCCGCAGGACAAAAAAATTTAAGCCTGATCACCGGCTACACTATATAGACAATCAAAAGACAAAAAGGTTCATTTTGCCCGGCAACTTCAACCTCAATACCCAGCTTAGAGACAGGCCGGCGGCAATCAATATGACGGGCCAACCGTAACGGCTGATGCCGCCGGCGCTGCCGCCGATGTCAACCATCCCCCGCTTAATAAGCGTTGATTTTATCAAAGGGGAAAAAGCGCAGGATGACCCGGCCCTGAACATTGCTCAGCGGCACAGGGCCGACGTGCCGGCTGTCACTGCTCCTGTTGCGGTTGTCTCCCATAACGTAGATATGCCCTTCCGGTACGACTGTTGCTTCAAAGCCTTCATTCATGCTTTCTTTAATGTAATCTTCAACCAGCGCTTCGCCGTTGCGGTGCACTGCTCCATTTATGAATTCCAGGTGATCGCCGGGTAGGCCGATCACTCTCTTAATCCAGAGGTTTTCGTTTCTCTGCTGCATAATAACCGAAATAACCGGGCTGTCCGTGAAACGGTCTGCCATAGTCCTTTCACGATCAACCCTGCTGTCAACTATTACTATATCCCCGCGATCGGGCAGGTTACCGAAAATATACGGGGTCAGGAATACCATAACCCTGTTGCCGTGAGGATCAAAAGTGGGCTCCATCGATACATCATTAATATCATAGGTCTGGATGATCAGGACGCTGATAAATACAGTTGCCAGGATAACCAGTATTATTTGCTTCAACCATGAAACTGCCGTAGAAGTTTTTC
>SLSE01000003.1 GCA_007130585.1 Syntrophomonadaceae bacterium | reverse complement strand
CGCCGCGGGGAATATACCAACGCTGTTTACGGCTTTACAACCATGCTCCTGAAACTTTTGGAGTCGGAACAGCCCGACTATATTGCCGTGGCCTTCGATCCGCCCAGGCCTTCCTTCCGGGCCCGGATCGACGAGTCCTATAAGGCCCAGCGGGAAAAAACTCCCCCCGAGCTGAGCGAACAGGTTGAAAGAGCCCGTGAAATACTGGATGCCATGAAGATCAAGGTTTTTGAGGTCGAAGACTACGAGGCCGACGACGTGATCGGCACCCTGGCCGATCTTTTTACAAAACATGACCATCAAGTAACCGTAGTCTCCGGCGACGCCGATCTGCTGCAGCTGATCGGCGAAAAAGTGACCGTGATGCTCACAAAAAAAGGAATTACCCAGATGGAGCGCTACGATAAACATGCCCTGAAGGAAAAGTACGGGCTTTCCCCGGAACAGTTTATTGATTACAAGGCCCTGAAGGGCGATCCTTCCGATAACATCCCGGGGGTTCCCGGGATAGGGGAAAAAACTGCCCGCAGCCTGCTCGAAGAGTACGGCACCCTGGAAAAACTTTACGAGAACCTCGACCGGCTCAAGCCCAGAATAGCAGAAAAGCTAAAAAGTTACCGCGAGCAGCTCTATACAGGCCGCGACCTGGTTACCCTGCGTCATGATGTTCCCCTCGATCCCGAATGGGAAGAATGCCGCTACGGCGAACCCGGTTATGAACGCCTGCTTGCCATTTTCAGCGAACTTGAATTCAAGAGCCTGGTAAACAAGATCAAACCGCTGGTTGAAGGCAGCGCTCCCCGGGCCGCACATAAAGCTGAAGGAGAACTCCTGGAGAACCCGGACCGGTTGGACAGCCTGCTGGATGAACTTGGCGAGGGGGATGTGCTGGCCCTTACAGTTGAATATCACAGCGGCCGACCTTACTGGCGGCAGCCTGTTTTCGCCCTGGGCCTGGCCCTGCAGGAAGAGCAGGGTTTTTACATGGAACCCGCCTCATTTGGCAACCGGGGAAAAGTTGTCTGGAAAAAGCTGGCCGGCCTGCGTGAAAAGGGAGTTTCCCTGCTGGTCCATAACACCAAGCAGTGGCACCATATTTTCCTGGAACAGGGACTTAAAGCGCCCGCTTTCACTTTCGATACCTACCTGGCTGCTTACCTGGCTGACCCTGCCCGGGGCGGCTACAGCCTCCCCGAACTGCTCCATAATTACCTGGGAGTAGAACCCGCGTCCCCCGGCGGAAAGAAAGATAGCCGCCCCGGCATCGAAACCAGGGGCCCGCAGCTGGCCGAAGCAGCCGGACTTCTTTTTCCCCTGCGCCATAACCTGCAAAATGAGCTGAAAGAACAGGAGCTTGAAACCCTTCTTTCCGGTATGGAAATGCCCCTGGCCGGAGTGCTGGCCGGCATGGAACGCCAGGGCCTTGCTGTAGATGCAGGTTACCTGCGCGACTTATCGGCCGAAATATGCCGCCGCCTGGAAGAACTTGAAGGGAAAATATACCTTCAGGCCGGGGAAGAGTTCAACCTCAACTCGCCCCAGCAGCTCTCCGGGATCCTGTTCGACAAACTTCAGCTTCCGGAAATACGCAAAACAAAAACCGGCCGCTCAACCGATGCCCGTGTGCTTGAAGAGCTTTCCCACCATCATGAAATAGCCGCTCTTCTGCTCCATTACCGGCAGCTGTCCAAGCTGGAAGGAACATACCTCTCCGGGCTGATTGAGCTGGTCGATCCGTGGGAACATAAAATATATACTACCTTTAACCAGGCTGCCACGGCCACGGGACGCCTGAGCAGCAGCGATCCCAACCTGCAGAACATACCGATTCGCCTTGAAGAAGGCAGGCGGATCAGGCGGGCTTTTATTCCCTCTTCAGAAGACAGGATATTTTTCGCCGCCGATTACTCGCAGGTTGAGTTGCGCATCCTGGCCCATCTTTCAGAAGACCCCATCCTGACCGAAGCTTTTAATACAGGCCAGGATATCCACCGCCGGACGGCGGCCGAAGTTAACAATGTTGCTCTTGAAGAAGTAACCCCGCTGATGCGCGAAAAAGCAAAGGCGGTCAATTTCGGAATTATCTACGGTTCGAGTGATTACGGCCTGGCCCAGAACCTGAAAATACCCCGGGCCGAAGCAAAAGCGTACATCGACAGCTATTTCGAACGCTATGAAGGGGTACGGGAGTACATGGACAAAATAGTGGCCCGGGCCCGCGAACAGGGCTACGTGACCACCCTGTTCAACCGGAGGCGCTACCTGCCCGAGATCAATTCATCAAATCACAATACCCGCAGTTTCGCCGAACGGATGGCCCTTAATACGCCCATCCAGGGTTCGGCAGCCGACATCCTCAAGCTGGCCATGCTTAAAATTGCCGGCATAATCGGAGAGGGCGGTTTTAAAGCAGCCTTACTGCTGCAGATCCACGATGAACTGCTTTTCGAAATAGAAAGCCCGGAGCTCGACTTCTTCGCCCCGCTGGTTCGGCGCGAGATGGAACAGGCGGTAGAGCTGACTGTTCCCCTGCAGGTGGACCTGAAACAGGGCACGAACTGGGAAGAACTGAAGCCGCTGTAAAGGCAGTAAAAATAATATATTTCCTGTTAATATACGGAGACGATAAATGCCCGAACTTCCTGAAGTGGAAACAATCCGCCGCGAGCTTGAACCCCTGGTCTGCGGTAAAACATTTGCCCCGCCGATCCTGCATATGCCCTCCACAATAGAGTACCCGGAGCCGGAAGATTTTTCCGGGCTTCTGGCCGGAAATACGATCGTAAACCTGGGCCGCAGGGGAAAATACTTGTTATTCAACCTCGACCGGGGCATCCTGGCCGTGCACCTGCGGATGACCGGTAACCTTGTTTATACTGCCTCCGGCCTGCCCCCTGGTGAACGTTTCCTGCGGGTGTCGCTCCCGTTCGCCGGCGGATCGGCCCTCCACTATTCCGACATGAGGCGCTTCGGCAGGTTGTGGCTGGTATCCGGTCCGGATGAACTGGAGGAGAAAGTTTTAAAGCGGATCGGTCCCGATATCCTGGAAGAGGTTGACCTTGACAAATTTGTTGCGCTGCTGGGCAAACGGCAGCGGTCCAGGCTTAAAGCACTGCTTCTCGACCAGGGTTTTGCTGCCGGCATGGGCAATATCTATACCGATGAATGCCTTTTCCGCTGCGGCCTGCACCCCCGGCGGCAGGTTTCCAGCCTGAGCCGCAAAGAAGCTGAAGAGCTCTACAGGTCTGTTAAATCTGTCCTGGCCGACGGTATCGAACACGGGGGGACCACTTTCCGCGACTACCGGAATGCCAGCGGGGCGCTCGGCGATTTTCAGTCCAGGCTTGCCGTCTACGGCCGCTTGGGAGAAACCTGCCCCTGCGGGACGCCAATCGAAAAAACCAGGGAAGCGGGCCGGGGCACCTACTTCTGTCCCCGCTGCCAGAAATAATCACAGGGAACACATTTTGCCGCAAAAAGGATTGATTAACCGTGACAATAGTTGGTTTAACCGGGGGCATCGCTTCGGGCAAAAGCACGGTGGCAAAGATGCTGCAGGAAAAGGGAGCCTGCCTCGTTGACGCCGACCGGCTGGCCAGGGAAGCGGTAGAGCCCGGGCGCCCGGCCTGGCAGGCCCTGGTCGACTGGCTGGGAGAATCGTTCCTGCTGCCGGACCGGAACATCGACCGGGCTAAACTGGCCAGCCTGGTTTTTAAAGACAGGCGGATGATGGAAAAGCTCAATAAAATTGTTCACCCCTGGGTTGGCTCCCGGTTCGTGGAAATTTCTGAAGAAATCCGGACAAACGACCCTGCTGCGGTGATCATCTACGATGTGCCGCTGTTGATCGAAGCGGGCCTGCAGAAAATAGTTGACCACGTCCTGCTGGTTTATGCCCCGCGCGAAACGCAGATAGCCAGGCTGCAGCAGAGGGACGGCCTGACCAGGGAGGATGCGGAGTTGCGTCTAAAAGCGCAGATGCCCATGGAAGAAAAACGCAGGTATGCCCATACGGTAATTGATAACAGCGGTTCGCGGGAAGCAACTGCCCGGCAGGTAGATCATTTCTGGCAAAAAATAACTTAGGAGGCCGCTTATGAGAACGGTAACATTGATAAAAGGGGACGGCATTGGTCCGGAAATCACCGAAGCCGCGCTGCAGGTAATTGACGCTGCGGGAGTTAAAATAAAGTGGGAAGAAGTAAGCGCCGGTGAGGGCGCGATTAAGGAATTTGGCACGCCGCTGCCCCCGGCGGCGATCGATTCCCTGCGGAAAAACGGGATTGGACTGAAAGGGCCCTTAACCACCCCGATCGGTTCGGGGTTCCGCAGCATTAACGTGGCCCTGCGCATGGAACTTGATTTATATGCCAACCTGCGCCCCTCGAAATCTTTCCCGGGGGTTCGTTCGCGCTACGAGGATATTGATCTCGTGGTGGTGCGGGAGAATACCGAAGACCTCTACTCGGGTGTGGAGCATATGGTGGGAAAAGATGCGGCGGAAAGCATCAAGATCATTACCCGCCGGGCCTCGGAGAGGATTGCCCGTTTTGCCTTCGAATATGCCGTAAAAAACAACCGTAAAAAAGTAACGGCCGTCCATAAAGCCAACATCCTGAAACTGAGCGACGGTCTTTTCCTGGAAACCGCCCGCAGTGTGGCCGAACAGTATCCCCGGATTGAATTTGAGGACCGGATTGTCGATAACATGGCCATGCAGCTGGTCCAGAAACCCGAGCTGTACGACGTTATGGTTATGCCCAACCTCTACGGCGACATTTTATCGGATCTCTGCGCGGGACTGGTGGGGGGCCTGGGCCTGGTGCCGGGAGCAAACATCGGCGACGAGGCCGCCCTCTTTGAACCTGTTCACGGCAGCGCTCCCAAGTATGCCGGCAAAAACTATGTCAATCCTTCGGCAATGATTATGGCCGCTGTTTTGATGCTGCAGTACATGGGCGAGGAAGAAGCCGCCCGCCGGATTGAAAGCGCGCTGGCCGATCAGATCAGGGCAGGCAAAGACCTCACCGGCGACCTCGGAGGCAGTGCCGGAACTTCGGAAATGGCTGCGGCCCTGGCCGCGCGCCTGCGGTAATTAAAAGACGGGAGGCCGCACGATGCTTGTTGCCGCATTTTCAATGACCGGAATACGTTTGGACAGTATCGACAGTTACCGGGCCGATCTTAAAGCGCTGCTCAGCAGGTGCAGGGCAAGCCCTGCCGTACTCCCGGCCCACAGCGCCCTGCTTCTCGGCCTGAATACCGGGGCCCTCGATGCCGGCTCCGGTTTTGAAGAGACCCTCAAACTGTACAGCTTAAATCACGGCGCCTGGAACGAGCAGTTTCTCGAACTGCATGCCGCCCTGGCGCGGGAACTGGATATTTACCTGGCTGCCGGTACGCTTATCGAATCTGAGGGAGACTTTCTCTGCCACAGCGCCTACTGTTTTGATCCCCGGGGAGGAATCTGCTGCCGGCAGAAACAAACCCACCTCAGCGCTTTCGAGCGCTCTATCGGCCTGGGCAGGGGGGAGGAGCTGAAGATTTTCCCCCTCAACGGTCTCCGGGCCGGACTGGTAATCGGAAATGATGCCCGCCACCCGGAGGTAGGGCGCATCTATGCCCTGCGCGGCGCAGACCTGGTCTTAAGCAGCGGCGCCCTTGAAGCGGGGTTTAACTGCTGGCCGCAGGCTGCCGGCATGTGGGCCCAGGTCCAGCAGAACCAGTTCTGGGCGGTGGAAGCGCAGTTGAGCGCCGCTATTGCCGGCACGGTTTTCGGCGCCAACCCGGCCGTTATCGGCCCCTGCGAGATTACCCCCGGCCAGAGCGGCTACCTGGCCCGCGGCTATCCGCACAGCCCTGTTGTAACAGCAGATTTGGATGAACCCGCCCGCCTCAGGATTAAGCAAAAATACCCCCTGCTGGGCCTGCTAAACCCGCAGGCCTACGGTGACCTG
>SLSE01000073.1 GCA_007130585.1 Syntrophomonadaceae bacterium | reverse complement strand
ATTATCGTGGAAAAGTACGACCATGTGGCCCGGATAACATTTAACCGCCCTCAGCGCCTTAACGCCATAAACAGTGTTTTGGGCCTTGAAATGAAAGAAGCGCTGGACGAAATAGCTTCGGATGATCAGATCAGGGTCCTGGTCATTACTGGCAATCCAAGGATCAGGGAAAAGGAGGGCCGGCAGGAAATTAAACACTGCTTTTCTGCGGGCTGGGATTTATCGGAAACGTCCCCGGTGGAGCCGATCGTTGAAATGCTTGCCGCATATGAAAAGCCGGTAATTGCCATGGTTAACGGGTTTGCCCTGGGCGGGGGTTGCGAAATCGCCCTGGCCTGCGACTTTATATTTGCCTCCGAGAATTCAGAAATCGGACTTCCTGAAATTAATCGCGGCCTGCTCCCGGGCTGGGGTGGAACCCAGCGGTTGCCCCGCCGGATTGGCATATCGCGCGCCAAGTGGATGATCTTGAGCGGGGAAACGGTAAATGGGAACGAGGCCAAAGAAATAGGTCTTGTCGACTGGGTTGGCTCCAGGGAAGGACTGGAAAGCGCCGTATCTGATTTTGCTTCCAGGCTGGCCGGGAAACCTCCTCTCGGACTGAAAAAAATTAAAGAGACTGTTAACAGGGGTGTTGACCTAAGCCTGCAGGAAGGCCTGCGCCTGGAGCAGGAGGCGCTGGCTTTTTTACTTCAGACCGAAGATTTCCAGGAGGGCATTTCCGCATTTATGGAAAAAAGGGAACCGCGGTGGAAGGGCCGCTGATTTAAACCGGATAGCGACTGACATGACACAGCATACCTTTAATAACTGTAAGGGACTGATCAAGTTGTTTGAATGGGAATGTCAGCACTGTGTAAAAAAATTCTACAGTTCCAGCCCGGAAAGAGCCAGGTCGGAGATAGAATGCTGCTATTGCGGTGAAGATGTCAGTAATCCGCACTATTTGCCTGAAGAAGATGAAGCAAACCGTTTTAGCTGTTAAGCCAACCGGTTATGAAGATTAAGAATTTAACTGATGTCGAATGGACGGTTATTTGCCGGGTATGCCTGTTAGGAAATCCGGGAAAACAATAATAGTTATTGTGGAGCCATTTTGTGTTATAATCACTTCATAAACCTCTTTTTGCACAGATTATACCGGTGGTTTTAACGGACTGCTAATAACCTGAACATGCAAAGGGGGGTTATTTTGTATAATAACTGCGCCCTGCTGATAGTGTCAGCCGGGCAGACGCCGGTTATTAGTATTAAAAGGAGGCTCACAGCGGGTGGCAGAAAAAAAAGTACCCATAGATCAGCTAACAGCAAAACCCGCATTAAAGGCAAAGAAAAAACGTCGGGCCGGTAATATTATTAAAATTCTTTTTGCTTTTTTGGTTACCCTGCTTTTAATCAGCGGAGGCGCAGCGGCTGCGGTAGTTGCCAACTTCATAAATGAAGCGCCGCCTTTTGACCTGTCAAGGCTGGCTACCGTGGAAACATCTTATATCTACGATTATAACGGCAATGAGGTTATGGCCCTGCATGAGGAGCAAAACCGCATAGTGGTTGATCTCGATCAAATTCCCGGGCATGTCCGGGAGGCTTTTATTGCCATCGAGGATGAAAGGTTTTTCGACCACTTTGGGTTTGACATTATCGGCAGCATGCGGGCCGCTTATGCCAACTTCCAGGCCGGGACAATTGTCCAGGGTGGAAGTACCATTACGCAGCAGCTGGCTCAGAATGCTTTTTTGACAACCGAAACTACATACCGGCGGAAGGTCCAGGAAATCTGGCTGGCCGTCCAGCTCGAGCGGAGCTATGGAAAAGACGAAATTCTTGAACTATACCTGAACAGGATTTATTTCGGTAACGGGGCTTACGGGGTTGAAGCTGCCGCCCAGACTTATTTTGGGAAGCACGTAGATGCCCTGAGCGTGGCCGAAGCGGCTATGCTGGCCGGTGCGGTTCGCTCGCCTAATTACTACAATCCCTTCGATAATGAGGGTGAATCATTAGCACGTATGGAATTGGTTCTTTCCAACATGAAGCGTAAAGAGTTTATCAGTGAATACCAGTACCGGGAGGCGCTCAGCCAGGAGCACGAGTTTGCCGAACCGAAAGATCCGATGTATCCGTATCCGCATTTTGTAGATTACGTGGTGCACCATGAATTAATCAGGATTTTAAGCAACATGCCCGGGATCGGCTCCCGGGAGGAAGCCTATCGGGCCATTTACACCGGCGGGCTGCGTGTTTACACAACCCTGGAGCCCCACATGCAAAAACACGTGGAAGAAGTACTGGGCAGGACCGATCTTTACCCAACGACAATCTATGTCGATATGCCGGCAGTCAGGCAGGCTATCGCCGGTCTGCCGCCCGGGGTGGACTTAACCAGGTCCCAGCTGCAGGAACTGGTCGACGAGGAAGGCGGGGTTCCGCAGCCCCAGGCAGCAATTGTTTTGGCCGATCCCAACACGGGAAGGATTAAAGCCCTGGGCGGGGGACGGGAGTATCAGAAAAAAAAGGATGAAGTGCTCCGTTTCAGTACCCTGCGCCAGCCCGGCTCGGCGATCAAGCCGATCATTACTTATGCACCTGCCTTTGAGGAAGGAACCCTGGCCGGGGCGGGCTCTACACTGGATGATTCGCCATTCAGGGGCCCCCAGGGCTGGCAGCCCAAAAACTTTGACAACCGGTTCAGGGGTTTATTACCGGCCCGGGAAGCGCTCTATTACTCCTATAATGTCCCTGCAGTGCGGGCCTTTCAGGACCTGGGAACCCGGGTGGGAGTCGGTTATGCCGAACGGATGGGCATTTCCACTATCGGTCCGTCCGAAATTGACAACCTGGCCCTGGCCCTGGGCGGATTTACACACGGGGTTACCGCAGTGGATATGGCCCAGGCCTACGGCGTACTGGCTAATAACGGCGTCAGGGTGGACCTGCACACGGTAGAGAGAATCGTTGACCGTCACGGAGCGGTCCTTTACGAAAATGATTTTAACCCCAGGCAGGTTTTAAGCCCCCAGGCCACCTTTCTTGTAAACGACATATTGCAGGACTTTGTTACCAAGTACCTGGGACGGGCCCTGCAGATTGACCGTCCGGTTGCCGCGAAAACCGGAACTACGGAAAACTGGAAGGATGTTTACCTGGTTGCTTACACTCCCAACCTGGTTGCTTCCTTCTGGATGGGCTACGACGAACCGAAAATGGGCGGTATCCAGCAGGGCTGGCGCTATTCAACAGCATTCCTGCGCGAAGTATTCCTTGAAGCATTCAAAGACCTGGAGATAAGAGACTTTTCCAGGCCCGACGGTATTATCAGGATGGAAGTATGCACCAGGTCAGGCCTGCGCCCCACTGAAGGCTGCCGCGCGGAGGGGTCGGTGCGCAGTGATTATTTTACCGAAAGATATGCTCCCCGCGGAACCTGTGACCTGCATGACATATTCATCGAAGAGCCTGAAGGGCCGGACGATGAGGGACGGGATGAAAACGGTCAAAGAGAGCCTGATGACGGGCGCCCGGATCCGGATCCTGGTGAAGAACCGCCTGATGATAATGATGAACCGGAACCTCCGCCCGATGAAGGGGAAAATGGCGGCGGCAACAACGGTGAACCGGGAGAAGAACCCGGGGAGGAAGAACCCAACGGGCAGGGCGGCGGTGAAGGTAACGGCGGCCTGAGCTGGTGGGAAGATTATGTCAGTGATGATTAATCAGCTGACAACGAAATATCATGGAGGTGCGTTATGGATGGAACAAAGCCGGTGGCTGTTCAGGCCACCAACAACACTTTAGGAACTATAGCCCTGGTGGCCGGAATTCTCGGGATGCTGCTGTTTTTTTGCTGCCCCTACATGTCAATCGTTTTAGGGCTTGTTGCCATCGTCTGCGGGATTCTCGGGCACCAGCAGCAGCAGAAATATGCCCTGGCCGGTATAATCCTTGGTGTGGCAGCAACAGCGCTGGGAATAATTTTTGCTATCCTGGGCCAGCTGCTGTTTACCGAAATATTTGATTTAATTCAGCAGGAAATATACTTCTAAGAGTTCGAATACTTGAAGGAATGATCGGCTGTTGGATAAAACTATAAAACTATGGCTCGGGCGCAGTTTGTTACTGATGGTAATATTAGTTGTTGCGCTTGCCTATTTCTATGTTGCGGACAGCGAACTGCGCGAATTGGTCCGCCCCCATGAGTGCCTGTTTTCCCAGGCAACCGGGCTGCTCTGCCCGGCCTGTGGGGGCACCAGGGCCATGATCCACCTCTTAAACGGAAATATCCTCCTGGCCATGAAAAGCAATGTGCTGGCTGTTTTTACCATGCCCCTGATTTTTTACGCCGCATGGACAGCCTCCAGGCTGGCTTTCGATCAGCGTTTTACGCCTGCCGATATTCGAATTGCTCCCTTCCTGGTCTGGTCATATTTAGCCCTGGTAATCCTGTTTTGGATCGCCAGGAACTTTGCCTGGTTATCCATCCTCAGGCCTCCCGGCTAATAACGGCCCCTAAGCGGTTACTGTTATTACAATACTCCTTTTTTCCCGGGGTCCGTCAAACTCGCACAGAAAAATATTCTGCCAGGTAGAGAGGCCGATTTTACCGGCTATTACCGGAATGCTCTCCGACGGTCCGACCAGTCCCGCTTTCAGGTGTGCGTCGCCATTTCCGTCCTGGCGGTCATGTTCCCAGACTCCCCGCGGGATTAACTTTGCCAGCAGGGCAACAGCATCGTTTTGCACGCTGTAATCCCATCCTTCCTGGATCATTATCGCAGCCGTGGCTCCGCGGACATAAACATTAATCAGGCCTTTTTCAATGCCGCTGTTTAAGACCTCTTTTTTTACCCGGCCGGTAATATCATAAAGCGCTTCCCGCGCAGAGGTGCTAATTGTAAACTCAGTTTGCCTGATACTCATAAAGTCTCTCCTTCCGGAGGCGCAGGGTTCCCGGTATTCATTTTATAAAAGCGGTTAGCTTCAAACCGGCTTGCCTATCGAGGACATGTAGATGGAAAATTCTTTTTCGCCGTCAACCCCGATTATTTCATCTACTTCCCGGTCAAAGAAGGCTCCTACCTGGCAGGAACCGAGACCGCAGGATACCGCGGCCAGGGCGGTGTTCTGGGCGATATGGCCGGCATCCAGGTAAACATAACGGTAAGCCCGCTGATCATACTTCCACTTTGAGCGATCGATCATGGCGCTCCAGACCAGGTTAAAGGATGCGTCGCGCAGCATTTTCTGGCCGAGAGCGGCCCTGGCCAACCCGGTCCCGAAGCTGCCTTCGCGGATCAGAACCAGGGCATGGATTGGAACCTGGTAATGATAGACCCCGGGTTTAAAGCCTTCCACGTTGTTAATCACGCAATATGTCTCGATCGGGAACAGTCCTCCTGCGGAAGGAGCGGTGCGAAACTGGTGGTATTCCGTACTCAGTGTAACTCCCTGGGCCGCCCATAAGACCTGGGACAGTTTACTGACCGGAAGGGCGGTTTTCCCGTAATTGCGTTCCGAACGCCGCTGCTGCAGCGCCGAATACAGGGGCATTCCCCCGCTGCGATCCGGTTTTTCCAGTTCAAAGCGTTCCAGGTCGGGCGGGTAAGTTTTATACAGCGGGGGTTTGCCGTGTAAGCCGGGGGATCTTCCGCCGAGGCTATCGCGGCTGTACTTGCTCAGGCGCTGAAAATCATCTCCGTAAGTCATGCCTGCACCTCCTATAAAGCTGCTTCAACCCGGTTGCGTCCCAGTTCCTTTGCCCTGTAAAGGGCTTTGGCGGTCTTAATGCTTGTTACAAGCTTAGTCAGTGTGGACATGTATTTTCCATCCGTCCCGGTTATTGTGTACTGCGGAGCTATCCGGTCTTTACAACTTCTTTTATTCTTGATCCTGCCCCGGTAATCCTGCATAACGCAGCTTTCCGGCGAACAATTGGCACCCGGGCAGGTTCGGTTGCCATTATGTTAT
>SLSE01000163.1 GCA_007130585.1 Syntrophomonadaceae bacterium | reverse complement strand
TGTTATTGCCGGCGGTATTCGATCGATTATAACGCGGGTTATTCCCTGCCCGTTTAATTCCACCCGCAGCGCGGAAATTCCTTTGTGAAGGAGCTTTACCGGCAGGGTTAAGCGGCGGCGGGCAAAAAAAAGCGGGCAGCGCCTGAAAACGCTGCCCGCCGGAGCGGCATACTATTCTTAGAGCCTTTTGCCGGATCAGGCCGCTTTTTTCGCCGAAGCGCTCTCGGCTGCTTCCGAGCGCAGCGCTTTCACCAGCGCGACGATCATCAGGATCTCGAGGAGTAAAACAGGCAGCCCGACGACCACTGCCGTGGTCTGCACCGCTGAGAGACCGCCCACGAGCAGCAGGATTGCCGCAATACCGCCTTCCAGGGCGCCCCATACCGCGCGGACACCGCGCGGGGGATTGAGTGCGCCGCCCGAGGTGAGCATACCGTTTACGTATGTGCCCGAGTCGGAAGAAGTGATAAAGAAGATTGAGACTACCAGCACGCCTAAGAAGATCAGGACCTCTGAGGCCGGCAGGGTATTGAGCAGGGCATAGAAGCCGAACTCTTCCCCGGCGCCCACCGCTTCGGTCAGGCCGCCCGGTCCGAAAAGCTCGTTCCACATTGCCGAACCGCCGAACACCGACATCCAGATAATGCAGAGCAGCGAGGGGGCCAGCAGGGTACCGGCAACGAATTCCTTGATCGTCCGGCCCCTGGAAACACGGGCAATAAAGGTTCCGACGAAGGGAGACCAGGAGAGCCACCAGGCCCAGTAGAATATGGTCCACCAGCCCGGCCAGGGGTTCTCGCCGATCGAGTCGACAAAGAAAGACATCTGCAGGAAGTTCTGCAGGTAATCGCCCACCCCGATCGTAAAGGCATCGAGGATGAAGAGGGTCGGGCCGACCGTGAATACTACTAACATTAAAAACAGGCCCAGGACCATGGCGATCCTGCTCAGCCACTTGATTCCCCGGTCGATACCGGTCAGGGTGGAAACAATGGCGGCCGCAGTGATGACAATGATAACGCCCACCCCCAGGGCGGGAGTAGCTTCTACACCGAAGAGCATGTTCAGGCCGGCACCGACCGACAGGGCTCCCAGGCCGAGGGAAGTGGCCAGCCCGAAAAGGGTGGCAAATACGCCGATCAGGTTAACGATTTTCCCGATCGGCCCTTCAATCTGCTTTTCCCCGAAAATGGGAACCAGGGTTGAGCTGAGCAGCATGGGATATCCTTTGCGGTAGCTAAAGTAAGCCAGCGAAGCGGCTATAACCGCGTAGATAGCCCAGGGGTGAATTGCCCAGTGGAAGAAAGAGTAGCGCATGGCCAGCCTGGCCGATTCGGCCGATTCGGCTGCCCCGAAGGGCGGGGCCATGTAGTGCCAGACCGGTTCGGAAACGCCCCAGAATACGAGACCGATACCCATCCCGCAGCTGAAAAGCATGGCAAACCAGGTCAGGAGACCGTACTCGGGTTTTTCGTCATCTTTGCCGAGCCTTATGTTTCCGTATTTAGAAAACATAAGATAAACGACAAAGGCTACGAAACCAAAAACCCCGATCAGGAACAGCCAGCCGAAGCTATTGATGATAAAACCAAAAGCTACTCCGCTTGCTGCCTCCAGGCTTTCGGTAGCAAAAACTCCGTAAAGTAAGAACAGGACAACGACGATAAGGGCAATCCAGAATGTTGAAGATGTAAAGCTGTTGTTTTGATTTAAATTGTTACTCGACATAATTTCAATCCTCCTGTTTATCAGGTTATGTTGATAGCATAATCAACGGAAAAGCTCTCGTAATGCCGACCACCTCCGTAATAGAGTTTGCCTGTGATATTTACCGCGATGAAGCTGCAGCGACGATTTCTTCAATTTTTCCGGCGTCCTTCGGATCCAGGGCCGCCGGTTTATGGTTCTCAATCAGTTCCCTGGCCCTGGCCGCCGCCTTTGAACCCATGGTCCGGCTGCCGTCTGCCGCCCACCTCTGGTAAGGGTGGCGGTCCATTAATTTCGGGAACCAGAGTTCTTCTTTAAAGTTTTCAAAGGTATGCCGGTCTGTTACAAACTCACCCATCGGGCCAACCCGTTTAATGGCCTCTAAAGCCAGGGAAACATCGTCGACGCGGATGCCCCGGGCCAGGCGCCTGGTGTAGCCAATTATTTCATCACACATGACGAGCATGGCCAGGCTGCTGGAATTGCCCCCTTCGATATAGCCCACATCGTGGATCATGTTGGTCCCGCTCATGGCCGACATCATGATCGAGGCGGTCGCTTCCGCCGCCGCCTGCTCGTCCACGGCCTTGGAATCGGTGCAGCCGGCCGTGCCCCAGAGGGGGATGCCGTAATAGCGGGCCATTTCAGCCAGGGCGGTATTCATCAGGTTGAACTCGGGGCAGCCGTAAGACATGGCCATGGTCTGCATGTCGGAGGCTCCCATGACGCCGCCGATCGCAAAAGGGGCCCCTTCCCGGACCAGCTGGTGGATAACCATGCCGCTAAGGCACTCGGCCAGGGTCACGACCAGGGTCCCGGCCAGGGTTACCGGCGTGGTGGAGCCGGCCGTGGGGGCCGAAACGTAAACGAAGGGCAGGTTTTTTTCGGCAATGAAGAACAACTTCTCCAGCGCTTCCCTGGTCAGCAGGAGCGGGCTGTTGGAACAGGCAAAGATGGCCAGGAAAGGATGCTTTTGCAGCTCCTGCAGGCTGCCCGATACGGCCAGGCACATTTCGAGGATGGTGGCGCAGTTGGCGGCGTCGAAGCCCCAGTGGACAACCGGCTTGGTGGTGTTTTCCAGGATAGCCTGGAGGGCATGCAGGTCGGCATACCTGGTGGGCACGTCCTGGATGGTGCCGAAATCCATGATAAAATCGATATTTTCCAGGGCATCCATAACGCGGGCCGCGTTGCCGGTGTCCTGCTTGCGGGGCAGGCGCCTTTCCCCCGTGTAGGGGTCGATGGTGTAGGTAGTGGAGGGGCCCGGGCCGAAATTAAAGTGATTTCCTTCAAAGATCCTTTTGCCCCTGCTCCCGCGGTCGTAGAGGGCAAACCCGGGAGGGACTGTCCGCAGGGCCTGCTCGACCATGACCCGCGGGATTCGCACCCTGCTCTCGTTTACCAGGGCACCCCTTTTCTTCAACAGCTCCAGCGCCCTGCTGCAGTTAATTTCAACCCCAACCATTTCCAGGGTATCCAGGACCGCCGAATGGACTTCTTCCCTCTGGTCCCCGGAAAGAACCTGGAACAGCAGTGAATGGTGCGCCTGTATATTAGTTTGCATTCTATCGCCCCGCTTTTGTTTGGTTGCCGGCCAGGTTCCGGGTTTGTCCGCAAACTTTGCCCGGGCCTGCCGGGAAGTATTCTCTTTTACAGGCCGCCGCAGCCGCCCTTACCCGCCGGCGGGCGGGCTGATCAGGTTGATCGTGCAGGATTGCTCCACCAGGAGCTGTTTGTCCACGATCCGATCGTCTATGGTGGCAAACAGGACCATTTTTGAACTGATCCCCCGGGCGGCAATCAGGCCGGATACGGTTACCGGTTGCTCGAGCTCAACAGTCTGCTGCGCTTCCAGGTGCGGGTAGAGATCTTTCAGGTGCCCGCTGATATTAATTGTGACCACAAATTTCACCGTTAGATCATCCTCCGCTGCCTGTGCTTTACCCGCGCTGCCGGGATCCCTTCGTGTTAACTGCTTACCTTTCTCAACAGGCCTTACGGCTTCAGCCCAAAGCGCGCCAGGACCTCCGCCCCGGGAATGCCGTTTTCATCCCAGCCTCTTTTTTCGTAGTACTCATCCAGCATTTGGTCCAGTATCTCCTTTTTAAGAAAGCGCCCCTTGTTGGGCCCGGTAGTGACCGGTTCTTCCATGAAGCGCAGGGGCGGGTAATCCCAGCTGCGGCCGAAACCTGCGATATGCTTAACATTAAACTGGCGGGTCAGCTGCCAGATCCGTTCCGAGATGGCAAGCATTTCCTGCCAGGTAAGCCTGCGGCCGGTAATCAGCTCGAATACTTCTTCGTAATGGAATGTTTCGAAACCGATCTCCATGGTCTGCAGGCGGCAGATACCGAGGGCGTCGTAAAGGGGACGGCTGTGCTGCATGGATATAACATGGTCCACCTTGCCTTCGGGAGAAGATACCTCCAGCGCCCCGCCCGCTCCCGCTTCGATCAATTCACTCACGTCGGCGTCGGACTGGGAGACATCGTAGCCTAAAGCCCAGGAACGGTTGTGGTGGGCGCCGACATCGGCTGTCATGTAAGAAAGCATCATCCCGGGGGCGTTGCGGCATTCGTAACCGGACCATTCAAGTCCCTTTACATGGATGGCGTACCTCTCGGAACCGCCGCCGAAGGCCGCGGCGGCGGGCTTGACCCCGCCGGCCAGGATAGCACCAATACCTTCGCGGGCGGCAATTTTTTCCAGCAGGTAAACGACATCTTCCAGGCTGCCGAAACTGATTTCCCGCCCGATATCGGCAACGCTGATCACCCCTTTTTCAAAGCACTCCATGGCAAAGGAAACAACCACCCCGGCCGAGATTGTATCCAGGCCGAGCTGGTCGCAGACGTAGTTGGCATAAGCCACTTCTTCTATTTCTTCCAGGCAGCAGCTGCCGCCCAGGGTGGCGATGCTTTCATATTCCGGCCCTTCGACAAAAGCGCTGCCCACCCTGGTTTTGGCGTGGCCGTATTTACCACAGGGGGTCGGGCAGCCGAAACAGCCCTTATCGGTTACCAGCAGGCGGTCGATGATGGCCTGGCCGTTAATTTTATGGTGGAAATCGGCATAGGAGGTCTGGAAATTGCGGGTGGGAAAAGCGCCTACTTCGTTGGCCCAGCCGGTAATACTGGCCGTCCCGTAAGGGGTCCAGGTTTTAAAGCCCGGCTTGCCGAAGCAGACCCTGTACATTTCTTCGCCCTTTTTAAGAGCCGCCTGCGGGTCGTAGAGCGGTATGGCCTTCGTGCCGCGCACGGCAACGGCCTTGATGTTCTTGGAGCCGAGAACCGCGGCCACGCCCGTGCGTCCGGCCTGGCGGCCGAAGTCGTGGGAGATGCAGGCGTAAGCAACCCTGTTTTCGCCGGCCGGGCCGATGGTGATTACCTGGAAATCTTCTCCCAGCTGTTCTTTCAGTTCCTTTTCGGCATCTATCGCGCCTTTGCCCTGCAGCGATCCGGCGGAGATTATTTTAATTTCATCATCGTCGATCACCAGGGTTGACAGCTGATCGGCGGCGCCTTCGAGGATCAGACAATCAAAACCGGCGTACTTCAGGGCCGGCCCGAAATGGCCGCCCATGTTGCTGTCCCCGTAGCCGCACGTGGCGGGGGAAAGGGCCCCGAAATGGGTTTTCCCGCTGCCCGGCAGCAGGTGCCCGCTCAACGGGCCCGTGGCGACAACAACTACGTTGTCCGGGCCGAGGGGGTCAGTCCCCGGTTCCAGCAGGTCGTAAAGCAGGCGGGCCACAAAACCGCGGCCACCCAGGTAGTTTTCCACCAGTTCGCTGGGGGTGTCCCCAATATCTTTCTCCTGTGTTGACAGGTTTACCTTCAGTATTTTTCCGGCATATCCGTATAGCATCCTGTAATCTCCCTTCAGTCGGCGGCCGCCAGGACCGCCTGGCGGGGGCAAAGTTCAACGCACTTGCCACAGCCGGTGCACTTGGCCGGGTAATCCGAACCGGTTACCACCATCACGTCGAACGGACAGCTTTCGACACAGAGCAGGCACCCGGTGCACAGCTCGTAATCGATATTGTATTCACCGTTTTCTTCGATAATCGCATCTTCCGGGCAGGTTTCGGCGCAGATGCCGCACTGGTTGCAAAAAGCAATTTTATAGACGCCCGGGTCGGGGAACTCTCCCCTGATCTTCAGGAGGGCCTGCGAGGGCTGCACGGTTTTAAAATTCTGCAGGGTGCAGACCACCCGGCAGACATTACAGCCCGAACAGCGCTCTTCCTTAACTGTTAGCTTCATCGTCTTCTCCTCCCTTAACT
>SLSE01000116.1 GCA_007130585.1 Syntrophomonadaceae bacterium | reverse complement strand
TGCTGCACGAAAAAGATTTGGAGCTTTATAATAACCCCGGCTTCGGGTTGAAGTTGATCCTGCGCAGGCAACCACAACCGGATCGGTTTATCGCAGAAGGCGACATTGTCAGTTTCGGAACCATCAGCTTTAAGGTTCTTGAAACGCCCGGCCATACCGGGGGCGGAATCTGTCTTCTTGCAGATCGAACAGTGTTCTGCGGGGATACGCTTTTTGCGGGTTCGGTTGGCAGGACGGACCTGGCCGGCGGCTCTTATGATACCCTTATGGCGAGCTTAAAAAACAA
This sequence comes from Syntrophomonadaceae bacterium, assembly GCA_007130585.1. Taxonomy (GTDB): domain Bacteria; phylum Bacillota; class Dethiobacteria; order DTU022; family DTU022; genus T3SED10-7. Next base: position 5,723 of record SLSE01000116.1, on the reverse strand, counting down.
GCTGCTAATCCTGGCACCTGAAACAGTGGTTTACCCCGGACACGGGCCGGTTACCACCATTGGCAGGGAGGCCGCTACGAATCCTTTCATCTCCGGTTCCATGCCGTAAGTTTGCTCATCCGGATCCGGCTTATAATTTTTCAGCGGCATTAGCAGGAAAATGGGTATTAATAGCGAATACATCTAGCCGATGGAAAACTGGTAAGCGGTTTTTGTCTTACACAGTCTGATACCCTGGGTTAAAGATGTGTGGAATTCTAAATAGTCCATCCCCCTTATCAGAGGAAGCTCTTATGCTGCTGCCCATTTAAAGAACAATTTAATAAGCCGCAGTTATAATGGCTTCAGAATCCCGGGAGCAAAATGGTCAATCCTTGGTTACAGTTTTTTGTATGTGCGGCCATTATCATATTCGCGGGCAGCAGATTGACCAAAAATGCTGCTGTTATAGCAGATAATACCGGGATCGGTACTGCCTGGGCCGGAGTAGCCCTGCTGCCGCTGGCTACTTCTCTGCCGGAACTGGTAACCACCCTGAGCGCAGTTTTAATCGATGCTCCCGACCTGGCTTTGGGGAATATCCTGGGGAGCTGCCTTTTTAACCTGGCCCTGCTGGCCGTAATTGATGTTATATCAGGAAGAGGCCCGTTAACATCCCGGATAACCCGGGGGCATATCATTACCGCTTCTCTGAGCATAACTACCATTTGTCTCGCTTCCATTGCGCTGCTCGGAATCTTCACTATTTCCGTGGGCTGGGTCGGTTTCGAGGCCCTGCTCATAGCGCTGGTATATATTTACGGCAGCAAAATGCTTTACAGCTATGAACGTAAAAATCCATCGCTGTCCAGGGGAAGTGAAGAAATACCGGCCGCCGGTAAAAACATTTCCACCGGGCAGGCGCTGATCCGCTTCGCTCTGGCAGGAGGGTTGATTGTTGTTGCCGGTGTCCTGATAACCGATGCCAGCGATCGCATCGCCCTGGAAACCGGGTTGGGACATACCTTTACAGGTTCAATATTTCTGGCAATCAGTACTTCCCTCCCCGAAATGGTAACCACGCTGACAGCGGTTCGATTGGGCTACATTGACATGGCGGTAGCCAATGTTTTCGGGGCAAACTTTATGAATCTTTTTTTGGTTTTTGTGGCCGATTTGTTTTATCGCCCGGGCCCGCTTCTTTACGCGGCTTCAGGCGGTCACCTGGCTTCTGCCGTTATGGTTATCCTGATCAGCACAGTAGTAATTTTTGGCCTGGTTTATCGATCAGAAAAGGGGCTCGGCCGCATCGGTTTTGATACATTGCTTGTCCTTGCGGGCTACTTTACGGCAGCGTACCTGCTGTTCAGGGCCGGTGGTAATTAACAAAAGGTGGTGGCTAGTTTGAACTCGGAAAAATTAAAAACGATGACGTTAAATGAACTGCATCGCCTGGCAAAGGAACATGAAATAAAAGGCCAGTCGACAATGCGCAAGCAGGAGCTAATTGATGAGCTGACCAGGCTCTTTTCAGAAAATGGTGAACAGCTCAGTGCCTCGGGTATGCTCGAAATTATGCCGGATGGTTTCGGGTTTTTGCGGCGCAAAAAATATTACTTCTCGGAAGATGATATTTATATTTCTGCTTCGCAAATACGCCGTTTCAATATGCGTACAGGAGATATTATCTCGGGACGGATCCGGCCTCCCAAAGACAATGAACGGTACTATGCTCTTTTGCAGGTTGAAAAAATTAATGAAGAAGAGCCTGAGCGCTTGTCAGGACGCCCGAGCTTTCGCAACCTGGTTCCCATTCACCCTGATGACCCAATTAAAATGGAAACAAAGTCGGATATACTTTCAACCCGGATTATCGATCTGCTTATCCCCGTGGGAAAAGGCCAGCGCGGGCTTGTAGTGTCCCCCCCGAAAGCAGGGAAGACGATGCTCCTCAAACAGCTGGCCAACAGTATTTCCATTAATCACCCCGAAATTGAACTGATAATCCTCCTGATTGATGAACGGCCCGAAGAAGTTACTGATATGGAGCGCAGCGTTGATGCCGACGTGGTCAGTTCAACATTTGATCAGAAGCCCGAAAACCATATTCATATTGCCGAACTGGTCCTTGAAAGGGCTCAGCGCCTGGTGGAGCAGGGCCGTGATGTCGCCGTACTGCTTGATAGTATTACCAGGCTGACCAGGGCTTATAACCTGGTAATACCGCCCAGCGGCCGGACATTGTCCGGTGGTATTGATCCCGGAGCCTTCTATAAACCGAAACGCTTTTTCGGGGCGGCCCGTAATATCGATCAGGGTGGAAGCCTGACCGTTCTGGCAACAGCTATAGTTGATACGGGCAGCCGCATGGACGACGTGGTTTACGAAGAATTTAAAGGGACAGGCAACATGGAACTGCACCTTGATCGGAAAATTGCCGAACGCCGGATCTTCCCGGCCATCGATATTTCCCGCTCCGGAACCCGCCGGGAAGAACTGCTGCTCGATGAACATAAGATCGAGCTGATGTGGGCGCTCAGAAAAGCTATGGGCAGCAGCACCAGTGTTGAGTTCCTGGAAGCCCTGATGGGCAGGCTTAGAAAAACCAAGTCTAACGAGGAATTTCTCAGCAACATGCATACCATGTAGCCAAATATTTCCCGGGAAATAATAATAACGCAGGAAAAGTTGTTGCAGATTAAAAGGCAATGTGCTATGATTTGTTATTGGAAGTGAAAGTAAGGAGGTCGAGGACAATGAAAACTGGTCTGCATCCAGAATATTACCGGGCAAAGGTTATTTGTGCCTGCGGAGAAACATTTGAAACCGGCTCTACAAAAGAAACGATAAGAGTTGAGATATGTTCGAAGTGCCATCCGTTTTTCACCGGCAAGCAAAAGTTTGTTGACACCGGTGGACGTGTTGAGCGCTTTAAGCGCAAATACGGGATGTAATTTACGGGAGCAGGGCACGGGTGCTCTGCTTTTTTCCTTTTCAGGTTGGATTATTTTTACGTCAGCTAATCTGCCTTGTGCGGTCCGGGAACCTTATTGGAACTCGCCGCAAACAAAATTATTGCAGGTTCAGCTGCTTTTATTTTCAGACCCGGGCAGGGCAGTTTGTGCAGCTTGATGCTGGCAGCCTGATCACTGCCTTTAATGTTTTTGAGGTGAACAGAAATGCAGGAAAAGCTTGAAGTAATTGAACAGCGATATAGCGAGCTGGAGCAGCAGCTCAGCGATCCGAATGTCATGGACGACCGCGACAGGTGGCTGAAAATGTCCCGCGAGATTTCGGAAATTACCCCGATCGTCGAACTTTACCGCCGCTTAAAGGAAATTGAAAATGAGACTGCCGAAGCCGAAGAAATGCTTGGCGAAAACACTGATCAAGAGATGTCCGGGTACCTCAGATCAGAGATTGAATCGTTGCAGGAAGAAAAGGAAAAAATTCAATCAGAGCTGAATGAGCATCTTTTGCCTAAAGATCCATACGACGAGAAGAATGTCTTTATTGAAATAAGGGCCGGGACCGGCGGTGACGAGGCAGCCCTGTTTGCGGCTGATCTGCTGAAGATGTATACCCGTTTTGCCGAGCGGAAAAACTACAAAGCTGAAATTGTTGAATCGCATCCTACCAATATTGGCGGGTTCAAAGAAGTTATCCTGGGGGTAGAAGGCAGGGGCGCTTACAGCTATCTTAAATATGAAAGTGGCGTGCATCGGGTGCAGAGGATTCCCTCCACCGAGTCAGGGGGGCGGATTCACACATCTGCCGCCACGGTGGCAGTTTTGCCGGAAGTTGAGGAAGTCGAAGTTGACATTAATCCCCAGGACCTGCGCATTGATACATTTTGCGCGACAGGGCCGGGCGGGCAGAGCGTGAATACCACCCAGTCCGCTGTGCGCATAACTCATGAGCCCTCGGGCGTGGTTGTCAGCTGCCAGGATGAAAAATCCCAGCTACAGAATAAAGAAAAAGCCCTGCGCATCCTGCGCAGCAGGCTGCTGGACAAGTATATCTCAGAGCAAACCGCCGAACTGGCCCAGACCCGCAAGACAATGGTCGGCACCGGAGATCGCAGCGAGCGGATCCGGACTTATAACTATCCTCAGAACAGGGTGACCGATCACCGCATTAACCTGACCCTGCACAAGCTTGACCTGGTCCTCGCCGGGGACCTGGACGATATAACAGAAGAATTAATCGCCAATGAACGCGCAGAAAAATTGAAAGAAACGGGAGTATAAAACCGTTGAGAAGCCACACCATCGAAGAAGCCCTGCAGCGGGCTTCTTTTTGCTTGGAAAAAGCGGGATTGGAACAGCCCAGGATGGAAGCGGAGCTGCTGCTGTCCCATGTACTGCAGTCCGACCGCCTGCAGCTTTTTCTGAACAGGGAAGAAGAACTGCCTGCAAAATCGGCAGAACAGTTTGAGAGGCTTGTCCGGCGAAGGTGTGCCGGAGAACCGGCAGCATACATAACGGGTGAAAAATATTTTTTCGGAAGCCGGTTTAAAGTAAACAAAAGCGTCCTGATTCCCAGGCCGGAGACGGAGCTGATTGTTGAAAGGGCGCTTCACTGGAGCGACAGGCAGAAAGCTGCGGGAAATTTAAAAACTGTCAGCTGCGTTGACCTGGGCACCGGCAGCGGGGCAATTGCCATCACCCTGGCCCTGAAAGTGCCCGGCATAAGGGTCCGGGCTGTGGACATTTCCGGGGATGCCCTGGAGCAGGCCGCTGAAAATGCGGCGGCTCTCGGGGTTAAAGATAAAATCTCCTGGCACAGGGGCAGTTATTTTAAAGCTTTTCGGGAGATTTGTCCGCGGCCGCGCTTTAATCTTGTTGTTTCCAACCCTCCCTACCTGAGCAAATGGGATATGGAGAGTCTGCCGCGGGATATCAGGGAATTCGAGCCTCCCGGTGCTCTTTACGGAGGAGAGGACGGGCTTGACAGCTACCGGGAGATCTTTGAAGATCTCCCCGGCTATGTTTTAAAACCGGGCCTGGTGCTGCTGGAGGTAGGAGCGGGCCAGAAAGAGCAGGTGGAAGATCTGGCCCTGGAAAGCGGACTCTTCGCAACGGTAAGCTGGTATTCTGACCTGGCCGGTCACCCGCGGGTGATGGAAGGAAAAATACCGGGGCCGGAACCAGGTCCCCGGGAGTGATAAACAGGCAGTTCCTCAAGATTACCAGGCGGTCTGAACCGGCCCCCTGTTAATTCAGTCTTTTTCCGGTTGAAGTTATGGTCAGCTTGCCGTGCTTTACCCCTTTTACGCCGATCAACCGGCCGGCCAGTTCCCTCGCCTCAGATGCTCTGCCTTTTATAACCATTACTTCCAGGCAGTGATCATGTTCAAGGTGCACATGCATTACCGAAACTATCATGCCATGATGATCGTGCTGCAGTTCCAAAAGCAGATCGCTTAAGCCTTTTACATGGTGGTTATAGATAATAGTTATTGTCCCGGCCACTTCCCCGTCATCCTGGGACCAGTCCAGTTCAACCAGCTGGTTACGGATTAGATCCCTGATAGCTTCAGATCTGTTTGGATAACCGCGCTTGACTATTTCCTTGTCCAGACGTTCCAATAGTTCTTTTTCCATCGATATGCCGAAACGAATCAAACCTGACATATATAAACACCCCCGGATTTGCTAAAGTGATTATAGCATAATCAGGCAGCCTGTATCTGACAGGCTGCAGTTCTGCGAGCTGCCGGCAGCTTCAAACATTGTCTACGG
>SLSE01000215.1 GCA_007130585.1 Syntrophomonadaceae bacterium | reverse complement strand
AGTTCGAACATCCCGCCCCCCGTGGAAATAAAAATAAAGCTGTGTTCTTGACCGGATTCCGCTTTTGCTTTAATCCGGTAAGTGTTGGGATGAGCAGTCTGATAATCAACAACATGGAAGCCGGTTTCCATCCCCCCGGCAGCGGCTATTTCGAGCGAGCTGCCAAGTTCCGGATTTGCAGTCTCCATATTGAGCAGGCCGCCTACCAGGCCGATGTCTGATCCCTGGCTGCTGTACGTTGTCGCCAGTGAACCTGCCGGATCAAAATCTACATGGAAGGAAATTACAGGGGTACGGAAAAAGCGCCGGACAAGTCTGCCGATCCTGACCGATGCAGCGGTGTGCGAACTGGAAGGACCTCTCATTACCGGGCCGATTACATCGTTAAATATGCTGGGCGGTTGTTTTTGCATGATTATACTCTCCTGTTAGTTATGCTAACAAAGTGCCAATTTTATTTTTAAGGGCGCTGCGGTAGATTAATTCTGATACCACAAGATCGAAAAGGGCCATGCCGACAGATTTAAAGAGAGTTGTACCTTCTGGTGGAGGGGGGATTTTGCTGAAAATAATTTCCCCAAACCTGACAATCTGTTCCCGGGAGATCCATTCATTTTGCAGCGGTGTTATAAGGTCTCCCGATTCTTCCAGGCCGTGTTCCGTATCAATATAAACATTTTTGACCAGGCTATAAAGGACCCGGGGAAATTCTCTCATTTCAGGCTTGTAGGACCCGATGCCGATATAGTGCCTTCCCTTCAGCAGTTCCCTGTCCCCGGGTAAAACGGGGTTGGTAGCGGGAGTTGCGGTGATCACTATTTCAGAGTTTTCCACCAGCTTCTCTACTGATGAGGGAGTTTCTATTCCGATTCCCGGGAGCGCCTCTTTTAGCTTGCCGGCTAACTCGATCTGTTTGGTTTCAGATAGATCGTAGAGGTAAACCCGGTCGATACTTCTTGCCTGGCAGGCAAAATAGATCTGGTGAAAACCCTGTATTCCGGCACCGATCAGGCCGATAGTTTTGGCGTTACCGGGAGTTGTATGCCGGACGGCTACACCGCCGACCGCGCCTGTTCTGACCGCGGTCAGCCTGGCTCCATCGAGTAAAGCCAGCGGTTCCCCCGTGTCCGGATCGTTTAAAAGCATTAAGCCCTGGATAACAGCTTTACCCCGGTCTGCATTTCCGGGGAACAGCGATAATATTTTTGTGCCGAAAATACTGTCTGTCAGGCAGGGCATGTAAAGCAGGGTATTATTTCCGCTGTTTACATGCATGCGGGGCGGGCTTTCGTGTTCACCGCTGAGATCCAGGGCGTAGGCGATTTCAATTGCATCCATTACCTGGTCCGGTGTTGCGGCTTTGACAATGTCTTCTTTGTTCAGATAGAGCATCCACTGCCACCTCTTTCCCGGTTTGATGAAAAGTTAAACAAAGCTGCCTTTTATTCTTCGCCCTTGATTACGGCCAGCGGTTTCAGACGGGCAACCTTTTCGCTGAACCCGATTTCTGTTAAGGTGTCGACAACCATGTCAATATCTTTATAGGCCTGCGGGGCTTCATCGAGGTAGGCCTTATAGTTTTTTCCGGATATTAATACGCCGGACATCCTTTCCTTTAGCTGGTCAACAGATATTTCTTTTTTGGCAGCTTTCCGGGAAAGCACTCTTCCGGCTCCGTGATTTACCGAATTATAAATAGCTTCTATTCCCTGCCTTGCCCTGACGACATAAGAAGAACTGCCCATGCTGCCCGGTATAATAACGGGATGGCCGCTTTCCCGGTATACCTCGGGGTTTCCCGGGTGGCCGGACGGGAGCGCCCGGATGGCGCCTTTGCGGTGAATAAGCATTTCGCGGCCGCCGATATTTTCGAACTGGGCCGTGTTATGTGCCACATCATAAACGAGATCCAGGCCGTAATCCCTTTCGCTGCCGCCAAGGGTTTCCAGGAATGCTTTGCGCACATCGTCTGCAATCCACTGCCGGTTACAAAAAGCAAAGTTAACGGCACAGGCCATGGCCGCATAGTACTGTTCGCCTTCTTTGGATTTAATCGGCACTGCCGCAAGGCCGGCGGACGGGATCTCCAGGTTGTACTTTTTGGCATCTTTCTTCATGGTCCGGGAATAATCCGTACATACCTGGTGGCCGAATCCCCGGCTGCCAGTGTGGATCAAAACCGTAAGGAGACCTTCTTCCAGGCCGTATACCCCTGCGGTCTGCCGGTCATAAACCCTGTCGATTAAGCCGATCTCGATGAAATGGTTTCCCCCGCCGATGGTGGAAAGCTGACGGCCGCGGTCCACTGCTTTTTTACTTACCGCCCTGATGTCTGCTCCCTGCAGGCAGCCCCCGTCTTCTATGCGCTGAATGTCTTCTTCCCGCCCGAAGCCGAGTTCGACCAGGAAGGGGGCGCCCTTTTTCAGCAGGGCGTTAAAATGTTTACCGATCAGGGGGGAATGCCTGCTTTTCTGGCCTATGCCGCCTGGGACCCGCTTTATAATTGAATCGATCAGGGCGCGAAGCTGAGAGTTGTCAAGTTCCGAAGCTGTGATCCCCGTTCTCAGCAGGCGGACACCGCAGTTTATGTCCATTCCTACAGCCCCGGCCGAGATCAGGCCGTTTTCGGCATCCATGGCCATAACTCCCCCGATCGGCAGGCCAAAACCGCTGTGAATATCGGGCATGCCGATTACCGGGCTGATCACGCCATCCAGGGAAGCAGCATCAATTAACTGTTCTAAAGACTGGTCTTCAGTAAAGGAGTTGTATAGTTCCCGGTTGAGATAAACAAGAACGTCTGCTTTCATCCTGTCCCGGCGTGAAATACGGTAGCAATTATCGCCAAAGGGTTCTAAAGCAGCCACTTTAACAGCTCCTCTCTTTTGGAATACAGTACTTCACATTCTAAACGGCCGGCAGATTAAGGCCCCGGACCATTTCTTCCAGGGCCGGCAAGGCCGATTGATCAGTAAGCTGAAAATGGATCGGAGTTACAGAAATATAGCCTTCCCGTACGGCCCTGGTATCACTTCCCTTTTCCTCGGGATCGTCTTCAATCAGTTCTCCGGCCAGCCAGTAATAGTGCATACCCCGTGGGTCAACACGTTTTTCGAAGGCGTTGCGGTAGCGCCGCTGTCCCAGCCTGGTTACCCGGATACCTTTAATCCTGTCTACATCAACAGGAATGTTAATATTAATCAGGCTTGAAGCTTTAATATCGTTTTCAAGTAACCTGGGAACCATGCTGCTGATCAGCCGGGCGGAATAGATAAAGCTGCTGCCGGTCCCGCTGCCGGTTAGTGATACGGCAACCGATGGAATGCCGAGGAGCAGCCCTTCAACGGCAGCGGAAACAGTACCCGAGTACAGGACATCAGTGCCCAGGTTGCTGCCCCGGTTAATACCTGAAATGACAATGTCGGGCGGGTCCGGAAGGATTGCTTCCACCGCCAGTTTAACGCAGTCGGAAGGGGTGCCGTTAACAGACCACCCTTTCAGCCCGGGGTTGTGCATAAAGCTTACCTCTGCCACGCGCAGCGGCTTGTGCATGGTTATGGCATGTCCGATTGCGCTGCGTTCGCGGTCGGGCGCAATAATCGACAACCTGTAGTTGTTGCTGTCTTCAAACAGCGCCTGGGAAAGTCTTTGAATGCCCTCGGCGTGAATTCCGTCATCATTGGTAACCAGGATGTGCGGTATTTTCATCTTATGTCAGCTGTCCTTTCCATCATTGGTAAGCCTCCCGGCACAGCGCGAAGCCTCGAACCTGATTCTTTCTTCATCCAGTGTTTTAAAGTTCCCGTCCTGGAATAGAATCCGGCCGTCTACCATTACCAGGTCGACATCGGCCGCGGCGGAAGCGTAAACAAGGTGAGCCAGCGGATCGTGCAGGGGTGTCAGGTGGGGGCGGTCCAGCCGCAAGCCGATCAGGTCTGCGCTGTAACCTGCTTTAAGAATCCCGTTTTTCTCAAGCCCCAGAATTTCAGCTCCCATAGGGCAGGCCATTTGCAGTGCGGTCCCGGCGTTTAAGGCTGTCGGATCCATATTGAACCCTTTGCTGATCAGGGCGGCAAGGCGCATTTCTTCGATCATATCAAGGTTGTTATTGCTGGCAGCCCCGTCAGTGCCAATGCCGACCTTAATCCCCTTTTCCAGCAGTTTTTTAACGGGAGCAATACCGCTGCCAAGTTTAAGGTTGCTTCCCGGGTTGTGGGAAACACCCACATTTTTTTCCGCCAGGATGTTGATATCAGTATCGCTTAAATGGACACAGTGTGCGGCAATTACCTTAAAATCAAAAAAACCGGCTTCGGCGAGCATCATTGTTGAGGAGCACCCGTGTTCTTCCAGGCAGCCGTCCACCTCGTCCCTGGTTTCTGCCAGGTGGATCTGCAGGGGCCTTCCTGTTTCGGCTGCAAAATCAACAACCCTTTGTATGAAGTCGCCGCTGCCCCCGTAAGCCGAATGCGGCCCGAGTATTACGCTGACCCGGCCGTTTTCAGCGCCGTGCCAGTTATTTATAAAAGACCTGCTATCTTCAAATCCCTTTTCCAGGTCAAAGTCCAGGCCAATCATGCCCCGGGAAAGCACAGCCCTGATTCCGCTTTCCGAAACCGCTTCTGCGACACGATCCATGTAGTAATACATATCGGTAAAAGTAGTTGTCCCGCCCCTGATCATCTCGGCTATGCTGAGCATTGTGCCCCAGTATACATCATCGCTCTGCAGCTTTGCTTCAATCGGCCATATTTTGTTTTCCAACCACTTCTTAAGGGGCAGGTCATCGGCATAACCGCGAAAAATTGACATCGCGGCATGACCGTGCGTGTTGATCAGGCCGGGCATTATCAGCAAGCCGCTTCCGTCAATTACCTGGTGGGGGCCCTGAGCAGTTATTTTTCCGGGGCGTTCGGCAATATTTTCAATTTTATCTCCGGAAACCAGGATATCGCCGTAAAAAAAGTCCTCTCGTTTCTCATCCATGCTCACAATCAGGGCGTTTTTGATCAATATATTGTTCAATTTAAGTCTCCTTGAGGCGGCCCGGGTTAGTCTTCTAAAAAGTTTCCCGGTAGCGCAGGGTTCGGGCGGATATGCATGACCGCCGGCCTGGAAACAGCCTCAGAGCGGCGCCTGCCCGGACCCTTCCGGAAAGGCCTTTAAAATAGTTTGCTCAGTCTGTCCCGGTCGGGTTCGAATACAACTCCCCGCTCGGTTATAATTGCCGTAACCAGCCGGGCCGGGGTGATATCAAAAGCCGGGTTATAAGCGGTGATCCCTTCGGGGGCAGTAGCACACCCCTCGAGATGGGTTATCTCCCTGTCCGAGCGTTTTTCAATAGCAATATCTGCGCCGTTTTCAATTGACATATCAATAGTTGACACTGGAGCAGCGACATAAAAAGGTATATGGTGATACTGGGCCAGGACTGCCAGGGAATAGGTGCCGATTTTATTGGCGACATCGCCGTTGGCGGCAACCCGGTCGGCGCCCACTACAATTATATCCACTTTACCTGTGGCCATGAGATGTCCGGCCGAGTTATCTGTGATCAAAGTGACAGAGATATCATCAGCCAGCAGTTCGAATGCAGTTATCCTTGCTCCCTGTAGCAGGGGCCTCGTTTCATCGACAAAAACATGAACGTCTTTGCCCTGTTCATCTGCCGCCCGTACCACCCCAAGCGCTGTTCCGTAGCCGCCTGTTGCCAGGGCCCCGGCATTGCAGTGGGTGAGGATTGACGATTTCTGGGGGACGAGTTCGGCGCCGTTAAAACCAATTCTACGGTTATTCTCAATATCCTCGCCGTGGATTTGCTTTGCTTCCTCCAGCAGGATCTGAAACAGCGTCCCGGGATCGGTTTCCCGGTTTTCTGTCCAGACTTTTTCCATCCTCTGCACCGCCCAGGATAAATTAACGGCAGTGGGGCGGGTCGACGTCAGCTTCGTCGCGGCTTCCTTCAGGAAAGTGAAAGTATCAATATCGTTGAATTCCTTAACCACGGCCTCCCGGGCGGCCAGTGCCACGCCGTAAGCAGCTGCTATACCGATTGCCGGGGCGCCGCGCACCGACATTTTTT
>SLSE01000047.1 GCA_007130585.1 Syntrophomonadaceae bacterium | reverse complement strand
GCATTCTCCAGTCCGACAGCGCCCTGCCCGATTAACGACTGCAGCAGGGCCGGGGCTTTACCGCTGTAATCACGGCTTCCCACCCCATCAGGATCAATGATATAAACCGGCTTACCCTCGCTTAATACAGTTTCCACCTCTTCGAAAATCTGGAGGTTACCTTCACCGATCGGTATCGGAGGTATGACTACGGCGTCAGCGTCCCGCATCAACTTGAGATGCTCCCTGCGATGCTCTTCATTCATGCTGGTAAAAGGAGGAACAATAATAACCGGCAGGCTGTGAAAATGGGCAAACCGGCACCCGCTGTCCTGGGCCGAAACCGGACCGACTGAAAGCGGGCAGCCTTTTTGGGAAAGTAATTCCAAAACAGGCAGCGCTTCTTCTCCTCCTCCGATGACGTGGATTGCAGGGCCCCCGTTAAGGCAGCCGCCTTTTTTGGGGCTCCTGACCACACTTATCTGCAGGACTCCGTGCAGTGGATGACGGTAAACTGCAGCGGGAACCCCGTATGATTTCTGAATGTTGTCCGGGGTTATCACCTCTTCAGCCCGCCCTGCAGCCAGAACCCTGCCCCCGGAAAGCAAAACAAAACGGTTAAAGTGATGCACGGCCAGGTTAATGTCATGAATGGCAGCAATAACGGTGACACCCTGTTCCCTGTTCAGGCGGGAGGCAAGTTCAAGAAGCATGGACTGGTACCCTATATCGAGGTTGGCTGTCGGCTCATCAAGAAGAAGCACTTCCGGCTGCTGGCTAACAGCCCGGGCCATGATCACCCTTTGCTTTTCACCGCCGCTTAAAGTGGCTATAGAACGTTCACAGAGGTGAGAGACTCCCGTCATCTCCATGGCCCGCTGCACGATCTCCCTGTCGCTGCGCTCTTCCTTTTGAAAGCGACGCAGGTACGGGAAGCGGCCCATCATAACTATATCCTCCACAGTAAAATCAAAATCTGCCGTTGTTTCCTGGGGCACAACCGCCATCAGGCGGGCGGCTTCCCTGTTATTGAACTTCTGAAGGTCCCGGCCGTCTAAAATAATCTGTCCGCCGCTCGGCTGCAGGATACGGCTGATACAGCGGAGCAGGGTTGATTTACCGGCACCGTTTGCTCCCAGCAGGGCAATCAGGTCGCCGCGCTCAACTTTAAACTCGGTCCCGTCGAGCACGGGATTGGCATCATAGGTCAGCTTTAAATCGTGAATGTCAATGCGCAGGCCCACTGGATTTACCCTCCCCCGCCAAAGTAGCGCAGTTTCCGGCGTTTTTTCAAAAGGTATATAAACATCGGCGCCCCGATCAGGGCGGTAATGATCCCCACCGGCAATTCAGAGGGGGCAATCACAATCCTGGCCAGGGTATCGGTGGCGATCAGCAGGGAACCGCCCAGCAGCGCTGAGGCCGGAACCAGGAAACGGTGATCGGGGCCGGCCACAAGGCGCACGAAATGAGGCACCACCAGCCCGACAAAACCGATTATACCGCTGGTGGAAACTGCGGCTGCCACCAGCAGCGAAGCCCCGACCAGGAGGATCTTTTTTACCATCTCTGTATTAACACCCAGGTTGCTGGCAGTTTCTTCGCCAAGCAGCATGGCATTTAGTTCGCGGGAAAAGAAGCTGACGCAAATATAACCGGCCAGGGCGTAGGGGATCATGACTTTTACCTGGTGCCAGGTTGCCCCGCCCAGGCCGCCCATCATCCAGAATACCACCATGTGCAGCCTTTCCCCTGCAAAGTATGTCAGCAGCGAAACCAGCGCTGAAAGAAAAGCGCTCACGGCAATACCGGCCAGGAGAAGGGTCATAACAGGCACCGCTTTCCCGACCCGGGCCATACTGTAAACCAGGAGCATGGTTGCTATCCCGCCTCCGAAGGCGAACAGCGGCACAGCTCCGAACCCTCCGATGGTGAGGCTGAAACCGCTGAGCATGGCAAATACGGCTCCCAGGGCCGCTCCCGAAGATATTCCGATCACGTAGGGATCGGCCATCGGGTTCCTGAACAAACCCTGGAAAACTGCCCCGGAAACAGCCAGGGAACTACCCACGGCAGCAGCCAGCAAAACCCGGGGCACGCGAATCTGCAGCAGGATATCGCTGTAAACCGGGGCTATTTCGGCTACGGCAGCAGGCTCATAGAAAGGCAGGGTGCCGGCCAGAATGGCAAATACCTCGCGCCAGCCAATTGCTACCGCTCCCCAGACCATGGCGGAAATAAGGGAAAAGAGCAGCAGCAAAAGCAGGGAAGCCATAAATAGAGGCCTGGTAATGGCCCCCGCTTTTGCTGTTTTAGTCACTCTGCCAGGCAGCGTTTTATCCTGTTTCATCCTGTCTTAGAATAACTCCGGGTAAAAAATTCTGGCCGCTTCTTCAACGGCATCGGCAATCCGGGGACCGGGCCGGGCAAAAGTGTCATCTGAAGCAGCGTAAACCCTGTCTTCCTGTATCGCCGGCACATTCTCCCAGCCGGCCCGATCAGCCATGCTTTCAAGGACAATATCGGCCGTGCCGTGGTAGTCGGGGAACATAATAATATCGGGCTGCTTCTCGGCTACCACTTCCGCGCTGATCTGGGGATAGTTTTCATCAACATCCCCGAAGATATTAATACCGCCGGCCAGGGCAATTATTTCGGTAATTAATGCGCCACTGCCGGCGCTCATCAGGGGGTCCGAATACACCTCGTAATATACTTTTACCCTGTCTTCAGGCGCAATTTCAGCTACAACCGATTCAACAGCCTGGATGCGTTCCTGCATGGAGGCAATTAATGCTTCACCGTCAGCGGCAATCCCGGTAACTTCAGCAACGAGCGATATATTCTGATATAGTCCAACCAGGTCGGAGGACTCAATAACCATAACGGCCAGGCCCAGTTCTTCCAGCCTGGGCACCTCTTCTTCATGAATAGTCGAAGCCAGGATAAAATCAGGCTCAAGCTCTACAATCCTCTCGATACTGGGGGTGCTGAAGCCGCCTATGCTGTCTTTTTCAAGGGCTTCGGGGGGATAGTTGCAAAAGTCGGTTACGCCTACAATACGCTCTTCCAGGCCCAGGGCAAACAGCACTTCTGTATTGCTGGGCGACAGGGAAATAATCCGCTGCGGAACCTCTTCAATAATAATCTCTCTTCCCATCTGGTCTGTAACAACTACCGTTCCGTCGGGTTCTGAAAGACCGGCCGGTTCGGAGGTTTCTTCCCCGCCGGCAGGCTCTTCAACCTCAATGCCTTCATCAACGCTTTCACAACCGCTGGAAAAAACCAGTCCTGCCGCAAGAACCATTGCCAATACGAGTACTTTCATTTTCAACATCCATCTCTCCTGTCATTTATTTGTGGTGATCTTAACTCTGGCGGGCAGGCCGTATTTTTGCCTTTATAAAACAAAAAACCACGGCAAAACGTGGTTTTAACCCCGCCTTACCCTTTCACCCGAAGGGGTCAAGCGCGCAATCAGGCAGGTCTCCTGGCTCGTGTTCACTGCACCTCCCTCCTTCCCGGCTATTCGCAGCCAGTGGTTTTAAGGAGGTGCCTCCCACTTACAGTGGCGGGACCGCGCCGGACTTTAACCGGCTTCCCTTTTCAGTCTGATGACACCTGATCAGCTCTTATTATATTGTCGCCGTTATTATAGCACGATGCAAAAATCTTGTCTAACTCTAATAACCGGGAGCCGGGTTTTTATCTCCCAATCAGCAAAAAAGTCCGGACTTTATATTTCACCGGCCGGCCTGCAGCGGAACAAGCAGTTAGAAAGCTTCACTTTTTTCACTTTGCTCAACAGGCAGAGGCAAAGGCTCCTTTAATACTCCCAGGTTAGCCATGGTAAAAATGGCCAGGCCGGCCCAGATCAGGCAAAAGCTGAGGAAGTGGTAAAAAGAAAAGTATTCATTGAAAACAACAACCCCCAGAAACAGGTTTATCGAAGGGGCAATGTACTGCAGGAAGCCCATCATCGAAAAAGTAGTGTTTTCAATCCCCCTGGCATAGAGTAGAAGAGGAGTTGCGGTAATCAAACCGGTCCCGATGAGAAAGAATATAACCGGCAGCGAAGAGCTGCCCAGGGCCCCGGCCGGACCCGCTTCCAGGGTAGCGATATAAATAAGGGCAGCCGGCATAACTATTAATGTTTCCAGGGTCAGGCCTGTTACCGGATCCACCCTGATCATTTTCTTAATCAGGCCGTAGAGGGCAAAACTTCCGGCCAGGAATAAGGCAATCCAGGGAATTTTTCCGTACTGGATTGATACGATCAGCACACCGGAAGCGGCCAGTATCAATGCTGTTAACTGCCAGCGGGTCAGGTATTCTTTTAACACGGCCACCCCGAGCAAAACCACCACCAGGGGACTGATAAAATAGCCCATACTGGCTTCAATGACCTGGCCCGTGTTAACAGCCATAATATAAACAAACCAGTTTATGCTGATCAGGACCCCGCAAAAAAACATCAGCAATAACTTTTTCCTGTCGCCTGCCGCAGCGGCGATTACCTTCCAGCGGCCGGCAACAACCACCATTAAAACCATGAAGACAAACGACCAGAAAATGCGGTGGGCCAGGATTTCTATCGGTGGCAGCTCCTGGAGTAGTTTCCAGTAAAGCGGCAGAATACCCCAAACTATGAATGAAGAGGCTCCGTAAAAAACCCCTTTTCGGTTTTGATCTGCGCTTGTTGCGGCAAATTTCATTGGAAACTCCTTATGAAATTATCAGGATTCACATTCAGGGCAGTCTTCTATCCCGGGGCCGCCGGGGCCTCTCCTGTGACGACGGCACCTGGGACATACCTGCTCCTCTTCGAGGGAGTAGGGCCCGCCGTGAATACGCAGCGCTTTGCCTTCTATAATGGCAGTAGTAACTTTTTCGCGTGCTGAGATCAGGATCCGCTGAAGAGTGCTTTGAGCTATATTCATCTTCTCGGCACATTCATGCTGCTCCAGTTTTTCCATATCTTTTAAACGAAGCGCTTCTACTTCATCAACGGTAAGCACTACTTCTTCCAGCAGAGGCATGGGAATACCTGTTGGCTTAAAATATGTGTAGCGGGGCAAAGAACTTACCCTTCTTTTTTTAAAAGGACGCGGCATAACTTCATTCTCCTATAACAGAGTATTGTATTAACATAAAGTTTAACAAAAATATTAGCTGAAAACAACCGTAATACAGTTTTCCGGGCCGGCCTGCCCCGCAGGGCCCAACCACCCCGGAGACGGAGTCCACTACCCCCGACCCTGTTCCGTCAAAACCAGGCCTGTTACAACCCACCTCTCCCTGACCGGCATAAGTTATTAAAATTACTTTGGGTATATATCTATTACAATCATAGTTCCTCTGTGGGGGCATGTCAAAAACTTCACAAATTAAACTTCACCCGTCCAACCATTTGCATAAGCATAAAAGCAGGTCCGGTTTCGCAGAGCATCTGAATCGATATGGTAAAATTAAAGAAATATTCACGTAGCATAAAAGGTAGGAGAATAACAGTTCTCAGCAGAAGGTGTTTCTTATGAAATACAATTACCTGTTCGGCCCTGTTCCATCGCGCCGCCTTGGCAGATCCCTTGGTGTAGACCTGGTGCCTCATAAAACCTGCACCCTGGACTGCGTGTATTGCGAATGCGGCGAAACCATAAACCTGACCGCGACCAGGAAAGATTATGTGCCTGTTCAATCCGTGATAGCTGAATTGGATGATTACCTCTCCACAACTCCCGCTCTCGATTACATAACTTTTTCCGGCTCGGGAGAACCGACCCTCCATTCGGGAATCGGAGAAGTGGTTGATTTTCTGAAAAGACACTACCCGCAGTATAAACTCTGCCTGCTGACTAACGGCACACTTTTCAACGATCCCTCTGTCAGGAGCGCGGTCAGGCAGATTGACTTAATTATTCCTTCCCTGGATGCCGGATCCGAAAAATCTTTCCAGGCGGTCAACCGCCCGCACGCTGTCATCAAATGTGAAGCCATTATTGACGGCCTCGTTAAACTGCGGCGCGAATATGAAGGCGTAATTATCCTGGAGATTTTTATTGTTCCCGGTATAAACGATACACCGGGGGAATTAACCCTGCTCAAAAAGGCAATCGACG
>SLSE01000110.1 GCA_007130585.1 Syntrophomonadaceae bacterium | reverse complement strand
TAAAGGGATTTCGTAATACCTGATCAGTAGAATGGCCAATATAATTGCAGTAGAGATAATCAACAGGTATGAGCGAACCTCGAAATCGTTTATTGTAAACAAGACGGGGGTCATGGCAGATCTCGGCCCCTTTATGTTTCATAAGCGATTTTTTGGTTTCTTACTTACATTATAACAAACAGGGCGCTAGACAGTATAGAGGTTTGCAGGCATGTCAAGGGTAGAGATTTTGAAGCCCGGGCCTTTTAGATAGCGGCCCGGGAGTAAATTTCTTCGAAATAATGGCAGGCTGCCAGGTGCCCGGCGGCCATGTTTCCCGCAGCACGCAGTTCCGGAACTTCGGTTGTGCAGCGATCCCTGGCATAAGGGCAGCGGGTGTGGAATCTGCATCCCGCGGGGGGATTAATTGATGAAGGGACATCGCCGGAAAGCACAATCCGCTCCCGTTGTTTCCCAGGTTTGGGAACCGGAATGGCGGATAACAGGGCCCTGGTATAAGGATGGCGGGAGTTTGCAAAGAGGGATTTTTTATCGGCTATCTCCACAATCTCCCCCAGGTACATAACAATTATCCGGTCAGAAATATGCCGAACCACACCCAGATCATGCGAAATAAACAGGTACGTCAGCTGGTATTCGCTCTGCAGTTTTTTCAGGAGGTTTAAGATCTGGGCCCTGATCGAAACATCCAGGGCTGAGACCGCTTCATCACAGATAATCATTTTCGGGTTCAATGATAAGGCGCGGGCGATCCCGATCCTCTGCCTTTGCCCTCCGCTAAACTCGTGAGGAAACCGATCCGCCTGATACCCTGCCAGCCCCACTGTCTCAAGCAGCTCTATGGCACGGGATTTTCTCTGCTCCCGGGGCACAATATCCTGGATCTGCAACGCTTCTTCCAGGACTCTCGAGAGAGTCTGGCGGGGATTAATCGAAGCATAGGGATCCTGAAATATTATTTGCAGGTCTTTACGCATTTTTCTTAATTCCCTTTTATTCAGGCCTGCTATATCAACACCG
Source organism: Syntrophomonadaceae bacterium (assembly GCA_007130585.1). Lineage (GTDB taxonomy): Bacteria > Bacillota > Dethiobacteria > DTU022 > DTU022 > T3SED10-7. Next base: position 5,084 of record SLSE01000110.1, on the reverse strand, counting down.
TCAAATATTACTTCCCCCGCCGTAGGCTCTTCCAGGCGCAGTATTGCCCGGCCGGCAGTGGATTTTCCGCAGCCCGATTCTCCCACCAGGCTAACGGTTTCCCCTTCGTAAACAGAAAATGAAATATCGTCAACCGCCCTGACATAGTTTACGGTCCGGCCCAAAAAACCGCCCTTAATGGGAAAATATTTCTTGAGTTCTTTTACCCGTAAAAGTTCTTTATCAGCCATGGTAAGCCACCTCTTTAGTTCCTTTCCATCCATCGGTATAAATCCAACACCTGACCAGCACGTCGCCCTCCAGTTGTTTTAGTTCCGGCAATTGCTTTGTGCAAACCTCTTCTGCATAAGGGCAGCGGGGTGCGAAGCGACATCCCCGGGGCATTTCTGCCGGACTGGGGACCGATCCCCGGATCGCTTCCAGTTCATCCCTGTCCATATCATGGCGGGGCAGGGAATTAAAAAGTCCGACCGTATAAGGATGTTTCGGGTTTTCAAATAATGATTCCACGTCGGCGTATTCCACAATGCTGCCGCAATACATAACCGCAACATAACTGCATGTTTCTGCAACAATGCCAAGATCGTGGGTAATAATCATAACCGACATGCCCAGCTTGGCCTGGAGCTCTTTGATCAGTTCAAGGATCTGGGCCTGGATGGTGACATCAAGGGCTGTAGTGGGTTCATCGGCAATAAGCAGATCGGGGGCACAGGCCAGAGCCATGGCAATCATTACCCGCTGCCTCATCCCGCCCGACAATTCATAAGGGTACTGATTCATCCTTTCCCCCGGGGATGCTATGCCAACCAGCGTTAGCATCTCGACCGCTTTAACTCCGGCTTCTTTATTCTTCATCCCCTGGTGAATTCTCAGGGCTTCCCTGATCTGCTCGCCAATTGTCAGAACAGGGTTTAAGGAAGTCATAGGTTCCTGGAAAATCATAGAAACCGCGCAGCCCCTGATGGAAAGCATATCTTTTTCAGGGAGGGACATAATATCGTGTCCGTTGAGCAGTATTTCACCGCCGATAATTTTACCGGGTTTATCGATTAACCGGAGGATGGAAAGGGCCATAACACTTTTTCCACAGCCGGATTCTCCAACCACCCCGATAGTTTCTCCTTTTGGAATACCCAGGGTAACGCCGTCAACTGCTTTTACTTCTCCTCCATCAGTAAAAAATGATGTCCTGAGGTTATTAATTTGAAGTATGTTTTCTGATGGTTTCAAGGGCTTCCCTCTCTTTCACAGGCAATTAAATCCTAATATTGGCTCTTAATTCAAGTCTATTCTCTTGTTCAGGTAGCGGTACGAAACATCCACCAGGAAGTTAACAAAAACAAAGATCAGGGCAAAAATTAAAACAATGCCCTGGACAAGCGGGAAATCGCGGGACCGGATCGCATCAATGGCCAGGCGCCCCATACCGTTTATGGCAAATACGGTTTCCGTAAGCACGGTTCCCGAGAGCAGCATCCCCATTTCAATCCCGATTACAGTAACAACCGGGATTAAAGCGTTTTTTAAACCGTGCTTGTATATTACCACCCTTTCTTTCACGCCTTTTGCCCTGGCCGTGCGGATGTAATCCTGGTTAATAACATCAAGCATGCTGGAACGGGTCATCCTGGCAATAATAGCCGCCCCTGCCGTACCGAGGGTAATAACCGGCAGTATGCCCTGCTGCCAGGTGCCCCACCCGGACGGAGGCAACAGGGCCAGGTCAATGGCGAATAACTTTATGAGCATTAAACCGAGCCAGAAAGCGGGCATGGAAAACCCAAACAGAGCCGCGACCATAAGCATGCTGTCAGTCAGGCTGTACCTGCGTACCGCCGAAATAACACCGGCGACCAGCCCGAGCATTACGCTTAAAATCATGCTGTAAAGAGCCAGCCTCATGGTGACCCATATCCTGGGCTGTATTTCATCAACAACCGAGCGGCTGCTGCGCACGGATTGCCCGAGATCTCCCTGCAGCAGGTTGCCCATATATCTTATATATTGAACCGGCACAGGATCGTTTAAGCCAAGCCTTTCCCTAATCGCTTCCACCTGGGCAGCCGGAGCAACTTCACCGGCGATAATCTGGGCTGGATCTCCCGGTATCAGGTGCATCAGCGAAAAAACCAAAATCGTAACACCAAGCACCACCGGAATAGTTTGGATCAGTCTTCTGACAACAAACTGAAGCAAAGAACTACACCCCTCTTCTAACTTTTCTAGCCTTTACTCTGCGGATCAATAGCATCCCGCAGTCCGTCGCCAAACAGGTTAAAAGCCAGCACCGCGGTAACTATAGCCAGGCCGGGATAAAGAGCTACGTGCGGATGATCAAACATGTAGCTGCGCCCCTGGCTGAGCATGGCCCCCCACTCGGGAGTCGGCGGCTGCGCGCCCAGGCCCAGGAACGATAAGCCGCTGGCAATTAAAATAGCGATCGCAATCCTGATTGTGGCCTGAACAATTATTGGCGAGACAATATTTGGCAGTATGTGCAGCCCGATTATACGCAGGTCGCTGGCTCCCAGCGCCCGGACGGCATCAATATATTCAAGCTTTCTTACGGCCATGGTAGAGCCCCTTGCAATCCTGGCAAAACCGGGGATAGAAAATACCCCGACAGCAATGATCACATTATTAATACTGCCCCCGAGCACGCTGACCAGGGCAATGGCCAGCAGGATACCCGGAAAGGCCAGCAAAACATCTATACAGCGCATTATAAAGCTGTCCAGGGCTTTTCCGTAGTAACCGGAAAGTATTCCCAGGGGAAGACCGATAATTAAACCTACCAGAACAGAGAGGAACCCGATATAGAGGGTTATAGATGTGCCGTGAATGAGGCGGGTAAAAATATCGCGTCCGTTATGATCGGTACCCAGCCAGTATTCTCCCGATGGAGAGAGCAGGCGGGTAGAATAATCAACCCGCAGTGGATCATGGACGGTAAACAACGGCCCCAGGATGGCTACAATAATGAGCAGCAGGATCAGGTATCCGCCAATCAGGGCGGCCTTGTTCTTTCTCAGCCGTTTATAAATCATTCCCCAGCCGGACGATCCCTGAATAACCTGGCTGTCAGGCGTTGACACTGTATTGTCGAGATTAGTCATGCTACGCATCTTTCCTTCCTGTATTGATTGCACAGTTTAAGTGTGTTAATATTTTAAAGCATAAAAATCCATATTGCCTTTTCGAACAATAATATGTATAGTATAAACAATTGTTTCACGTTTTAACAGTCTAAATTTCAATCAACCGATTATTTTAGCCGGGTCACGTTTTTTAATATAACACAGATTGAAATAGCGGACTGATAAAATAGCATAACTGCTTGCCTAATTTAAATTGTTTAAGGGGGAAAGCTAAGCATGAAAGTAAAAAAACTAGCCTGGTTTATTCTTGTTTTGTTCCTGGTGCCGCTGTTCCTGGCTGCATGCGGCCCGGCCGAAGATGTCGTGGACGAAGTTGAAGGAGGCGGCGATCTGATTATCGCTACTCTCTCCGATGCTGTTTCTCTCGATCCGCACGGCTCCAACGATGTTCCTTCAGCAAATGTTTGCATCAGCATCTATGAGTCGCTGGTTGTTTTTGACGAAAACAGCGTCCTTCAGCCTTTGCTGGCCACTGACTGGGAAGCAATTGACGATCTTACCTGGGAATTTACCCTGCGCGAGGGAGTTCAGTTCCATGACGGTACTGATTTCACTGCAGAAGCTGTTAAGGCATCCTTCGAGCGCCTGCTTGATCCTGAAGTTGCTTCACCGCGTCTCTTCCTGTTTTCCATGATTGAAGAGGTAATTGTAGTTGATGACTACACAGTACAGTTTGTTACCGAGTTTCCCTTTGCTCCCCTTCCCGCTCACCTGGCCCACAGCGGTGGGGCAATCATCAGTCCTGCGGCAATCGAAGCTGATTACGATGAAATGGCGGCAGGCAATGAAGCGGGAACCTATCTTGCCCAAAACCCGGTTGGCACCGGCTTTTTTAAACTTGAAAGCTGGGATCCGGGCAATGAGCTGGTAATGGTCCGCAATGATGATTACTGGGGCGAAAATGCCCTGCTTGAGAGCGTAACCTGGAGAGTTGTTCCGGAAAGCCTGACCCGCCTTTCCGAGCTGGAAACCGGCTTCGCTCACATCGCCAATCCGGTTGAACCGAGCGATATGAGCCGTGTTGAAAACATGGATAACGCCGGCATGAATATTACATCGGTAACTGTAATGGCTTATATCGGCTATAACCTGGACAAAGCCCCTTACGATGACGTCCGTGTCCGCCAGGCGATCTCGATGGCCATAAATAAGCAGGAGATTATTGAAGGAGCCTATGAAGGCACCGCCATCCCTGCCGAAGGTCCGATTGCACCCGGCGTTTTCGGTCACGATCCCAATATCAGCGGACTGCCTTACGATGTTGACAGGGCAAAAGAACTGATGGCTGAAGCAGGTTATGAAGATGGCTTTGAAGCCACAATCTGGACGAACGACAACCCCGTCCGGATCATGATTGCAGAGTACCTGCAGTCTGAATTAAGAGAGCTGAACATCGAAGTAGAAGTAGAAGTTGTCGAGTGGGGCGCATACCTGGACGGGACTGCAGCCGGCGAACATGAAATGTTTATCCTTGGCTGGTCAACTCCGACACTCGATGCAGACTACGCAGTATATGCTTTATTCCACTCTGATAATGTCGGAGCGCCGGGTAACCGCGCCTTCTACAGGAGTGACGAAGCTGACCAATTGCTGGATGCCGGGCGGCAGGAACCCGATCCGGAAGAACGTCTGGCAATCTACAGCGAACTCCAGGAATTGCTGATTGAAGACGCGCCGATGCTCTATCTCGTTTATAACGAGAACCTGGTTGGGGTTAACAACGATGTCCAGAACTTCTGGGTAACCCCCGCCAGTATGTTTATGCTGCAGGATGTTTATATAGAACAGTAATTAACCTGCTAAGCTGATACTTAAAGGGGCTGTCCTGAAACGGACAGCCCCTTTTCTATAAGGATAGACGGCAGTAAGTTGACAAAAGCAAGCCGGGCTTGTTCTTTAACTAATTGATGGCAATTCCGCTTT
>SLSE01000129.1 GCA_007130585.1 Syntrophomonadaceae bacterium | reverse complement strand
CAGACTGTAAATCTGCTGGCAGCGCCTTCACTGGTTCGAATCCAGTCCTCTCCACCAAAATACGGGCCATTAGCTCAGCTGGCAGAGCACCTGACTTTTAATCAGGGTGTCCCAGGTTCGAATCCTGGATGGCTCACCATTCAAAAAACACAGTAGCGGCGGGGGGTTCAGGCTCCCGCCGTTACTCTTTATTACCTGAATTATTCTTTGCTTTTGCCCGGGCCGCCGGGCCTGTTTTCCAGCAGCACGGAAACGACGAGGATAAAAAAGGCAAATACCCAGATCACGTAAATAATCACAGGTATTTCAATGCCAAGCAGGGTCAAAACAACGCCGGCCAGCACACCGATCAGAACGATATACCACACCAGTTTAGGGGTGAAAGAAAGGTTGCCAGGAGACAATAGCATCACTCCTCTTGAAGCGCAGTCTGAAATGAACTTCCCTGCTCATTATACCATTTATCATGCTGATTAATCCTACCATCCCCCTATTTTGCCATCCGGGAATTACCTTGACGCCTTTGCCGGTTTCGAAATATAATTCACTCATACTGTTCATTAACAGGAGTTGCTAAAAAATATGACCGAAATGATTTATGCGCTTCTTCTTGAATTCTGGTGGGTTGGGATCATCATTTTATTTATGCTCTATATCTGGTGGACCAGGAAGCAGGAAGAAAATTAAATCCGGGAAGCGCACGATGATAATTGCCGGCAGGCGGATTTGCCACAGGGAGGTTACTTATGGCTTCTAAAATTCTGATTAAAGATGCTGTAATTATCACCATGAATGAGGAGGATCGAATCTACAGCCCGGGAGAGATTTTGATTGAAAACGATTTAATCAAGTCTGTCGGCAGCCGCGTCGGTGAAGTTCCCGGTAATGCGACCGTTATTAATGGCAGCGGCAAAGTGGTTATTCCCGGTTTAATCAACATCCACAACCATGCGGCAATGAGCCTCTTCCGCAGCTATGCAGACGACTACCCCCTTATGGTCTGGCTGGAGCAGAAAATATTTCCTGCCGAAGCAAAGCTGACCCCTGAGGACGTTTACTGGGGTGCATCGCTGGCCCTGTTGGAAATGATCCGCGGCGGCACAACAACTTACGTGGACATGTATTTTTTTATGGATCAAACAGCCAGGGCCTGCCAGGAAAGCGGTATGCGGGCCGTGCTTTCCCAGGTTTTTATCGGAGATAATGCTGTTGACGGGTTTAACAGCCTGCAGGATGCCATAGGTTTTGCTGAGAGGTGGCCGGATCGGACTGACTGCAGGGTATCTGCTATCCTGGGCCCCCATGCGCCTTATACCTGCTCCCCGGATTTTCTTAAAACAGTTTTGAGAGAGACTGAATCCACCGGCACGCCGCTGCACATACATCTTTCCGAATCCCGGCACGAAGTCCAACAATCGCTGGAAACCTATAAAAAGACACCTGTAGCCCTGATGAAGGAGATAGGTCTGTTCGAGCGGGATGTTTTGGCTGCTCACTGCGTGCATGTTACCGATGAAGATATTGACATCCTGGTAGCCAACCGGGTGGGCATTGCCCATAACCCGGGAAGCAACCTTAAGCTGGGCAACGGTGTTGCCCCCTTAAAGAAAATGATCGACAGCAAGGCTCTGGTTGGCCTGGGAACCGACGGGCCGGCCAGTAACAATAATTTGGACATGTTCGAGGAAATCAGGCTTGCCGGACTGCTGCAAAAAGGAATCTGTGAAGATCCCACCTTTGTAACTGCCGGCCAGGCCCTGGCACTCGGAACGCGCGGCGGCGCGGAAGCCCTGAAAAAGGATAATATCGGCGTAATCAGGGAAGGCGCCAGGGCCGACCTTGCCATTGTTGATTTTATGCGGCCCCACCTGCAGCCTCACAATGATGCGGTTGCCAACCTGGTTTACTCCGCAGGGGCCGGTGATGTTGAAACAGTGATTGTCGACGGAAAAGTGCTCTATGACCGGGGAGAATTCCTGACCCTGGACCGGGAAAAGATATATTTTGAAGTAAAACAGAGGGCCAAAAGGTTGAGGGGATAAAAGGTGAGGCTTATAAATAGCCGGGGCGCTTTCAGCCCCGGCTATTTTAATTAAGACACGTGCTTATCAATTTTAATTTAGTAACGGTAATGTTCAGGCTTATAGGGCCCTTCAACGCTGAAACCGATATAATCCGCCTGTTCCTGGGTCATAACTGTCAGCTTAGCGCCGATCTTTTCAAGGTGCAGGCGGGCCACCTCTTCATCAAGTTTCTTGGAGAGACGGTAAACCTTTTTCTCGCGCTCGTTTTCAGCAAGGTCAATCTGGGCCATAACCTGGTTGGTAAAACTGTTCGACATAACAAAACTGGGATGTCCGGTGGCGCAGCCCAGGTTTACCAGGCGGCCCTCGGCCAATAGGATTATACTGTGCCCATCGGGGAAAATGTACTCGTCGACCTGGGGCTTAATGTTTACCTTTTTGATCCCCGGGTAGTTTTCCAGTTCTTCTACCTGGATTTCATTATCGAAATGACCAATGTTGCAAACAATAGCCTGGTCCTTCATCTTTTCCATGTGTTCAATCCTGATCACGTCCTTGTTACCGGTTGTGGTGACATATATATCGGCAACCGGGAGAGCGTCTTCAATTGTTACAACAGTGTAGCCCGCCATTGAAGCCTGCAGGGCACAGATCGGGTCAATTTCCGATATCAGCACGCGGGCCTTATAAGCATCGAGCGCTTCTGCCGAGCCTTTCCCGACATCGCCAAACCCGGCAACAAAGGCGGTTTTTCCAGCTATCATCACGTCGGTAGCCCGTTTAATTCCATCGATCAGGCTTTCGCGGCACCCGTAAATATTGTCAAACTTGGCCTTGGTAACCGAGTCGTTGACATTAATGGCCGGGAATAGCAGGGTTCCCTTTTTTTCCATCTGGTACAGCCGGTTTACTCCCGTAGTGGTTTCTTCGCTGACTCCCCTGATTTCCGGGACAATTGTATGCCAGTGCCCAGGATTTTCGGCAAGCTTGGCCTTCAGGGTCTGGTTAACGATTTGCAGCTCCTTGTTGGAAGTCGGCTCATCGAGGAGAGAAGGGTTGTTTTCCGCTTCAAAACCGCGGTGAATTAGCAGCGTAGCGTCTCCCCCGTCATCAACAATCTGGTTGGGTCCGGATCCGTCCGGCCAGGTAAGGGCTTCCAGAGTACACCACCAGTATTCTTCAAGGTTTTCGCCTTTCCAGGCAAATACAGGGACTCCCTTTGGTTCTTCAGCTGTACCGCCTTTTCCAGGCGGCCCAACCACAACAGCAGCGGCAGCATGGTCCTGGGTTGAGAATATATTACAGCTGGCCCAGCGTACATCAGCGCCGAGTTCAACCAGGGTTTCAATTAACACGGCGGTCTGAATTGTCATATGCAGACTTCCAGTAACCCGGAGGCCTTTAAGCGGCTTATCTTTTGCATATTTTTCCCGGGTTGCAATCAACCCCGGCATTTCTTTTTCCGCCATTTCAATCTCTTTTCTTCCCCAGTCCGCAAGGCTTAAGTCTGCCACCTTGTAATCCAATGTCATCGCTTTCGCCATTATTTTAACAGATACCTCCTATGTATATTATACAGGCCGGGCCTGCATTAAACCTTATTTCCAGCTTCCTTCGGCAATGCCCATCCGGACTTCTTCCGCACAGCGGTCATCAAACTGGGCGCCGGTCTGGCAGACAATTTGTGCGGCAACGTAGGAAGCCAATTTTCCGGAATCGGCAAGAGAGTACCCTTTGATCAGCCCGTAGAGTAAACCGGCCGCGTAATTGTCGCCGGCGCCGGTGCTGTCTACAGCATCAACCCTGAAAGCGTCAACCAGGCAATTAACACCGCTGCCGGAAGACAGGCAGGAACCGTCGGCACAGCTTTTAATTGCCGCAATCAATCCCCTGCCGGCCAGCTCAACAGATGCTCTTTGCGGGTCGTCAAAGCCTAGCAGAAGGCGGGCTTCATCACGGTTGGCAAGCAGTATGTCCACGCTGCTCCTGATCAGGTCATGGAATTCATCGAAATGCCGTTCCACGCAAAACGGATCGGCGACATCAAATACAACCTTTGTGCCACGGTTCCTGGCGGTTTTAATAGCCGCTTTCAGGGCTTCTTTCTGCGATTCCGTATCCCACATGAAACCGGTAAAGTAAAGATAATCTGCAGCAGCTATATCGTCATGCCTGACATGTTCGGGGCCAAATTCCTGGCAAACGCCCAGCCTGGTACTCATTGTCCGCTCGTAATCGGGCGTAACCAGGACAATACAGCTGCCCGTGTCACCGGGAAAGGTCTCCAATGCAGAAATTACGTTTTTTTCCAGCAGTCGTTTTTGGTATATGTCCCCCAGTTCGTCATTGCCGACTATCCCGGCCAGGGTGGTCGGGATACCGAGCGCCGACAGGGTAATCATTGTATTGGGGGCGGCGCCGCCGCAGGAATATTTCTTCTCTCGATCCTCGAGGTGCTTTAAAATCTCGTTGCCGCGTTCGGAATCGATTAAAGCCATGGTCCCTTTTTCAAGTCCAAGTTCATTGATATCGCTGTCAGTGGCGCTGGCGTGAACATCGATGAGCGGATTGCCTATTCCGTAAACTTTTATGTCGCCGCTTTGCTGGCCTGTCATATATTATCGCCTCCATTACTGTCCCAGTCGTTTTAGAAAATAAAAAAACCTGCAGCATCGCAGATAAAAGCGGAAGAGTTGCGGTTTCAGACAATAAACACAAACGCAGCACTCATTACAGCCATCTGGTTCAGCTAAACAGGTCCGTAATCGCTTCAGGTCCGGTAGCAATTATTTATCGGTCACGCCGGGATTAATTTTACCGCGCTCTGCCTTCAACCGTCGTTTAAACTATTTTCACCCGGATAATTCAGCTGTTTAATATAAAAGCCGGACGGAAATGGTTTAAACAAAACAAATGCTTTCCTCTTTCTCCAGCTTAACTGCTATCTTTATACACTAAATTTACTCCTAAATTATACCACTCTCTGAACAGACAGTCAAATCTGTGCAAAAGTCAGAAGTTCTGGGAAAGGCTTATTCCGCTGAGTTTTTGGGACAAAACTATGGCGGTGCGGCTGACAAAGAAAGGCTGCTTCGGGTGAGCAGATCACCTTAGCAGCCGGCGAGGTTCCTGTTGAATTTTCGGTATCAACTGCGTTTTAGTGGCCGTTTTTATTCTTTGCCAGCTTCCAGAATCCCTTCACATTTGCAAACTGGGCGTCATGAACCAGCATCATGTTGTTGAATTTAGGTATGAGATATTCGGAGAGCGCCTCTCCTCCCCCACCGGTCAGGATAATGGCATCCAGTTCCCGGTAGTCCCACAGGGAGTCAAGTTCGGTTTTAATCTTGGCGGCCAGGTTATAGTAAGCTTCAGAGATGATATCGCTTATATCATGGTCTACACCGGCAATCTTAATAGTCTTGTTCCTGACGATCTGATCCAGTTCGAAGTCTTTTTTGTCGATTTTATACTTGTGCCTGATCATGGCGGCAATGATTTCGTAGGCGCTGACCATGCCGCTGTTGGAAGATGAACTTAACCGATCGACAAATTCAAGGGAATCTGCCACCACGAAATCCGCGGTTTTAAAACCGATATCGGCAATTCCTACTATCTTGTTGGTCATGTCGCGATCTTCTACCCGGCCGTTATTATCCAGGACAAGGTTGTAAAGAGTGCCGAAAGGCTGGGGAACAATACTGATATCGCTGACATTAAGATGCTTTTCTTCAGCCCTTCCATTTACCTGCAGAGAAATATAGTGTTCCCCCTGCAGGATGTTCATGAGCTGCTCCTGGTAACTTAAAATATAATTGGTGGGCAATCCGGTTACCACGCTGAACTGCTGATGTGTTTCCGGGCTGTAAAGCCCGAGGGCGGTCAGGAATAACAGCAGGGTGTTGATGTCTTCAGGCTTTTTAATATCCAGGGAGCGGCCCGGGATAGAGCTCTGCCTGATGGCATAGTTACCGACAAAATACTTTTTCCCGTTACTGGTCAGCGATAAGGTATCCAGGGGGGAATTGTAGGTGCTCAGCCGGGAATGGTAGGATATATCCCTCCCGATACCGACAACGCTTGGAAATACGATTTCATTCTGCCCGTCAAAGCTTTTAACAAAGCCGTAACCGACATCGATGCCTAAAACTTCTCCATACATGATTTCATCTCCTTTGGCTTAAAAATTATTCGGAAACCGGCATAAGACCGGAAGAAAAACTTAATCTGAATACAACAATACCTGTTTCGGCGGCCAGGCTGTCTTTGTTCCGAAGAACCGAAGATCCTTGGCTTTGCGTCCCTGCCTTTCAGCAGGTTTGCCATTTCGCTCAGGTATAGATATTAAATATTCTTAACATAACATACAACAATCTAAATATAATGTCAACACTTTATTTGATAATTTAATAATATTATGAAATTAAAACATGTTTAACTGTCGTGTGGGAAATCTAATTGCCGGCAGAGAAACTGTCCAGCAGCAGGCGATAGTTTTCAGGGGTATCAACATCTTCTACTGCCAGGGCAAGGCCTGTTTCCAGCAGGATCATTTCATTTTCGTCTATACTGTCGAATAAAACCCTTCCTCCACGGTCACCTGAAAGTCCCATTAATTGCGGCCAGGTCCGGCGGTCAAAAAGTGCGGGATTGCCTCTCCGGCCCAGGTAAAGCGGGCAGGTAACGAGGTTCAAATTGCTGCGGTAGCTGTAGATAAGCTGCCTGTAGACCTCTGCGGGGATCAGCGGCTGATCGCCCAGGGCGAAGAGCGTTCCCTGGGTTTTACTGCTTACCGCGCTTAAACCTGCTTTTAGCGAGGAAGCCATGCCGGTCCTGTAAGCAGGGTTTTCGACGAGGCGGTACTTTTCCGGATCAAGCCTGGCGGTCCAGGGGCTGCCGGGGATTGTGACAACTATTATTTCCCCGGGCCCGGCGGCGGAAATCCGCTCAAGGGTATGCTCAAGGATGGTCTGCCTGCCCAGTGGCAGGGAAAGCTTGTCCCGTCCCATGCGCGACGAAGTCCCCGCAGCCAGGACAACGCAGGCCACTGCTGCATGAGGGCCGTCTTTTTCCAGGGGGAGTGTAATTTTAACCGGTCCTGCATCATCGTCAGAAGTCAACAAAAGCGTGGCCGGCCTGATTATCTCCCGGCAAAGTATCCTGCCGATTTCCAGCGCGGTAGAACCGGGGTACTTTAAAAGATCTGTTTTGTTTAGTATACACAGCTGCCCGGCGCCGCCAGCCTGAGCGCGCCCAATTTTCAGCATGTAGTTAAACGCTGCGGCCAGGGTCTTTTCAGTAATTGGTTTCCCGGGTTCCAGGCCAGTGGCCCTGGCGAATTCTTCGGGGCGGTGAACCGCTGAACCGTCGAGCGGCCGTTCCAGGGCATCGGCGCCGGCTACAGCGGCAACCAGGTCGGAGCACGATGGGATGACAGGTTCGGCAGGCCCGTATCCTTTCAGGGGCAGGCCCCTGGAACCGTCAGCTTCAACCAGGATCGTAACGGGCAGCCGTTCCCGCAGCTGCCTGACCTGGCGCGGGCTTATACCTTCGATTTTATTGTCGGCCAGGATTCGTTTGCCTGTTACAGCCAGGTTGTCGCCGGCGAAGTGTTCCATGAGGCGGACTTCAGGTGGCGTGTCCCGGTCGTCGATGAAAAGGGGCATTCCGGCCGGAGGGTATATTTTTGTAGTGGTGGTAATCAGCGCTTTTTCTGAAGAGGATGTTATTTCGGAAGCCAGCCTTGAAATAAGGGCGGTTTTCCCGCCTCCGCCGTAAAATGACAGTACCGCGGGAGGCTTGGCGGATAAAGCCGGGCCGAGAGCCAGCTTATTCATTTCCGGTTTTGTAACCTCCTCACCTGGTAATTCCGGCAGCTGCGGAATACCTTTCAGCTGCCGGGTATCACTCAAACCGGTTATGCAGGACTTTTCAGGCCCGGAATGAACAGCGGTCCATGCACTCAAGGCCGCTTCCGTTATCGACTATACCTTTTCCGGCCACCGGGCATTTAACCGCCGTCATCTTGTTATGGGGGCAGGCAACCCAGCCGGCTTCGCCGAGGTTGTAACCGCCGCACTGGATACATTTCAGGCCTTTCTCTGTTTCAACCAGGTCTTCCATTACTTTGATTTTATTGCACCGGTAGCAGAAGCAATATTCCATTACTCCACCGGCCGGAGCGTTGTTGTATAAAGCCATCTTCATTCCTCCAGGGTCATAAACTTTAAAATCCATATGAATTATAGCATAACTTTAGCCCCGGATCACGTTTTCAGGGTTTGCGGAAATAGCGGTTTAAGATAGCCTCGAGGACGCCTCCGCCAACCGCCCGTGCTTTATCGGATATTAAGTGGTAGTTAACCGTTGCCCCGCGCGGGTCGATATCGCCTACTTTCATCCCCTCTGCAACCCGAGTGCCGCCGTAAAGCATGCCCCGGACCAGCCCGCTTATAGTTGCGTTTATTTTCCGGTCATCCACAAAAGCGACCGTTTCCCCGGCCCCGACCGTATCGCCGATTTCTTTCACAGGCCTGAAAATACCGCCTGCCGGCGCACGCAAAAGCCTTTCGATACCGTAACCCGAGATCTTGCCCGGCACAGTGGTATCTTCAGCTGCCGAACCGCTGTGAATAACCCTGCCGAGGTTGTGGCCCCGTTCAGTCTCAATTACAACATGGACATCGTTTCCGGCCGTAAAACCGGGGCCCAGGCCGATTGTCAGGTCCGCCTGGTCAATAATGGTGACCTGGTTTCTTTTGGCCATGATGGCGTCGATAAGAATGGAAGGCTCAAGAAAGGCAAGAGATTTAGCCTCCCCGTCGATAAGGACCGGTATTACCCGGCGTTCCAGGTATTCCCCGGCTTTCGCGGGGGAAGGGCATAATTCGGCCCTGACATTTTCAACTTCTATACTGCCCTCGTATACGGCAGAAGCAAATGCTACGTTCCGGCGAACCACAAGGGGGCCGGGCAGTTCCAGCATGATCACTAAAAATCCTGAGTGCCAGAGGCGATGGGCAACTCCGGTAGCCAGGTCACCGGCACCCCGGATTACAACTTTACGGGGAATCATTTCGCTCTCAACTCGCTTTAAAGACCGGGGGGCACGAAAACTCGCACCCCCCTTCTTTCAAATAGCGGCGTAACCGGATCAGCAGCGCGGCTGTTTAAGTTTCTGCAATTTATCCTGGTGTCATCAGCTTTCAGAGAACAGTTTGGACAATTATTTAATGCGCTGCCTGCCGTTTAGCCTTTGGCCTGTTTCTTTTTAATGGCTTCCCAGACCCGTTCCGGGGTCAGCGGGAAGGTGTTAAATTCGACGCCGAGAGCATCGCAAACAGCGTTGGCAATAGCCGGCGCCACGCCGATCATGGGCTGTTCTCCGATGCCGCGCGCTCCGTACGGGCCGCCGCTTTCAGGAGTTTCAATGATAAAGCTGTCTATGTGCGGCGTGTTATCGATTGAGGCAATCTTGTAATCTGTGAAGTTGTTGTTAAGCATGACTCCCTTATCAAAGCGGACTTCCTCAAATAACGCCGTGGAAAGGCCCATAATCGTTCCGCCGTGCAGCTGTACCGTGCACAGCTGGGGATTTACCGCTTTACCGGCATCGATAGAGGCGGCTAACTGCAGTATTTTTATTACACCGGTTTCAGGATCTACTTCCACTTCAACGGCGGTTGCACCGAAGCAGTAGAACAGGCCCGGGTTGCCCTGTCCTGTTTCCGGATCAAGGTTGGTCATGTTGGTGGGTACAAAGGAGCCCCGCCCGATAATCGGGCCGGCGATACCTTCCCCGGTGCACTTCTTGCAGCTGTCGGCAACTTCCCGGATCGTGGCTTTAACTTCCGGATCTTTGGTCGAGTAAACATGTTTTCCGTCAAAAGTAAGCTCTTCAGCCGGAACCTCCAGGAGATCGGATGCAACCCGGTAAATCTGGCCCAGGGCATCTTCAGCGGCCTGTTTAACGGCCCGGCCAGAAGTGTAGGTGACCCTGCTGCCTACGCTTTGCCAGTCGTAAGGGGTAAAGTCGGTATCGGGCACCCTGATCTCGATCCTGTCGGTGGGAATATGCAGCCCCTCTGCCGCAATCTGGCTCATAGCTGTCAGCATGCCCTGCCCCATTTCCGATCCTCCGACCAGAACATGGGCGGTGCCGTCTTCGTTAATGCGGATAATGGCCGAGGAGGCAGCATTACTGGGCTGAGCGGGACACTTAACCAGGCCGGCAATTCCCTTGCCCCTGAACTTGCCTTCTTTTTTGCCCCATCCGATTTTATCGGTGACAGTTTTAAGGCATTTCTCGAAATCCACATCGTGGACTACCTGGCCGGCGGCCGTGGTTGAACCTTTTTTCATGCCGTTAATCAGGCGAACTTCCAGGGGATCCATACCCAGTTCTTCGGCTATTGCCTCTATCTGGCGCTCTATCCCCCACTGCATTTCGCACATCCCAAACCCGCGCACCGGGCCGCCGATCGAGTTGTTGGTGTAAACGCAGTAAGAATCGGTTTTTACGTTGGGAATATCGTAAGCCCCGCTGGAACTGTAACCGGCAGCGCGGACAATATTTACCCCGTATTCTGTATATGCGCCGCCGTCCCAGATCATTTCATACTGGAGGGCGGTGATCCGGCCGTCTTTACGTATACCGGTCTTAAGTTTGGAAAAAAGGGCCTGCCGGGTAAAAGTGCCCTGCATGTCCTCTTCCCTGGAAAACACAATGCGCACCACGTAACCGGGAAACTTCATGGCCAGGGGCACTACCAGGCCCTCGATGGAAGCGCCGGCTTTACAGCCAAAGCCGCCCCCGATAAAGTTTGAGATAACCCTTATTTTATGCATGGGCATTTCAAAACATTTTGCCAGGAGCTGGCGGACAACGTTGGGCGACTGGGCGGTGCTCCAGACTGTCAACTTGCCGTCCGGGCTCCAGTGAGCGGCAGCTTTATGAGTTTCGATTGGCACGTGCTGCATTTGCGGAACATAATACTCCCGCTCGATTACATGGTCGGCTTCTTCGAAACCTTTATCAATATCGCCTTTGCGCAGCTTGAAGTGGTTGGCGATGTTTGTACCGGGTTTCGGATAGAAAATAGGGACTATGTCGTAGTTTTCCAGGTCCTCGTGAACCAGGGGCGCATCGGGTTTCATCCCTTCGCGGGGATCAAAGACCGCGGGAAGCTCTTCGTATTCCACTTCAATCAGCTCTACCGCTTCGGCAGCGGCTTTCTCGGAGTCGGCTGCAACAACGGCAACCGGTTCCCCGTAGAAGCGGACCTTGTCTACGGCTATGATGCTCCTGTCAATCAGGTACAGGCCGATCCTGTTCTTGTAATCTTTCCCGGTCAGGATCGCCTTAACGCCCGGATGAGCTTCTGCTTTTGAAGTATCTATATTTATGATTTTGCCGTGGGCAACGCTGCTCTTTTTCATTTTTGCATAGAGCATGGGACCGATGTAAAGGTCTTCGATAAATTTTGCCTGGCCGGTCACTTTCTCCACGGCATCCTTGCGTGTTACTGAAGTGCCAACATATTTTAAATCAGCCATCTGTATATCCTCCTTTCCGGTTTATTTTTTGGAAGCGTCTTTCACAGCTTCCCTGATTTCCTGGTATGCGCCGCAGCGGCAGAGATTGCCGCTTAAGGCTTCATTGATATCTTCATCGGTCGGTTCAGGTTTACGGTCAATCAGGGCCCGTGCCGACATGATCATTCCCGGGGTGCAGTAGCCGCACTGGAAAGCGGCATGGTCGATAAAAGCCTGCTGCAGGCGGTCCATTTCACCGTTTTGGGATAAACCTTCGATTGTGACCAGGTTTTTGCCATCTAATTCGACCGCCAGAATCAGGCATGAATTTACCGGCCTGTCATCCAACAAAACAATACAGGCCCCGCATTCGCCGATTTCACAGCCTTCCTTGGTCCCGGTCAGGTGCAGTTCGTCCCTGATAAACTTAAGCAGGGTTTGCCCGACGGCTGCTTCCTTTTTTTCCTGAATCCCGTTTACCGTAAACTTAATAGTCATCTTCTCGCTCATTATTTCACCCCCATTGTCTGTTCCAGCCCGCGCCGGATCAGAACTTCTACAAGGTGGAAGCGGTAATCGCGGGTACATCTGATGTCAGTAATCGGCGAGATGTCGTCACAGGACAGTTTTGCGGCTGCTGCCCAGTTGGTTTCACCGTTTTCATTAATCGCTTTTTCAACATTATGAGCCCTGACCGGGGTAGCGGCAACCGCCCCCACGGCAACTTTTACCTTATCGCCCCAACGCTGGACAGCCACGCCAACCGAAGCGAGATCAACAGAGCCGGTCCGGGAAGCTTTCAGGTAAACTCCCTTCCCCTCCGGATACGGGGCGGGAATGTGGATTGACCGGACCAGTTCCCCTTTTTGCAGGGCGTTTTTGCCGGGGCCGGTAAAAAATTCCCTCACCGGGACCGTTCTCTCTCCTCCCGGGCCGGTGATATTAATTATTGCTTCGAGAGCATACAGCGGAGCCGCGGTGTCGGCAGCCGGAGAAGCGTTGCAGATGTTTCCGGCGATTGTGGCCCGGTTGCGGATAGAGTAACTGCCCACGCTGTGACAGCCTTCGGCAAGGATGGGGATGTTTTTCCTGACCGGGGCAAAGTTAACAACATCATTTAATGTAATTGCCGCTCCAATTGTAATGCCCCGGTCGTTTTCTTCCAGCACTTTTAGTTCGGGCACATCTTTTATGTCAAGAAGTGTTTTGGCGGCGAATTTGCCGCCCCGCATGCCGACAATCAGGTCCGTGCCGCCGGCCAGCGGATAAACCTGTTTGCCTTCTTCAAGCTCCTGAAAGGCCAGGTTCAAATCGGTGCACTTTATATATTCGTAAGACAGCATTTTCCGGTTCACCTCCATGAGCTGAAATTAAGGGCCTGCCGGCAGGCCGGCCCTGTTATTTTGCCAGTTCTTTCAGTGCGTCAATAAACATCTCCATCGGCGGTTTAACAATTCCTGCACCAACCTGGCCGACGCCGGGATCTTTGTGGGCAATACCGGTGTTAATCCTGGGCACGATGTTTTTCTCGACAACCTTGCGAACATCGATTCCGGTCGGAGTGCCCTTGAAGTCCATGGCGGGAATGTTAAAGTTGTTGTTTTCGGTAACGGTTATCTCATACATTTCATTTGTGGCATCAAAAGCATCTGCCGGCGAGCCGCCGATAAAGTTAACTATGGCGGGAGCCGCTGCCATGGCAAATCCCCCGACTCCCACGGTCTCGGTAATTACGCTGTCCCCGATATCGCGGTTGGCGTCTGAAGATTTAAATCCTGAGAAATAAAGACCGTCCGGAACATTCGCCGGAGCCGTAAACCATTTATCCCCGGTGCTGCTGACCCTGATTCCAAAGTCGGTTCCGTTACGGGCCATTGTAGTTACAACAGTCGAATTTTCCACGCCATGCGCAGCCAAAGCCATGCTTTTGCAGGCAGCCATAATGGCATTCAGCGAGGTCAGGTCATTGCTGTGCATAAAAGCCAGGACTTCGGCAGCAGCAGTAGCCTTGTTTTTTCCAAAGTATTCGGATACATTTGTCAGATCAAGACGCGGAGCGTCATAGTCGGTTTTCTTACCCCATTCAGTTTCGACAACAAAGGGGGCAATAGTCCTGATAAACAGGGAAGTGGTTGCCCGGTTGCGGTTATGAGCATCGTCTCCCATGTGCAGGGCCTGGGCAATAATCGATTTCATATCCATACCGCCGGACAGTTTAACGGCTTCTTTCAAGACGGAAGCATAGACCTCATCAAGCCACATCAGGCGGTTAAGCACTTCATCATCATAGGCCCCGTAACGCAGAACTTTTCCATATCCTTCGTTCATGTTGGAGAAAGTATTGCCGCCCCATTCCTTGTCTTCAATGATAAAAACCATCTGGGACGGAGTGGTTACCCCGGCCATCGGGCCAACCGCATTGTGGTGATGGCAGGGCGCAAATTCAATTTCGCCGGAAGCAGCCAGCTCTTCGGCTTCCCGCTCGTCTTTGGCTTTGCCTTCGTAGATCAGTCCGCCGATTATTGCTCCTTTTAACGGGCCGCTCATCCTGTCCCAGGTTATCGGGGGGCCGGCATGAAGAAACAGGTTGTCTTTCATCCCGGGTATTACATCTTTTGCCCGGCCGATATCCACCCACACCGGCCTGGACTTCATCATTTTATCAACAGCTTCTTTGTTTGCCTGATCAATCTTACTCATTTGAAAAACACCTCCAGCGCTATTTTAATTTATCAAGCAGGCTTAGCAGGTCAGCATCGCCCTGGGCCGGCGGCTGCCAGCGCACGTGCATTACCCTGGTCCCTCTCTCTTTGAGGGTTTTGGCGAAATCCTCCAAACCCATGTTGATTACGACAAGCTCCTGATCGAAAAGGGTCTCCATGATTCGGGCCTCCTTAACCTTTATTGTGAAAGCAGTTCCGCTGTAAAAACGGCTGCTTCGGCATTGCTTGAAAAAACCAGCACGCCTTCCTCCTCAAGTTTTGCAACCTGTTCGCCGCGGTTCTGAACATCTTCATCAGTACCGCAAACGGTGGTCACAAAGCTTAATTGACGGCCGTCTTTTTCCGCCGTTTCCCGGGCTTCTTTAATCGCTTCCAGGGCCGATCCGGCCGGATCATGGTGCGCATTGTATCCGAGGACCAGGTCAAGCATGATTACCGCCGTTTCCGGATCTTTTGCCTCCTCCACAATCCTGCTGTTGCGCAGCGAAGGATCGATCATCGGATGCAGGCGCCCCTGGGTAAATTCATCTTCGCCGAAATCAATCACGGTATGGTCCTGGCTTTTGTAGACATCCGCAAGTTTTTCAACCTCTTTATACCCCAGGTTGGTGTAAACAGAATCTACTTTGCCTTCAAGCAGGACCAGCAGCTCGTAAGCCAGCGTGCCGCCCGAGTACAGGGCGCGCAGGTATTTCTGAGAGTCCCTGAACCTGGCTTTTTCTTTCTTAACCAGCTCGCTGTCCGCTTTTAAAGCGGAGTCTGCGCTGTCCGCATCTTTCCCGCGGGAGAGGTTAACCGCTTTTTGAGCCGCCTCTTTAAGTGTTCCTGCCGGTTCGCATCCTGCCTCGCGCACCTGTTCAAGATCGCCTCCGAGGAAGTTGACTACAACCGGCTTTTTGCTCTTTGCCGCCGCTTCCAGTACCTTTTCTGTAACTTCACTGTCAGGGGGTTTGGAGATTATGACCACAACTTCGGTATTTTTGTCAGCAAGAAGGGCTTTTAAGCCCTGGAGCATCGTTATACCGCCCACGTCGGCCTTGATATCCCGTCCGCCGGTTCCGATTCCCTGGCTGATTCCTTCTCCGAAGTTGTGGATGAGGCTGGAAACTTCCTGCAACCCGGTTCCCGCAGCAGCCACAATCCCGATTTTGCCCTCCCGTACTTCGTTGGCAAAGGCCAGGGGGATACCGTTAATTATTGCCGTCCCGCAGTCCGGGCCCATGACCAGAAGGTCTTTTTCCAGGGCTTTTTTCTTCAGGGCAACTTCATCTTCAAGAGAAACATTGTCGCTGAAAATCATCAGGTGCAACCCTGCATCCAGGACCTGGTCTGCTTCCCGCCGGACATAACGGCCGGGTATGGAAAGCAGGGCCAGGTTGGCGCCCGACAGGTTTTGCAGGGCGGTTTCAAATGTGCGCGGTATAAAATCACCGAGCAGGTTTTCCCTGTCCACTGCTTTACTCATTTCATCAAGAGTGCCCTGGATGGCCTGGTCGGCTTTATCTTCATCTTCCGCTTTTACTGCAATGATCAGATCATTGGCTCCGGCTTCCGATTCAATTTCATCGGTCCAGAGACCCCCGGAGCGGAGAAATTTTTTATTATGATCGGTTCCCACAATTACTTCAGCTTCGATGACACCTTCGAACTCCCTGACTGTCCCGGAAAGGCGCATCAGGTAAACCGAATCCTTAAAGGTGTTTTTTAAAATATGAGTCTTTATAACCACTTAAAAATACCTCCTTTCTCTTGTTCTATTTCAATCTACACTCCACTTTTTAGCTGAGTACCGGTGTTTTCGGTAAGCGCTTTTACAGCGTTTTCCAGTGAAGTGATAATTGCCGTTTTGCCTTTTTTGCGGGCAAACCTGATAGCGGCGTTAACCTTCGGCCCCATGCTGCCTGCTCCGAAATGGCCTTCTTCCTCGTATTTTTCCATTTCTTCGACGCTGACAGTGCCCAGTTTTTTCTGGTCCGGTTTCCCGTAATTAAGATATACTTCGCTGACATCGGTCAGGATCATGAGAACATCTGCATCGACTATGGTAGCCAGCAGTTCGCCGGCCAGGTCTTTGTCGATCACGGCCTCTATGCCTTTGTAACCGGCGGGTTCGTCGGCAATTACCGGAACGCCTCCCCCTCCGGAAGCGATAACCAGGTAACCGCCGGCAACTAATTCTTTAATAATTTTTTCTTCCACTATTTTTGACGGCATCGGCGAAGGAACAACTTTGCGCCACCCGCCCCTGGCCTTGTCTTCAACCCAGGTATCGCCGCTATTTTTCTTAAACTTCTCGGCTTCTTCCCTGCTGTAGAAGGAACCGATCGGCTTGGTGGGATTCTGGAATGAGGGATCATCCCTGTCGACCTGGACCCTGGTTATAACCGTAGCCACGTCTCTTTCCACGTTCTGCCTTTGGAACTCTTTGCAGAGTCCCTGCTGCAGAATATAGCCGATTTGGCCCTGTGACATGGCCCCGCATATATCGAGCGGCATAGCCGGCGTCTTATCGCGGGCGGTCTCATTTTGCAGGAGAATTTTGCCAACCTGCGGCCCGTTACCGTGTGTTATAACAAGTTCATTGTCCTGGGCCATCTGCACGAGCTGGCGGCAGGCTGTCTCAACGTTTTCATACTGCTCTTCCACTGTTCCAGACTGTCCCGCTTTCAGCAGCGCATTACCTCCGAGTGCAACAACAATCTTCAACTTGAATCATCCTTTCGTATTTATCCTGCTCAAAAACAGGATTTGGCTGCACCGTTACTTTAATTATAACGAATTATACTTAATTTGCATATTTCTAAAATTTAAACATTAAAATCAAATATCCTTTAGAATGTAACAATAAATCGCAGTGTTATCTTTGTATATTAGCTACAAATTGATTGACATAGATCCCCTTATTCTGATAATGTTACTGTGTAGTGACTGCCCGATCGGGCAGGAATATTATCGAAACAATTAAGGATGTGGGGATAATAAGGAAACAATATGGTATTACAGTCCGGGAAGCGATGTCGCTTGATGTTGTAGATCGTTTGAAAGTGGTTGGCGGAAGCAGCGGCCTGGAGCGGGTGATCAAGCTGGTTAATGTAATTGAAGTCCCCGATATCATGGACTGGCTGATAGAAGGTGAATTCCTGCTGACCACGGGATATTCCTTTCGTGAATATCCCGATTTGATGGAAACCCTGATCCCGCGGATGAGCCAGGCCCAGGGAGCGGGATTGGCCATAAAAACTAAGCGTTACCTGGACGAAATACCCGCCGAAATTATAAAAAGCGCAGACCGCTATAATATACCTCTGCTGGAAGTCCCTTTCGATCTCTCTTTTTCCGAAATTATTGCTCCCATCCTGGGAGTTGTTTTCAACAAGCAGAACAAGATCCTGCAAAAACTGGAACGGGCCCATAAAATACTGATGGATCTGGCCTTAAACGGCAGCCCCCTGGAAGAGCTCTGCAAGGAAACAGGCAAGCTCATTTCCAAGCCCGTGGCCATAGTTGACCGGGAAGGTTCCCTGATCGTTAACGAGGATTGCCCCGACAGGGATACATTTGAACTTTTTTTCTCCGGGGACAAAGCCGTGCTCTTGCAGGAAAAGCTGCTTCTGGGCAATATAAAGGAGGTCAGGTATGCCCTCGATGATATCGCGGACTCTGGGAAGCCGCTTACCGTAACAGCTATCCGAATTCCGATCATCGCCGCCAAGTATGAATACGGTTACATGGTGGCCCTTGCCAACACACCTGTTTACGAACCCGATATTCTGACCATGGAAAGAGCGGCTACTATTGCGGCCCTTGAATTTACCAAGCATAAAGCGATATTTGAAATTGAAAAAAGTTACTATAACGATTTTCTTGAAATCCTGCTCTCCTCCGATTTTGAAGATAGAGAAGAAATT
The DNA here is from genome assembly GCA_007130585.1 of Syntrophomonadaceae bacterium. GTDB lineage: Bacteria > Bacillota > Dethiobacteria > DTU022 > DTU022 > T3SED10-7. The sequence continues at coordinate 2,276 of SLSE01000129.1, read as the reverse complement.
ATAAGACGTGGACGGAATTTTAACATCGACCTGGAAGCGCCAACGGCGGTAGTGTTGATTAATGACAGCAGTTTTAACGAACTGGAAGAAATTCAGGACTATATGAGCATGGGCGGAACCAGGTCCAAGGAAGACCTTCTCAAGGGAATCAACAGGTTCCTGCGGCAGCAGGGCGAGGCCAATTTAATAGCGGGAATCAAGGGTAATAACATAGCGATTATTATCGGCTCCACTGCTAAAGACCCGGTCGCTTTAAAAGAAACAGTAAATTCCCTGGTTCAATATTTAAGAGAATCGGCCAGCCCACGCATGAAAATTAACGTGGGCGTTGGTCGCGCCAACAATGACATTCGCCTGGTTAGCCGCAGTTACGAAGATGCCCGCGAGGCCCTTAAAATTGCCCAGCTGTCAGATGCCGCCCAGGTAGTGTTTTTTGACGACCTCGGCTTCTACAAGATTCTCAGTGAAAAAAACCGCGGCGAACTGGAACTGTTCGTTAATGGACTCCTTCAACCTGTCTTTGATTACGATCGCAACAAAAAAGGCGAACTCATCAAAACCCTGGAAACCTATTATGAGACTAACCGCAATTTAAAGCTGACCTCGACGAAGCTTTATACCCACTACAATACGGTTCTTTACCGGATTAAGAAGATCGAGGAACTGACCGGAATAAGCCTGGACAATCCGGAACATGCCCTTAACCTGGAAATCGCCGTAAATATTTTAAAGCTGTTCAGGAACAGCTCTGCTTAAAGCACACCGGCGAGTTAACAGGCTGCCTGTTTTCAGCAAAGTAAAAATGTAAAGGGGCTGCCCCGACTTAAGGTCGGGGCAGCCCCTTTTATTGAACTTTTTGTTAGTTCTTATTCTTCCGGGAAAGGTTTGATCGGTTCGTGGCTGACTTCTCTGGGTTTTCTCACCAGGCCGCGTTCTTCAGGAGTACCCGGGATTACATTGTCCAGGATTAATCCAAAGATAGCGGCAACAGCCATTCCCGTTGACCCAACAATATTGATAATGTTGGACAACCAGGGAGCCCACTCAAAGAAGAGCTGGACACCTTCTCTTAAGTGGGTGCCGTTGAAAATACCGGGAACACTGATCCCCATGAAGAGGCAAAAACCCATGATCATCTGGTTGCGCATGGAGGTCAGGTCCGCTTTAGCCGCGTTGCTGATCCCGATTGAAGCAATCAGGCCGAACAGGGCGCAGTAGAGGCCGCCGACGATCGGTGTCGGTATGGACGATACAGCAGCCCCGAATTTGCCGAAAAGGCCAAGTAAGATCAGGACTACAACGCCGATGTTAACCACGTAGCGGCTGGCAACCCTTGTTAAACCGACCAGGCCGATATTTTCAGTGTAGCTGGTGCTGGAAAATCCGCCGAAGACACCGCTTAAGAAGCAGCCGACACCTTCGAAGCCGATCCCGCGGCTGACCTGCTTGTCGGTCAGTTCAGGCGCTTCAGCAGCTTCACTGATAGCATGGTAGTCGCCGTAGGATTCGATCATCGAAGCCAGGTAACCGGCCAGGATGACCAGGAAAAAGCCAAATTCAAACTGGGGCATACCCCAGGGGAAGATAATGTTGATCCGGAACCACGGAGCGGCTCCAACAGCAGTGAGATCAATATAGCCGGGGTCCCCGGGGGCGTATACGCCGCCAAGGGTTAGAACATATCCTACTACCCAGGCGATGACAACCGCCAGCAAGACCGGGAACAAGGAGAAGAACGGCATTTTGGGTCCGAGAATAAGTGCGAAGACAAATGTCAGAACGATTACGATCGTAGCAAGCAGTACGTTGGTTGCCGCATCGGGCGCTCCAACATACCATAACGACAGCCCGATCAGGGCAATAACCGGACCGATTACCACGGGGCTTACAAACCTCTGCAGCTTACCGATAAGGCCGGTAAAACCGATAACAATTTCTACAAGTGCGCCGAGCATGATTGCCCCTGCGATATGCTGCATGGTTACTGCCGGGCCCATAGCCCCCACCGCGCCGATAATGCCGAAGAACGGACCGAGAAATGCAAAGGACACACCCTGGATAATAGGCAGCCTGGTTCCGAAGTTAACCTGCAGGAAAGTTGCAACGCCGGAAGCAAGCATAACAGCCGAGATCAGCAGGGCAATTTGTTCGGGGTTCATTTCCATAACCGGACCTAAAAGCAGCGGGACGGCTACCGTGGCGCCGAACATGGTCAGGACGTGCTGGATACCGAGAAATACGGCTTTACCAAATGGCTTTGGAACTTCATCTAAGGT
>SLSE01000155.1 GCA_007130585.1 Syntrophomonadaceae bacterium | reverse complement strand
TTGCCGTCCCTGATCTGTCCCGAATTGATCATGTCCCATGCTTCGGTTAACGGGATCCTGACAATAACGATTCTTTCGTCAGGATCCCCGGCGGGAGCAGCAGACTCTGAAAGCTCTTCGACCCGGAAAAGGTAAATTAATTCATCACAAAAACCTGGCGAAGGATAAAAAGAAAAGAGCTCCTTCCAGCCGGCTCCTTCCAGGCCGGTTTCTTCGAGCATTTCACGGCGCGCGCAGTCCAGGGGTTCCTCACCGGGCTCCAGCTTTCCGGCCGGGATTTCGAGGAGGACTTCCCCGGCCGGCTGCCTGTGCTGCCTGACCAGGATAATATTATCGCTGTCATCTATTGCCAGCATGGCAACGGCGCCCGGGTGCTCCACAATTTCCCGGAAGGTTACTTTTTTTCCCGTCATCTCCACCCTGTCCTGGCGGACGTTTATAATTTTACCCCGGTAGAGATAACTGCTGGAAAGGGTTTTTTCATGCAGGTGATCGCTCATTTCAACGCCTCCCCGGGGCTGTTCCTGTCCCAGGAGCAGCCCGATACATTTATTTTGGCCTTAAATCCGGCCGTTTATAATATTATTGGCTATGACAAGACGCTGGACCTGGCTGGTGCCTTCGTAGATCTGCATGATCTTGGCATCCCGCATGTACTTCTCAAGGGGATATTCCCTGGTGTAACCGTAGCCTCCCAGTACCTGCAGGGCATCTACAGTAACGCGCATGGCCATGTCACCGGCATATCCTTTGGCCATGGCCGAATAAGCGGACAGGTTTCTTTGGCCTTTTCCGACTCTGCCCGCCGTGAAGAGGACCAGGGAGCGGGCGGCCTCAATTTCCATGGCCATATCGGCCAGCATAAACTGGATGGCCTGCTGCTGGATAATCGGCTTCCCGAACTGGACCCTTTCCCGGGCATATTTTGCCGCGGCTTCGTATGCGGCCCTGGCCAGGCCAACGGCGAGTGAAGCAATCATCGGCCTGGAAATGTCGAAGGTTTCCATGGCCACCCTGAAGCCACCGCAGGGCTTGCCCAGCAAATTATCTTCTGGGATGCGAACCTGATCGAAAACAACTACCGCCGTGTTGCTTGCCCTGATACCCAGCTTTTTTTCGCTGCGGCTGGCATCAATCCCGGGCCTGTCCCTTTCAACAATGAATGGCGTCAGCGACCTGGCCCCCCGCTGCGGGTCGGTCACGGCAAAAACCACGTAATAGTCGGCATAAGTCCCGTTGGTGATGAAACACTTGGTCCCGTTTATAACATACTCGGAGCCATCTTTAATTGCCGTAGTTGAAATAGAGCTTACATCGGAGCCTGCATTGGGTTCGGTCAGGCAAAAGGAAGCCAGTTTTCCTTCACACAGTTCGGTCAGGTATTTAATTTTCTGTTCTTCACTGCCGGCCAGCTGGATCGGCAGCATGGCCAGGGAGTTTGCCCCGACACCGGTGGCAATACCGGCACAGCCGCGGCCCAGTTCCTCGGTTACCAGGCAGACAGTTATCTCATCCATGCCGGCCCCGCCGTATTCCTCCGGAACGCTGACCGATGAGAAACCTTCGGCGACCATCCGGCGTACAAGGTCTACCGGCATTTCCTCCTTCTCGTCATACTCTGCCGCAACCGGGGCCACTTCTTTTTCAGCGTATTCGCGGGCCGTTTTTTGCATGGCCAGCTGTTCGGTAGTCATTTCAAAATCCATGTTATAACCTCCTTGATTTGCAAGCTAAGTATTACAGGGCGGTAAATTCATTTCAGGCCCAGCCGGTCGATCTTTTGATAAAGCCAGGAACGGCTCATGCCGAGAATGCGGGCGGCCTCGCTCTTGTTGCCGGCTGACTGTTTCAGCGCCTTGCGGATGGTTTCCCGTTCTCTTTCTTCGCGTTCCCAGCGGTAGGCAGGAACGGCCGGGGCAAAAGTTTCCTGTGAATCCAGTCCGCCCTGCTGTCCGGTTAAGGAGGCCGCCGGGCAGCCCGACCTCAGGTGCGGGGGCAGGTGTTCAATCCCGATCACTTCCTCCACCGATAGATTCATTGCCCGTTCGATCACGTTTTCAAGTTCGCGAACATTGCCGGGCCATGAATATAAACGCAGGACTGCCGCCGCTTCCGGCGCTATATCGCTGACCTGCATGCCGAAAATTTCATTGTACTTGTTGAGGAAGGCAAATACCAGCGGTTTTATATCTTCAGCCCTCTGCCGCAGGGGCGGAATCGGGATCGGTATAACATTGAGACGGTAAAAAAGATCCTTCCGGAAACTGCCGTCTAAAACTTTATTTTCCAGGTCCTGGTTGGTGGCGGCAATAAAACGGATATTTACCCGCACGGTTTTCGTATCGCCGACCCGCTCGTAGGCCTGGTCCTGAAGGACCCGCAGCAGTTTGCCCTGCAGGGACAGCGGCATGTCGCCTATTTCGTCCAAAAACAGGGTGCCGCCGTCGGCCCGGTCAAGCAGTCCCTCTTTGCCGCTTTTCATGGCCCCGGTAAAAGCTCCGCCCGCATAGCCGAAAAACTCCGATTCGAGCAGGTTTTCCGGTATTGCGGCGCAATTAACCTTGACAAAAGGAGCGCCGCTGCGCGGACTTTCCTGGTGAATTGCCTGGGCCATAAGTTCCTTGCCGACACCGCTTTCACCGCTGATCAGCACCGTTGACAAACCCTGGGCGGCCTGCCGCGCTTCACTGATCAGGGCCTGCATGGCCGGGTTAATGGTTACAATATCCTCGAAATGAAAAGGACGCTCCTGGAAACGCGCTTTTTTAAGCTCTTCCTGGAAGTGAACCAGCCGGCTGTTCATGGCCTCCAGGCGGGCGGCAAGGCTGCGCAGTTCATCGACGCGGCGAAAACTGATTTTGCCCACCGCTCCGATTACCTGGCGATCCCTGACTATGGGCAGCCTGGAAACAACATAGGGTTTGCCGTCAATAAACTGGATATCGTTTATTTCCGGTATGCCGGTTTTGACCACTACATGGAGGCGGCTGTTCTGCAGGACTTCGCTGATCGGGCGGTTCATAACAGCTTCTTCCTCAAGGCGGATAAAGTCGAGAAAAGTGCGATTTACCAGGACAACCAAACCGTTTTCGTCGACCACCACCAGGGCGTCGTATCCGATATCGAGAACTGTCTGCAGGGTCCGGTTCAACCTTTTTACCGTTCCCATCTCTTCGGCAATTGACTCCAGTTCCGTAATGTCCTGGAAGATGGCAATCGCCCCGACAACCCTTCCGCCGTCGAGGAGCGGCGTTTTATTGACCATGGTTGTGGTATCGCCCGAGGTGTACTCGGCTCCTATTTCAACCAGGCCGGTTTCCAGCACTTTCCGCATATCCAGGCCCGGCATGATTTCATCGAGGAACTTACCCCGCACCTGGCCGTGATCGATCGAGAAAAGCTGACCCGCCGCCATGTTAATAAAGTTGATGCGTCCCTTTTCGTCAACAGAAACCAGGGCGTTGTGCATGGCCTGGCACATGGCATTAAGCCGGGTATTGAGAAGCCTTTCTTCCTTAAACAGGGACGTGATCAATTCTACCTTTGTGAACAGGCCGACCACCCTGTCGTCGCTGTCTACAACCACGCCCGTTCCGACCGGTATTTTGCGGACCGCCTCGATAACCTCGTCGTAGGTCAGACCTTTGTAAATCTTCACGACGTTGCGGTTATAAAAATCACTGACCGGCCGGTCCAGGGAGGGGTTTTCCAGCAGGGAATCGTACAGGTTGGTCTTGGTGAATATGCCGGCCAGGGAACCGTCATCATTTAGCACCGGAAGGCCGTCACGCTTGCTGTTCCTGAGCAGTTTAACGGCGTCCTGCAGGCTGTCATCAGCCTTCAGGGTGGCGAAGTTAGTGGTCATCATATCTTCCAGACGCATGATTTGCCCCTCTCGGAAGGCTTTAGTTAACTTTTTCCTCTTTGAAGCGCCGGGCCCGCTCAAGAAGGCTGTCTACATGGTCCAGGCCGACCCGGTCTACACCGGCCCCGTCAAGCATACGGGCCAGCTCTTCCCTGATTTCGCCATTTTTAAGGCCGGCCGCCCTGGTTAATGTTCTGTCCCCGGCAGTTTCTTTATAGAGGTAGAAATGAGAGTCGGCCATTGAGGCAATCTGGGCGCTGTGGGTGACACACATCACCTGGTGATGCCGGGCCAGGTGAGCCAGCTTTTCAGCCACTTTCTGTACGGTGGCGCCCCCAACCCCCGAGTCCACTTCATCGAAAACCAGGGTCGGGACCGGATCTTCCCTGGCCAGGATGGTTTTTAAAGCCAGCATAACCCGGGAAACTTCGCCGCCGGAAATTATTTTAGCCAGCGGTTTGACTTCCTCGCCGCGGTTGGCAGAAAACAGGAACTCAACATTGTCCCTGCCCTTCGGCGAGAAGGAGTCCTTTTCCGTTATAACAACTTTAAAGCGGGCCCCGGAAAGGGCCAGTTCAGAAAGGCTGTCTTCAAGCATTTGTTCCAGGCGCCGGGCCGTCTCCAGGCGCAGGCCGCTTAAAGCGGCACAGGCTTCTGTAAGCTCAGCCTCCAGCCCCGAGATTTCTTTTTCAAGCTGCTCCGCCATGGCTTCGCTATTCTGCAGGCGGTCAATTTCCGCTTCCAGGTTACCGGCAAATTCCAGGGTTTTTTCTATCGTCCCCCCGTACTTGCGCTTGAGGTTGTTAACCCGGTTTAAACGGTCCTGGATTGCGGACAGCTCGTCCGGTTCAAATTCAAAACCCGCCCGGTAATCGCGCAGTTCGTGGGATACCTCTTCAAGCTGCGCGGAGGCTGTCCCGAGCAGATCCAGCAGCGGTTCAAGTTTCGGGTCCAGGCCGGCCGCCTCGGTAATCAGGGCCGCCGACCGGTTCAGGCGGTCGAAAAGGGCTTCTACCGGGCTGCCGTCTTCTCCGTCTTCGCCGGCATAAATATCGGCATAGGCCCGGGCAGTCAGGGTGCAGAGCTTTTCAGCGTTAGCCAGTATCTTTTCCCTTCGGGACAGTTCCAGGTCTTCCCCCGCCTGCAGTTCTGCTTCCCTGATTTCCCTGAGTTGAAATGAGAGGATATCGATATTTCTTTCCCTTTCCGCGCTGTTTTCACCCAGGGCCGAGAGCTCTTTTCTTTTCTCCCGCCACCTGCTGTAGAGGGAGGACACTTTTCCGGCAGCCCCGTCAAGTTCAGTGCCGCCGAAAGAATCAAGCAGTTCAATGTGCCTTTCCGGGCGCAGCAAAGACTGGTGCTGGTGCTGTCCGTGCAGGTCGATGAGCAGCTGGCCCAGTTCCCTGAGAAATGAAACGGGAACAGCCCGGCCGTTGACCCTGGCCACGCTGCGTCCGGTGCGAAAAACCTCGCGGGCTACAATCAATTCATCCCCGCCGGCAATACCTGCTTCTTCGAGGAGCCGGTCAATCCGGGTTCGCAGTCCGGAGTCGCAGCTGATAATCCCCTCGACAGCGGCCGTTTCCCGGCCCTGGCGAATCTGGTCCGCCGCCGCCCTCTCGCCAAGCAGGAGATTCATGGCTCCTATCACAATGGACTTTCCGGCGCCCGTTTCGCCGCTCAGTATATTTAAACCGGGATTAAAGTTTAAGGTCAGGTCTTCGATCAGGGCGTAATCGGTTACTCTTAATTGAACAAGCATCCAGGATCCTCCCGTTTTATGCCAGGGCCGTAACTCTTTTTGACCCGTTTGTTTTTGCTTAACCTTTCAGCTTCTGGTGCAGCATCCTGTAGAAAGAATAGTCGTGGAAACAGACCATCTTTATTTTATGGCCGGAACGGCTGACAAAGATCTGATCCCCGTCTTCCAGGGCGAAACGGACCTGGCCGTCAACCGTCAGGACGACCTGGACCTGGCGGGAATCAACCCGCAGCTTCATAATATCGTCACCGTTGATAATCAGTGAGCGGTTGTAAAGGCTGTGGGGGCAGATCGGGGTGACTACAAAAAGCTCCATGGACGGGTTGACAATCGGCCCCCCGGCTGAAAGCGAATAGCCGGTTGACCCGGTGGGAGTAGCAACAATAACCCCGTCGCCGGAGTAGCTTTCCATGTATTCCTCGTTAACATACGTTTCAATCTTGATTATGCGCGAAAAAGGCCCCCGCGAGACGACAATATCATTGAGGGCGAGGTAGCTGCCCAGCTCTTCGTCGCCCCGCTTCAGGCGGGTCTCCATCATCATCCGTTCCTGGTAATCGTACTGCCCGCTGGCTATGTACTGCAGGAAGCGCTCCATCTGCTCGACTTCAATTTCTGCCAGGAAACCTTTCTG
>SLSE01000179.1 GCA_007130585.1 Syntrophomonadaceae bacterium | reverse complement strand
TCGGAATGGGCTTCGTAGGGCAGCCAGGGATCGCAGACCATAACGGCGGAAGGTCTCATACGGCGGATTACGGCAGTGATTTCAGAACGGAGTATTTCGTAGGGCAGGTTGCCCCCGTCGGCAAAATCGAGCCAGAGCAGTTCTTTTACGCCCAGGAGGCCGGCTGCTTTTTCTGTTTCAGCGCGCCTGGTATCGACCAAATTCTCGGGGTTTCGCAGAGTATCGTAAGCCCCGACGGACCCGTCTGTAACCGTGAGGCAGGTGACCCCGGCCCCGAGGGCGGCCAGGCGCGCTATTGTAGCGCCGGCTCCTATTTCCATGTCGTCTGAGTGGGGCTGGATACAGAGAACGCTTTTCGCTTTGAGCAGATCGGGGAGAGGCAGGAAATCGCATATGCGGGGCTTCATTTTATCAGCTCCTTACGGATTAATTCGGATGCCCTTTACTGTATAATATTCACGGGCAGGAGGGGAAACCCCTTTCTTTAATTTCATTTTAACAACCCTGGGGACCGTAAACAGGCTGCGGGGAGGATATAAGCACAGCGGGTGGTGAGCTATTTTGGACATCAGTAAAAGCAGGGGCTGCCTGCTTGGCGGAGCAGCCGGCGATGCCCTCGGGGCGCCGGTTGAGTTTCTAAGCCTGGAAGAAATCAGGGAACGTTTCGGGGCAGACGGTATAGAAGACTACGCTCCCCACGGTAACTTTAAGGCGGGAGCATATACCGATGACACCCAGATGACCCTGGCTACGGCAGCTGCCTGTATCCGGGCGCTCCAGGTCTGCAGGGGAGGGAAACAGTGCGACTTTAAAACGATTTTTTACCAGGAATACCTCGAATGGTATGAGATGCAGAAAAACCCCGAAAACAGAAGGACTCCCGGCAACACCTGCCTGTCCGCCCTGGGCAGCGGCCGGATGGGCACGCTTGAAAACAGGATTAACGATAGCAAGGGCTGCGGAGGGGTGATGAGGACCGCCCCGATTGGCCTGGCTTTTACCACCGGCGAAGCCTTCCTGCGCGGAATTGAAGCCGGGGTCATTACCCACGGCCACCCTTCCGGTTACCTGCCGGCAGGTTTCCTGGCCGAACTGGTGGCCCGGATAGTGGAGGGGTATCCCCTGGAGAGGGCCATCGATGCCGGCACTGCTGTATTGACCGGCCATGAGGGCCACGAAGAGACCCTCCGGAAAATTGAGCAGGCCCGGGAACTGGCCCGGAGGGGGGAACCGGCAGAGCGCGCCATTCCCCTGATCGGAGAGGGATGGGTCGGCGAAGAAGCCCTGGCGATAGCCCTCTACTGCAGCCTGGCATATCCGGCAGATTGGAAGAAGGCGGTTCTCAGGGCGGTTAACATCACCGGGGACAGCGACTCCACCGGTTCAATCACCGGCGCCATCCTGGGAGCGCTGCTGGGAGAAAGGGCTATCCCGTCCAGCTTTGTCAAGCGCCTGGAAAACAGGGCCCTGATTATCAAAATAGCCGAAGACCTCCATGCGGCACAGTAGTTGAATATAATTTTGCAGTTGCTTTTTATCGCGGTTACTGGTAACTTAGAAGAACATAATAAATTGAGCAGGTCTGGTCTGACTGCGCTCAAGGAGGATTTTAAGCAATGAAAAAAGGTTACCTGTTTTTAATAGCAGCACTGTTTTTGAGTTTTATATTAATTGCCGGCTGCGTGGAAACCGTTGAAGAAGAAGAGGTTCCAGAAGAAGTGGCAATAGAAGATGCCGACCCGGAAGAGATTGTGCTGCAGTTTTTTGATGCGATCAGGGATCTTGACCTGGAGAAAGCGGAAACCCTGATTGCCAGGGACTACCTTGATCAATTTGAAGATGAATTCGATGAGCTGGCCCGGGCCCTGGAAGAAGATTCAGCAGAAGCGGATCTAATCCGCGAAATGTTTAAAATAATCTTCGAAAATTTCGACCTGACAATTGCCGGGCACACCATTGACGGAAACGAGGCCACTGTTTATACGGTCAGCACTCACCCGGACCCGGAAATCCTGACCGAAAAGCTCATGGAGCGGCTGTTTGCCATGATGTTCTCCGAGGAAGTGGATCTTGAGAATCTAACCGAAGAAGAAGGCATGAGGTTAATGCTGGATGTCTTCTCGGAAGTATACCGCGAGATTGATACAATTACCACCGAGGCTGAAGTGCCGATGATCCGCGAAGACGGTCACTGGAAAGTGGCCGGTGAAGTAATTTCCGATTACACCATAGACTTTGATATGTAAGCAGGGTTAAGCATTAGAGAGATAAAGAATAAAGCCTGTCCGCTTTTTACTGATTTATCAGGCGGACAGGCTTATTTTTATTAACCTGTTAACTTATTCAAACAGTTCGGCAGGCGGCTTGTGGGGGATCCGGGCAATTTCCCTGCCCCCGAATAAGAAGACCGCCTCTTTCTCGTCCGTAATTTCCCCGATATCGTAAGCGCAGGTTCCCCTGGCGCAGCTGGCATCTATAACTTCGGCAGCATCTTCCGGGGCCACCTGGAAGAGCATCCGGGCCTGGGTTTCGCAGATCAGGATTTCTTCCGGGGTCAGGCCGTCTACGGTGACGGGAGCCGAAGCCAGTTCCACCTTGGCCCCGAGGCCGCCGAAACGGACGGATTCGCTTACGGCCGCGCCGATACCCGCCGCCCCCAGGTCGGAGCAGGCGTTGACTTTGCCGGTTTTAATTACGGCAAGGGCGGCTTCCATGGTGGCTCTTTCTTCTGAAAACAGGGCCATGGCCGGTCGCATTACATCAACCAGGCCCGCCCGGTAAAGGGTATCGTTGCCGTCATTCCCGGTGGAGCCCATAATAATCAGCCGGTCACCCACATTTTTTGCCGGCTTGGTCAGCGGCTCGTCGATTACCAGGCGCCCGATAACCGCTGCCACGACGGCGGGCACTATATCGCTGAAAGAGGTGGAAAGGCCGCCGCCCACAACGAATACGCCCATCGCCTCGCACATGTCGCGGATACCTTTTACCATCAGGTTGACCCTTTCCCCGCTGGTCATAATCTCGCATTTCCCGCAATCGCATTTGCCCTTGAACCCGCAGGCCCCGACAATAACTTCCTCTTCCAGGGGCCGCGTGCCGATAAAGTCGAGCAAAAACAGCGGCTGGCCGCCCATGGCCACCACGTCGCGCATGGCGCCGCCCGCCCCGGTAGCGGCGCTGTCGTAGGGCCGCGGAACACAGGGGGAGCAGTGGCTCTCCATTTTGGCCACCATTAAACCGCTGTCGCCGGGCATTCTAAAAACAGCCGCGTCGTCGTTTGCTTCAGGTCCGATCAGCAGGCTGCCATCGGACACTTCTTCCACAATGTCATTGAGGTTTTTAAACATCCCGAAGTCGATGGCCTTATCGATGTTGTGGTGCAGGTGAATAAAAAGACCGTGCATCAGGGCTCTTTCCACGGTATTCATAAATATTATCCCTCCCCGGATCAAAAAAGCTGGTCTTTAATATATACGACTGACCGGGGCCAGATCCTGTTAATTTCCCGGGTCATTTAAAAAAACTTGCCCGGCTGTCCCGGAGGGGTGCAGCAGGCGGAAAAAATAACGTGGCGCAGGGGGGAGCCTGAACAGGGGGCAGGGCATGTTCCGGCCCGGCGGTTGTTCCACTGCGGCAAGCCTGCCGCCCGGTGACAGGTTCGTTGAAAGGGCTTGCTTTTTTGGAATAATGGCATAAATATGATAGACTAAAATCGTAAAATATATTTATTTGCCGGAAAAAAGGCTGTTGATCGGAATGGAGGCAGAAAAAGTTGAAAAATATATTATTTGAAGAAAATATTGAACAGATCGAGATGCCCGAGAACCTGGCCATAGGCCTGATGGTGGCCAGGCAGCATGAAAAGTGCAGCACCGTAGGCTGTGATTTTGATTACTTCGGCTTTGCTTTCGGCCAGTCGCCCTTTCACGCTCCGGAACCGCTGGTCAGGGCCCTGCAGGAGGCGGCGGGAGAAAGCGGTTATGCCGACTCGGAAGGGATCTTTGAACTGCGGGAAGCCGTGGCCGGTTTTAACGCCCGCCATTTTGGGCTGAACGGGGACGCCGGGCGGATTATTATCGGCCCGGGCACCAAGGGCATTTTTTTCCTGCTGTTCAGCATTATCAGCGGGGATGTAATTATCCCCGTGCCTTCCTGGATTGGCTACGCGCCCCAGGCCCGTTTCCTGGGCAAAAAATATCATCCCCTGCAAACCCGCCCCGAAAACAACTACAAGCTGACCGCCGAAGAACTTGAAAAATTCCTGGTTACCCTGCACGGCGAACAGCATCTCCTGGTCTTGAACAGCCCCCACAACCCCACCGGGCAGGTTTACAGCAGGGAAGAGCTGGCCGAACTTGCTTCCGTTTGCAGGAAGTTCGGGATAATTGTTTTTTCCGATGAAATTTATGCGCTGACAACATTTGATATCGCTTCCTATACCAGCATGGGAACTATTTACCCGGAAGGCACTTTCGTATTTAACGGGCTTTCCAAGGATCGTTCGGCCGGGGGTTACAGGCTGGGAACCTGCCACCTGCCCGATGCCGACTGCAGGAAAATCAGCGCAGGCCTCCAGAAGCTTGCCGCCACCATGTATACGAACATAACCACACCCGTTCAGCGCGCCGCCGTGGCTGCCTACCGGGAAAATGAAGAGATAGAGGAATATTTTAAGGTAACCAGGGAAATTCACCGCATCATGGGCCGTACCCTGCATGATCTTTTTGCAGAAATTGAGGGGCTGCGGGTTACCAGGCCGGACGGCGGTTTCTATTTTTACGCTGATTTTAACCTGCTCGGGGAAGAGTTAAATCATGCCGGGGTAACTGATTCAAATGGTCTTTCCAGGGCCCTGCTTTCCCATCCCCACCATATTGCCACCGTAACCGGGGATGCCCTGCTTCTGCCCGCGGATAATTTCGGCGCCAGGATTGCCTATGCCGATTACAACGGCAGGAAGGTTTATGTTGCCTACCTGGCAGAGCAGCCCCGCGGCCGTAAAGCGGAAGCTGCATTTGCCGGGAAGTATGCCCCGCTGATGTTTGACGGTGCGGAGGCCGTGTCCGAGTTTGTTGCTTCACTCAGGAAGGGAACTCTTGAGTTGAAATGGGAATAATTTTAAGTTCAAAGGAGAATCGCCATGGCCGGTAAAGAAGAAGCTCTGAAAGATAAAGAAAAAAATGAGAAAGGGTACCGCCTACTAGACTGCTACGAAGCATCGAAGCATCATTTTGACCGGGCAGCCAACAAACTTAAATTGAACCGGCAGATCCGCAACTGGCTCAGGCAGCCTTTCAGGGAAATCAAGGTTTACCTGCCTGTCGTGATGGATGACGGGAACCTGTATATTTTCGAGGGATACCGCATTCAGCACAATAATGCCAGGGGCCCGCACAAGGGGGGAACGCGTTACCACCCGGATGTTTCCGCCGACGATGTCCGCGGTCTTGCTTCCTGGATGACCTGGAAAACTGCCCTGCTGAATCTGCCCCTGGGCGGCGCCAAGGGCGGGGTGGCCTGCGACGCGAAAAACATGTCGGTAGCGGAGCTGGAAAGGGTGACCCGCAAATATGTCCAGGCGATCAGTGAAGATATCGGTCCCTACCAGGATATCCCCGCTCCCGATGTCAACACCGATGAAAATGTTATGGCCTGGATGATGGATGAATACAGTAAACTGCACGGCTACTCGCCGGCCGTGGTGACCGGCAAACCGGTCGAACTGGGTGGATCGCCGGGCAGGAAGGGCGCCACTGGCCAGGGGGTGGCCCTTACCGTTGAACACTGGGCCGACAGCAACGGTTACAGGATGGAGGAGACTACTGCGGCAATCCAGGGTTTCGGAAACGTCGGTTATTTTGCGGCCCACCATTTAAGTAAAATGGGCTGCCGGATTATTGCCGTTTCGGATACCAGCGGCTGTGTTGTCAATGAAGACGGCCTTGATGTGGAGGCTCTTTTTGAATACAAGAATGAAACAGGAGAAGTTGAGGGTTTTCCCGGTGCGGAAACCATTAATAACGCAGAAGTTTTCGGCCGGGAGTGTGATTTCCTGATTCCCGCCGCCCTGGAGAACGCCATCAACAGTGATAATTATCACAAGATCCGGGCAAAGGTTATTTTTGAGGCGGCCAACGGGCCCGTGTGCGCCCTCTGCGAGGAAAAGCTTGTGGGGAAAGGAATAACAATCGTGCCCGATATCCTGACCAACAGCGGCGGGGTGGTTGTTTCCTACTTCGAATGGGTTCAGAACTTGCAGCAGTTCAGCTGGACCGAAGAGCAGGTTGACCGGGAACTGCGCAATAAAATGAAAAGAGCCTATGAACGTGTTGTTGAAAAGG
>SLSE01000151.1 GCA_007130585.1 Syntrophomonadaceae bacterium | reverse complement strand
TTAACCGACAGGGGCACATATGAGGCTTTGAAAACAGGTCTGGAACTTGAGATCCTGTACGAAGAAGATCCACTTCTCTATAATTATTACGGGGTAATGGCTGTAAACCCTGACCTGCATCCTCACGTCAGGTTTGATGATGCCATGGAGTACATACATTTTCTGACATCGCCCCGGGGACGTGAATTAATAAAATCATACCAGATAAACGGGACAGCCATTTTTTTACCGATTGAACGGCAATGACAGTTCTGCAGAAATAGAACCCGGGGGCTTACCGGTTTTTAATAGGAGGTTGGTTTATGTCACAGCTTGGCGAAGGTATTATTGAAGCTTTCCGTTTAATTATCTCCCTGGATGAAGGTTTGCTCAGGATCGTTTTCCTGTCCCTGCGCATTTCCGGGTTGGCAATAATCATCAGCACCTTTATCGGCGTTCCGCTGGGCACCCTGCTGGGTTTAAAAGCGGAGAAGAAAACCCGCCTGGTCAACAAGCTGATTTTCACCTTTATGGGCACACCTCCCGTGGTAGCAGGGCTGCTTATCTACCTGCTGATTTCAAGAATGGGACCTTTTGGGGTCCTGGGTTTGATCTATACCCCTACAGCGATGATCATTGCCCAGGTAACTCTGGCCACACCGATCATTGCCGGGCTGACCATGGTCGGAGTCCGCTCTAAAGGTACAGCTGTTGTTGAAACAGCCCGGTCACTTGGCGCAGGCCAGGGGCTCGTTACCTGGACTATTATTAAGGAATCCCGGATTTCTATCCTGGGAGCAATAATTACCGGTTTCGGCAGAATTATAGCCGAGGTCGGGGCTGTAATGATCGTAGGTGGCAACATTGAAGGACAGACCAGGGTTATGACTACGGCTATAGTCCTGGAAACACGACAGGGCAATTTCGAACTGGCCATCGGGCTGGGGATAATACTCCTGCTTCTATCCTTTATTGTCAACTCGTTTTTATACAACATTCAGAGAGGGGGCGGAAGCAGTGACTGATCAACAGGCGCTGGTTAAATTAAAAGGGATCAGGAAAAAGTATGATCATGAAGTGCTTAACATCGCATCCCTGGCTCTTAAAAAGGGACAAATATACGGCCTGATCGGTCCAAGCGGCGCAGGGAAAAGCACCCTGCTCAGGATCATTAACCTGTTAACTCCTCCCGACAGCGGTTCACTTTACTTCCACGGAATACCGGCTCCATTAAACGGCACTGCCCGCCTCACCCTGCAGCGGAAAATGGCCCTGGTTTTTCAAAAAACCCTTCTTTTCCGGGACAGTGTCTGGAATAACGTGGCTTACGGTTTAAGAGCCCGAAACTACAGTCACAAACAGATAGAACTTAAAGTTGGCCCTTTACTCGAACAGGTAGGTATGGAGCACCTGGCACACCGCCGCGCCGATACACTCTCAGGCGGTGAAGCTCAGCGGGTAGCTATTGCCAGAGCTGTCGCTTTTGATCCGAAACTTTTATTGTTAGATGAACCGACAGCCAATCTTGATCCCCGCAATATAGAAATAATAGAAAATATGATTACGGGGCTCAGCAGGGAGAGGCATATGACAGTTGTTATGGTTACTCACAACGTTTTCCAGGCCCGGCGCATTGCCGATGAGGTGATCTTTTTAGATAAAGGTAATATAGTGGAAATGGGATCAGCTGAAAAAATCTTTACCAACCCCGACCAGGAAAAAACCCGCCTCTATGTGGAAGGGCGAATGATTTACTAGCGTTTATAATCCACCTCTCGGCGGGGCTGCAGCCCCGCCCCTTTTATGTTTTTTTGAATTTTTTTCTTGCTCCATAATTTAAATAAATATTTTGCTGTCTGCTAGCGTTTTTTCAATACCGCCCGGGCAAAGGTACGGTTAACATCTTTGATTTCCACTTTAATTTTCTGACCAACCTTTTCGCCGGCCCCTTCAACGTTAATGACAAAGCCCTGGATACGGGCTATACCGTGATTGGGATTGGTTGAATGAGGTTCTTCGATGGTCAGTTCCAGGACTTCTCCGACCTTTACCGGCAGCGCCAGGGCCTGGATTTGTTTCTGGCTCCCGCGGGCTACAATACGGTAATGTTCAATGTGAATATCTTCTGCTCCCCGGATAAATATATTTCTCTTTAGTTCTTCTTCCAGTTTTTTTAGGTTGCCCCCGCCGCTGCCGATGATGATAGCGGCAACTTCGTGGTGCATTTCGACCAGGACAGCCTTGCTTTTTTCATTTTTCAGCTCAGCTTTCAAGTCGCTTTCAATTCGCGTGCTGACCACCAGCGGAGTGAGGACCCTTCCGGATCCGCCACAATAAGGACAGGGCTGCTGCAGGTACTCGGAAAGGTCCTGGCGTACCTTCTTCCTGGTCATTTCCACCAGGCCTAAATTGGTCAGACCGAGAACATAGGTCTTGGTGCGGTCATTTTTAATAGAAGCATTGAGCTTATCAATAACCTTACGGCGATGATCTTCTATGCTCATGTCAATAAAGTCAACGATGATAATTCCACCGATATCGCGCAGCCGTACCTGGCGGGCGATTTCTTCCGCCGCTTCAAGGTTGGTCTTCAGTATTGTATCGGCCAGGTTGCGACGTCCGATATAGCGGCCAGTGTTTACGTCGACAACCGTTAAAGCTTCGGCCTCGTCAAAAACCAGGTATCCCCCGCTTTTCAGCCAGACCTGGCGGGCCAGGGCTTTTTCCAGTTCCACCTCTACGCCATAACGTTCAAAAATGGGTTCTTTTTCACGATAAAGTTTCACTTTGGGCTTCAGGTGAGGAGAGATATAATCAACAATTTCCCTTACCTTCTCATATTCATGCTCGTTGTCGATCAGAAAGCTGCTGAATTCCTCCACGAAGAGGTCGCGGGCAATACGGCAGGTCAGGGACAGATCCTGGTAGAGAATTGCCGGAGCCGTTTTTTGCTCAAAGCGGGTTGAAATACGGTTCCACAGCTGGACCAGGAACTGCAGATCCTGCTTCATCACTTCAGACTCGACCCCTTCGGCTACAGTCCTGACAATCAGCCCTAAATCCGGGTGCTTCATTTTTTCTACTTCCCGGCGCAGGCGGTCCCGTTCAGATTGACCCTCGATTCTTTTTGAAACACCAATATATTCAGCTCCGGGAACCAGGACCAGGTAACGTCCGGGTATAGTTATCTGTCCGGTCACCCGGGCCCCCTTGCTTCCGTATGGTTCCTTTATAACCTGAACCATGATATCTTCGCCGACTTTCAATAGCTTTTCTATCGGCCTGCGGGCCGGAGGCGGGCTTTCTTCTTCCCAGTCGGTAAAAATGTCATCTACGTAAAGAAAAGCATTCTTTTCTAAACCAATATCGACAAATGCGGCCTGCATACCAGGCAAAACATTTGCCACCGTTCCCTTGTACAGGTTTCCCACCACTCGCTGCTGAAGAGGACGTTCAATATCAAGTTCAACCAGTTTCCCTTTTTCAAGCAGTGCAACACGCGTGGCCCTGTTATCACAGTTTACAATTATTTTCTTATCCATCGATCAGCTCACATCCTTTCAGGCAAAGGCTGCAGGGAGCCGTTTTGCCCGGTATATAATTTTTCCCGGTGAACGTGCCAGCTGCTTGCATCCATTAAGCCGGAGCCTGCTTCCATTTTCAGTTGTTCAATAATAAAAAATGGAGAAACCCCTCCGCTGCTACCTGCCTTTAAGAGCAGGCTTAATTCAAGCGGCCTGCCCTCCTTGTATATTATTTCCGCCTTGAGAATATAAGGGCGGACATTTATGAAAGTAATTTTTTTCTTTTTCGACTTGCGTTCCATTAAAATTTCTTCCCGACTCATCAGCTTATCCAGGGCGCCACGCAGTAATAGGTACTGCGTACCGCGATCAGGTTCATCACTTACAAATACCCGGTACAGCGCGGCGCAGACCCGGGCTGCCAGCGAAGTTGATTCCGGGCTTAACCGGCCGGCTCCGGTAAGTTCCAGGGAAGCAGGAAGCTGCGAACCAAGAATGCTGATAAAATCTTCCGGGCTCACCGCTTCTGCAAAGAATATCTCGCCCAGTTCTTCGGAGGCGGTAACCCCGACCGGAAGGGGCAGGGCCAGTGTTAAGCGCGGGTGAGGATTATAACCCTGGCTGTATGCCAGCGGCAGATTACTCCTGCGCAGAGCCCGCAGGAAAAGCCGCATCATATCCAGGTGCGAGATATAGGCCAAAGGCATTGTGCGGGCAAAACTAAAGCAAAGCCTTTCCATGAACCGTGCCTCCCAACAGGTTACCGTGCCAGCGCTTCACGGTGTTCCCGAATGAGTAATTCTTTGTCCACTCCGCAGTCCAGGTGGTCCCAGGGCAGGTAATCATCATAATTAAAGCGCCTGTAAGCATACCGGCCCGGCTCGATTTCAAGTTCCCGGAACGCTTTCTGCCAGAGATCAAACGAAAAGTGTTCAGACCAGCCGTCAAAGCGGCAGCCGAGCTGCCAGGCCCGTTCCAGCAGGGGCGCCAGGGTCCGGTCACCCCGGGCAAAAACCGCTTCCAGCAGGCTCGCCCCGGCTTCGTGCCAGCTGAAATCGAAACCGGCAATTTTTCCAAAACCCCTGCGCAGAAGCTGCTGGCGCTCAATAACTTCAGCCAGCGGAAGCTGCGGTTCCCACTGGAAGGGAGTGTGAGCTTTGGGAACAAAAGTGGAAACACTGACAGAAATTTTAAGGGCCCGGCCGGCCTGCTGTTTAAAGTGCTGCCTCAGCCTGCGGCATAAACTGACAATTGCCTCCACATCTTCGACCGTTTCCGTGGGGAGGCCAACCATGAAGTAAAACTTAAAACCCTGCCAGCCTGCTTCAACAGCATCAGCAACAGCGGTAAAAATATCCTTCTCGGAAATATTTTTCTTTATTACCTTCCGTAACCGCTCGGTAGCCGCTTCCGGGGCAAAAGTCAGGCTGCTGCGCCTGCCCCGGTGAACCCGGTCGGCCAGGCTGACAGAATAAGAGTCAAGGCGCAGGGATGGCAGGCTGCATTTAACCCGACCATCGGAAAGGGAATTGTCCAGTTCGCAGATCAGGGCATCGAGACCGGGATAATCTGTGCTGCTCAGAGAAGAAAGAGAAATTTCATCGTACCCGGTACCGGCAATTAGCTCCCTGGCCGTAGAGACAATATTTTCACTGCTCCGCCTGCGCACCGGCCGAAAGATATAACCGGCCTGACAAAAGCGACAGCCCCGCCCGCAGCCGCGAAACAGTTCAACTACAGCCCTGTCATGGACAGTCTGGATGTAAGGGACAACCGGCGCTGTGGGATAGGGGGCGCAGTCGAGGTCGGAGACATAATGTTTGCGGATTGTACCCGGAGCCCGCGGGTCAAGCTTTTCCATTCCTGCAAGTAGCCCCTGATCATAAACCGGCTCGTAAAGAGAAGGAACGTAAACCCCGTCCAGCCCGGATAGCCTGGCTAACAATTCTTTTTTCCCGGGGTTTTCCATCCTGAGTTCTGTCATTGTATCAAGCAGTACCGGCAAGAACTCTTCAGATTCACCAATGACGAACAGGTCAAAAAACGGGGCCAGGGGTTCGGGGTTGAAAGAGCACGGCCCGCCGCCGATAATCAGCGGATCGGTTTCACTGCGTTTGTGGTGGTACAGGGGTATACCGGCCAGGTCAAGCATATTCAGCACGTTGGTATAGCTTAACTCATACTGCAGGGAAAACCCGATAACATCAAAGCGAGACAAAGGTTCGCGGCTTTCAAGGGCAAAAAGAGGCAATCCCTTTTCACGCATTAAATCTTCCATGTCGGCGGCAGGGGCAAAAACTCTTTCCATGAGCATTCCCGGCCTGCTGTTAACACTTTCGTAGAGAATCTTCAAGCCCTGGTTGGACATGCCGACTTCGTAAAGATCGGGAAAAGCAAAAACCATACGCATGCCTGCCTCACGATGATCCTTCAAGCAGGCATTCCACTCGTTACCAAGGTAACGTGCCGGTTTTTGGACCATGGCAAGAATTTCTTTTAATTTCATAAGATCAACCGACATTTAATTCTCCATAAACTTTTTTAAACAGGCTCGAAAACAGCTGTTTATATAAACTCTTATGCCCCGTTAGGACTTGTAGCAGGGCCGGTAATTTATTTGATACAATCAATATTTGCCGCTGTCAAGTTTTATGCGTTCTATTTCTTCAAGTACATGATACCATATAATTCCTTCTTTGATAAGGAGTTCCTAAAGAAGTCCTTTTTCGCGAAAGCTGAAAAAACAGCCGTCTCCTATAATGATATGGTCGCGTACAGCTACACCCAGTATATTCCCTGCATCGGCAAGCCGCCGGGTAACTTCCAGGTCTTCCTGGCTCGGTGAAGGATCGCCGCTGGGATGGTTGTGAAACAAAATTATCGAAGCGGCGCTTTTGCGGAGGGGAAGATTAAAAATTTCCCGGGGGTGCACGATAGATGCGCTGAGACTGCCCACCGATATTTCTTCCCTGGAAATAATATGGTTCTTGGTGTTCAGAAGCAGGATCTTAAAGTATTCCTTTTTCTTATAGCGCAGTTCTTCCATGAACAGGTCGGCCGCCTGGCGCGGGCTGGTAATGCTGCCCGCTTCATCACGGGGCATTGTCGCCAGCCTGGAGCCGAGTTCCAGGGCAGCCTTGATCATAACAGCCTTATCCGGACCGATTCCCCTGTTTTCCTGCAGTTCTTCCAGCGAAAGATCAGGCAGTTTCCTGAGCCCGCCGCTGCGGGCCAGGATCCTGGTTGCCATCTGGACTGCGGATTCATTCCTGCTCCCTACCCGCAGCAGTATTGCCAGCAGTTCTGCGTTTGACAGGGCGCCTGCTCCGAGCGCTTTCAATTTTTCCCTGGGCCTTTCTTCACGGGGCAGATCTTTGATCATTACGGCATCATTCTGCATTGTTGTGTTCGTCCTTTCTGCGATTTATAGTTCGATTATAAGATATCGGAGACCCGGTAAATACTCAGGTTGTTAACCACGCCTTTCCTTCAGCAACGGGTAGTTTTATGCTTCCAGTCGCATCTTTTTCATTAGATCGTATAGCAGGCTCAGGGGAAGGCCTACAACATTAAAGTAGCAGCCTTCGATTCTCTCCACGAAAAGAGATGCCCTGCCCTGGATTCCATAAGCGCCCGCCTTGTCAAGTGGTTCACCCGAATCAATGTAGGCATTAATTTCTTTATCCGATAGCTTTTTGAACCACACTTTCGTTTCAGAACAGGCATCCTCGCGAGCGCCGTTTTCCGGGTTGATAATCACCAGCCCGGTCAAAACTTCATGAACATCACCGTTTAGCAACCTCAGCATCCGCCGGGCATCTTCCGGGCTGTCCGGTTTACCCAAAACCTCGCCCCTGTAGACCACTACCGTATCGGCTCCCAGGACAAAACCTTCCTCCAGCGTGCCTGATACGGAAAGCGCTTTTTCAGCAGCCAGTCTGACAACCATTTCCCGTGGGGGAAGCGTATAATCCGGTTTCTCTTCAATACGCGGTTTAATGACCCGGAAAGGTATCCCCGCCCGGCGCAGAAGCTCGGAGCGGCGTGGAGATGCAGAAGCCAGGACCAGGTTCATCGGGACCTGTCCGATGCCGATTTTATAATCATCCGCCTGGTTACTCCCTCCAGGTAGTGGGCGGTAATACCCGTAAAGAGGCCGGTAGGAACAGAGAGAAGCAGCAGTAGAGGATAGTAACCCCTCAGCAGATCGGGGTTGGCAATGATTATACTGGCCATGCCTAGCTGGGTCAGGTTATGGGCAGCCGCCCCGATTACGCTGACTGAAACCAGGCTGACCAGGCCCCTTTTTTCCAGTAAAAGAATCAGGCCCATGACCAGCGCACTCACAATTCCCGCTGTTACACTGAGCCAGAACCCGAAGCCAAATAGCCCACCGACAAAAAGACTGCCCAGCACAGACCTTAAAACAGCGACCAGCAGGCCGCTGCGCAGGCCGAACAAAACCAGGGTTAAAATGGTTATCACATTAGCCAGGCCGAGTCTCACACCGGGAACAGGCATGGGAAGCGGCAGGGCAGCTTCAACTGTATGGATAACAACGGCGAATGTAATTAATACTGCCAGGTAAGTTAAATAGTTTAAACGATTACGTAATTTCAAACCGGATGGCTGCATTCGAACAATCCTTTCAGAGAGTGCGTCCAAAATAGAATATAACCAGGAGAACGATACCCAGGACAAGAACCAGGAGCAGAGTATCAAAACTTAAGTTCTTTGTAGTCCACTTGGACGGGTCGAATCGTTGTGATTTCCCCCGCTTTTGGGATAATCTCTTCTCCATCTCGGCCCTGGTTCTTTCTCCGGCTATGTCGTAGACCCTGTCCAGTTTACTTTCTGCATCCGAGGTATGTTCGGCAAGTTTTTTAGCCGCTATCCCGGTTTTATGGTAAGCCTCGTTTATTGCAGAATCCATATCCCTGGAACGGTCGGCCAGTTTGCGGGCCGCTTTACCCGATTTTTCGTAAAATTCGTCTATCTTGGTATCCACATCGCTGGAACGATCGGCCAGCTTACGGGCAACTATACTCGATTTTTCATAAAACCGGTCCAGGCCGGAGTCAAGGTTACCGACATAGCTGCACCACGTTCTTGCCGCACTGCCTGACTTATCATAAGCGCTGTCAACGGAAGAGTCAACCATGACCCCGACACGACAGGTTACATCCATCAGGCGGTGGGTCACCGGGCGGTAGACCAGGGCATATATACTCAACCACCAGGGAGGTTTCCAATCAAACCAGCCCCTGTAAGCAGCCGGGATATAAATAACAAGGGCCAGGATGATAACAATCAGCATAGCTTCCAGGGGCTGCCATTCAAAAAAGTGAAAATGATAAAGGTGGTCCATGGCGTAACCGGCATAATCAAGTCTTTCAGCAGCCGGAACAAGGACCTGCTCCAGGATCAGGTTCGGGAAAAGGCCTATGGCAACAATAATCAGGGCAAAACTGCTTAGTACTGCATTTACTGAAAAGGGCAGTTGATAGTCCCGGTCAATTTTTTCAGGCACATGACCAAGGAAAACTCCCCTGAACAGCTTGATAAAATAACAGATCGTCAAAGCGCTGGCCAGGACGAAAATCTTTTCTGCCAGGACAACACTTAAAAAACCGTAGTCCCTGATAGCAATGAGCATAGCATCATGAATCAGGGTTTTGCTGGGGAAACCGTTAAAACCGGGGATACCCGCAATGCCGAAAGCGGCGACAATGAAAGTTACAGCTACCAGGGGCATTTTTTTAAGCATTCCGCCAAGGCGGTACAGTTCCAGTTCGTGGGTATAAATATAGACTGTCCCAACCATCATGAAGAGGCCGGCCTTAAAAAAGGCGTGATTAATTACATGGTAAACGGCCCCGGTAAAACCCATTCCCCCCTCGGTGCCTAAAAAAGTAGCTACGCCCACACCTGTAATAATATAGCCCATCTGGCTCACGCTGCTGTATGCCAGGATCTTCTTCATATTGGTCTGCAGCAGGGCCATAGCGGCACCGCCGAGCATGGTTATGATCCCAATCCACATCAAGATGTTGCCGATTATGAAGAGATATGAAGCAAATGAGGCAGTCAGCTCGCCTGCAGGTAAATACAGGATTAATGACACGCGCAAAATACCGTAAGCCCCGGCCTTGATCATAATACCCGAAAGCAGGGCGCTCGCCGGAGACGGCGCAACCGGGTGAGCCTGGGGCAGCCAGATATGAAGCGGGATAATCCCGGCTTTGATGCCAAAACCGATCAGAAAGCAGATGAAAATAGCAGTTTGCTGTCCCTCCAGCAGGTCAAGAGCCGGGGCGATATCAACTGATCCTGTGGCGCCAAACAGCATAAGAATACCGAAGAGCAAAGCCAGGCCGCCAAATAAACCCAGGTAGAGGTAAAGAATACCGGCTTTCATGGATGGAATATCCTGCTGATGAATAACCAGGACAAATGAGCTGAGGGTCATCAACTCAAAAAATAAGAACAGGGTGAAGAAATCGCCGGCCATCACAACCCCCAGTGTCGCTCCCAGGGTAAAAATCAGAAAGCTGTAATAACGGCGCCTGTTATGCTCGAAATCCATGTAGGCAAAAGAAAAAATAGTGGCCAGCAGCCAGATCAGGGTAATTAAAAAAGCAAAGATCCAGCCAATCAGGTCCAGTTCAAAAAAAAGTCCCAGCTGCATAAAATCTATCAGGTCATAGCTAACAGAACCGGCCAGGCTATACGGGTATAGCAGCATTACACCGATAAAAGCGAAAATTGAAGCAGCCAGGGCGCAGCCCTTGCGCAGGGTTTCCCACTGATCTTTTAGCAGGTAAATTCCGATCCCGACAAGCATGGGAATAAGAGTTGTCCACAGGGGCAAACTTGAATAATATAGCGGTCCGGATAATAGAACAATTGCCGGTGCAGAAACAAGCAACTAGAAGGCCCCCCCCAGCAGCAGGAACTCTGCGGTCAGGCGTGACAGGGTAAAAGCGATGTTATTCGGGGTTAACCCGAATATAATTGTGCACAGGGCTAAAACTACCATAACCGCAACCATCGCCGGCGCCGCTTCCCGGATATCAAACTGGATTTCATCGTGCCCGGCATCGGAATCAGGGCTCGTTTCACCGGGCGCTTCAAAAAATGCCGGGATAATTATAGGCAGGTAGTAAAGGGCATTTAACAGGCTGCTGATCAGGAGAACCAGAACATATATGGGCATATTGGCATCGAGTGCGCCAAGGGCCAGCGTCCACTTGCTCAAAAAACCGTTCAACGGCGGTATGCCGATCATGGCAAACGCGGCAATAGAAAAACAACCCAGGGTCACGGGCATCTGCCTTCCAATCCCCTTCATATCAGAGACCTGGCGCTTGCCGGTTTTCCAGATTATCGCCCCCGCGGCGAGAAAGAGAACACTTTTCATAAAAGCGTGACTGAAAATGTGGAAAACCGCACCGATAATAGCATTGCTGTTCAGGATACTAAAGCCCAGCAGAACGTAACCCAGTTGACTGATGCTGGAATAGGCCAGGCGCCTTTTGATATCATTCTGGGTAAGGGCAACCGCGGAGCCGAGCAGGATGGTTATCACCGCAAGGACACCGAGAATATTATCCCATCCCTGCTGAAGCAGCATTTCGGGTGAAAAAACATGGAAAATTACCCTTAAAAGGCCGTAAGCGCCTGTCTTTAGCATGATCCCGGAGAGCAGGGCGCTCGCGGGCGATGGAGCAACGGGGTGAGCATCAGGCAGCCAGACATGCAGCGGAAACATCCCTGCTTTCATGCCGAACCCGATCAGGAAACAGATAAAAGCTATGAAGGCCAGCGTGGAAACCTCTTGAATAATTACTCCGACCCCCAGCGAGACAGTACCGCCCAGCTCAAAAACTATAATTATGCCGAAGAAAAGGGCTAAGCCTCCAATAATAGTCATAACCAGGTATTTGTAGCCCGCTTTCATCGCTTCTTCAGTTTCTTCATGGATAACCAGAATGTAAGCAATCAGGGACATCAGCTCGAAGAAAACAAAAAGACTGAACAGGTCCCCGGAAAAAAATATTCCCTGGCAGGCGCCAAGGGTGAATATAAGCACGGGATAATACCGGCTGCAGGCATGTTCGGTGGCCATATAATTTATAGAATAAATTGTGCTTAAAAGCCAGATAAATGAGGCCAGGGCAGCAAGGCAAAAACTCAGGATATCAAGGCGGAGCGATATCTCCAGGTTCGGCAAAACCTCGAACAGCGTAAATTGTATTTCACCGCCACCTATAACAAAAGGATACAGCAACAGGCTCAGAATAAAAACAATTGAAGCGGTGGCAACAGACAACAGGTTGCGAAGTTTTTCCGAGAACCGGCATGAATACATAATTACAGGGGTCATCAGGATTGGTAATCCTATAATTGCCAATAACATTGCAATGACTGTTGACGGGCTCAAAGCAAGCACCTCCGCTGAACTTTATAAACTATTATAGCTGTTGCTCCCTGAATATTTCAACTGAGAGAAAGATATTCCTTTTTTTCTTAAAAAATCAGCGCTAAAGACTGCTCCAGGAGGTTAACCACCGGGGTCGTATAAAACCCGGAAACGACAACAACTACAATGCCTGCAACCATGCATCCCAGCATAACACGGGGAACAGGCTTAAATTCTATTTTGGTTTCTTCCTGCTGCATAAAAGCATTGATTACGATCGGCATGTAGTAAACCGCGTTTAAGAGCGAACTGGCCAGAATAATTAGCACAAAAACAGGCCTGCCTATCTCGAGGGCGCTCAGGGCTAAAAACCATTTGCTGATCAAGCCGCCTGTGCCGGGAAGGCCAACCATAGAAGCGCCGCCGATCGCAAAGGCAACCATCGTAATGGGCAGGCTGCGTCCGATACCGACCAGATCCTTGATCTCACGGATACCTGTTGAATAGATTATTACACCTGCAACCATGAAAAGCATCCCCTTGGTAACGGCATGCACCATAATATGATAAAAGCCGCCGATGAGGGCCAGATCATGATTAAAGCCGATGCCCATGAAAATATATGCAATCTGGCCGATGCTGGAAAAAGCAAGCATCTTTTTCAGATCTGTCTGCAGCATGGCATAGATTGAACCGAACAGGGTTCCCAGGCCTGCCAGCCACAGGATAATCTCGTTTAAAGGTATGGTAGCAAGCAGTTCCCGGGGAAAGACCTCATAAAACATCAGGAATAAAGCAAAAGCATAAATTTTTATTACAACGCCGGAAAGCATGGCGCTTGAGGGAGAAGGAGCCGAAGCATGCGCGTCAGGAAGCCAGACGTGGAGCGGGAAAAGAGCCGCTTTTGTTCCGAAAGCAACAATAAACAGCGCAGCTGCCGTAAAGATGTTACGGGGATAATAATTAAATGCTTCGGCCAGCTCAACCTGCAAAAAACCGTAGTTAAGGTAACCCGTGGCCATGTAAAGCATGACCACCCCGAGGAGAAAACAGCCGGTTCCCATAGCGCTTAAGATCAGATACTTGAAGCTGGCTTCAAGGCACTCCCTGTCCTCTTTGATCGAGATTATTGCACAGGCAGATATAGCGCATATTTCCATTAAAACAAAGAGATTAAAGAGGTCATTAGTTAAAACTATGCCGGACATGGAACCGACCAGGACGGCATAAAGGGTGTAGTACCAGCCGATAACCCTTTTTTTCAGCTCGTGATGTAAGTCCCGCAGGGCATAGATAAAAATCCACAGGCTTACGCTGAGGACAACCAGCAGTATATAAAGGCGCAGCGGGTCAGCCTTTAATTCGATCCCCCAGGGAGGAGGCCAGCCTCCTAAATGGTAAAGAACTGTCCCCGCCTGCTGAACCTCCAGCAGCAGGAAGATTGCCATGCCCAGGGCGGCAGTAAGAACTGCCAGGATCAGGGCAGCAGAAAATTTCCGTGCCAGCCGGTAAACCAGGGGAGATAAGAAAGCGGCAATGAAAAAGATTACAATTATTAAAACCGGGAAATGATCGGTTAATCCCACTACTCAAGGCTCCTTATCTCGCAAATTTCATCGTAATCACAGGTTTCATAGTGACGGTAAATTTTTACGATAAGGCTTAAAGCATAAGCGGTAACGCTGACGGCAACAACAATGCCGGTCAGAATCAGGGCCCCCGGCAGGGGATTGGCATAGAGGACATCATTGCCTTCGGTAATAATGGGCGCCTGGGAACCGTGAGCATAACCAACGGCAACAAACATCAAAAAGACGGAAGCATCCATAATATTCATGGCAATAACTTTTTTTATCATATTGGAATGGGTAAGCATCGTATACATGCCGATAACAAATAGAATTATCGCCACCATGTAGTAATAATTATCAATAATCCCCGCCAGTATTTCCACCCTACTTCTCTCCTTCAATAATGTAATAAAAAAGGGTTACTATTGTGCTGGCCACTTTTACCCCCACAAATACAGTTATAATCAGTATTGCGCCCGCGCTGAAAAGCTCACCCGTTTGACCCATTGGAAAACCGGCCAGCCTGTTGGCCAGGTAGTTCGCGCCAACAAAAACCCCCACTAATCCGGTCACCGCGTAACCCAGGGCTCCCCCGCTCTCCAGGTATGATGCAGTGTGATGAGGTATCTGCCTTGATCCCGCTTCGAGATTAAAAGACAGGGCCACCAAAACCAGGCTGGCGCCGAAAATAGCGCCGCCTGAAAAACTTCCCCCCGGAGAAAGGTGACCGTGTAGAATAATATAAATTCCATATAGCTGGATAAAGGGGACTACAAGACGGCTTGTAATCCGGACTATTTGATCGTCGATAACCAGTTCCCTCCTCGGGGTTAGTGGGATCTGAGAGTGGCTATTACTGCAGCGATGGCTACGAACAAAACTGTTGCCTCACCCAGGGTATCAAAAGCGCGATAATCTATGATGACGCTGCTGATGATATTTACCGCCCCCGTTTCGAGTACACCCTGTTCAAGGTAACGCGCCGGAACTTCATTAAAAGCGGGATTATCAACGGAGCCGAAGGTGGGCATCTCGGCAACGGTGAAACTTAGTAAAAATATGATGCCTCCCAGCAGGTACAGGGTGACAAGTGTCCTGGGTTCGACACCGACTATTATTCTGAGAAAAAAAGTAAGGATAACCAGCAGCACAGCTATCAATATGTAGACCATGTTCCTTAACCCTCCCCGGCTTCAGATTATTCGGCTCGCTCCGTTTTGCTGATTGCGGCCACGAGCAGCAGGGCAACAACCCCCGTTCCCAGGGCCGCTTCAACCATGGCCACGTCGGGGGCGCTCAACTGCTGCCATATTACGGCCATGATTAACCCGAATGATGAAAAGAGGATCACCGCGCTTAACAGATCGCGGATGTAGGCAACGCCGACAGCGCAGACAATCAGAAAAGCAAGCAACAGGGCATTAAGCACCTCGGTCATCTGATCCCCCCCGGTGTTCAAGCGGTTTTGTGCCGGTCTTGAAAGCAGCCCTGGCGATAACATGGGCGGCAGTTGGATTTGTAATCAGGATAAAAATTATCAGCAGGGCCAGCCTGATTCCGACTGCGGGAGTGCTTTGAAGAGCCAGGGAAAGAAGAATCAGCCCTGCTCCCAGGGTATCGCACTTGGTAGTGGCATGCAAACGGTTATAGACATCGGGAAACCGCAGCAGACCGACCGTGCCGACAAAAAGAAAAAACAAACCCCCCGCCAGGCAGATAATAGAAATGATATCCAGGATTGTTTCCAACCAGACAGCTATCAATCCAGGGCCCCTTTCTCAAGGTATTTTGCCACCCCGATAGTGGTTATAAAACTCATCAGGGCATAAACCATGGCTATGTCTAAAAAATAAACCTGCTCATAGATGCGGGCAATCAGGGTTATAATGATCAGGGTTTTAGTGCCGATAATGCTGATGGCCGTAATTCGGTCAGGTGCTGTAGGCCCGATCAACGCACGAACCAGTGACATAAAAACCATGATCATTACCAGGATAGCTCCGACATTATATAAAAATTCGAGGATGCTTGCCGTATCCAAGGTTATTCGTCCTCCATATGCTTTAACCTTTCAATCAGGGGCCAGTCTTTCAGCGCTTTTCCATTTTTTATAGTAAGGGCATGAATATAAAACCTGTCATCATCAGCCAGGACAGTCAGGGTGCCCGGGGTCAAAGTTATCGAGTTGCCCAGCAGGACCCTGCTGGCCGGGCGTTTTATATCAACTTCAAGTTCGACCATGTTCGGCTCAATGGGCATTTTAGGGTGCAAAACAAGCCAGGCCACCTGGAAATTTGCTTTAACTATATCAATAATCAGTTTAACCAGGTATCCGAATAGCCAGATCACAGTCTTTATCCGCACAGGAGGTCTGTCCTCGGGGGCAATAATCAAGCTGCGGTTAAAGAAGACAACAAAAGCGGCCGCTGCCAGGCCAACCATAAGCTGCGGCCAATGCAGGGAGCCGCTCACGGCTACCCAGAATACTACCAGGATTAAAGTCAGACCGATGTAGTTCAACCACTGAGTCTTCATATTAACAGCTACCTCGGCATTTAGTTTAAGGAGCCTCTTGTCCGGGCCACCTGTTGAACATACTGCAGAAAACAGAACTATTACCGCATTCTCAGCAGGGACCTTTGAGACTTAAAAGAATCTCACTGCAGCGGGCTTGCTGTTTTGCTGGACTCCTTCTCAGCTGCCGGCGGCATTTGATATAACTATCCGGATAATTTCGACCAGTTTCCGGACAGGTCCTAACTTTATGCCGTTTCTTTTTCTTTCTGTTCTGCTGCCGCCCTCGCTTCTTCTTCCGTCGGAATAGCCGTCCGCCGGTGGATAGTGCCAGGCGGGCATTTTTCCTCACAATCTCCGCAATCTGTACATTTTTCCAGGTCAATTACCGCCAGTTTGCCGTCCATCTCGATAGCATCCACGGGACAGACCTTTACACAGGCTTTGCAGGCTATACACCCCACTTCACAGGCTTTGGATACAGTCTTGCCCCGGTCCTGGGAAGTACAAAGAGCCAGGTAACCTTCATCGCCCCTGGGCAGCATTTTGATCAGGTCACGCGGGCATTCTTTGGCGCACAACTCGCAACCGGTGCATTTTTCAGGATCAACCACCGGCAATCCGTGCGAACCCATCCGAATCGCATCAAAAGGGCAGACCCGGACACAGTTGCCCCAGCCCAGGCAGCCGTAACTGCATGCCTTGTGACCGTCGTAAAAAGAAGCATCGATAGCACAGTCTTTAACGCCATCATAGATAAAACTGTCGGTTGTCCTGTATATGTCGCCAATACAAAATACCGTGGCCAGGGGCGGCGTAGACGAGGAGGATGTTTCCTTGCCCAGCAGGCTGGCAATCTCCCTGGAAACTTCTTCACCGCCGGGGATACAATCATCGGGTCCCACCTCACCCTTAACAACCGCTTCGGCAAATTTCATACAGCCCGGGTAACCGCAGGCGCCGCAGTTAGCCCCCGGTAGAAGATCATTAACTTCTTCAACCCGGGGGTCGGTCTCAACATGGAAAACTTTTGCCGCCGTGGCAAGGCCCAATCCAAAAAGCAGTCCAATCAACCCCAGGGCAGCTATTGCGTATATAAATATCACTGCTTAAGTCACCTCACTTAAAAATCTTGTGTTTACAGGGACAGCATCCCCTGAAAGCCCAGAAATGCAATCGACAGGATACCCGCTGTAATAAGGGTTACTGCCGACCCCTGAAGAACATCCGGCATGTTGGCCATTTCCAATCTCTCCCTGATTCCGGCCATAATTATAAGGGCCAATGAAAAACCGACTGAAGCGGCCAGGGCAAAAACAATCGATTCGATAAAGGCAAACTCCAGGCGGACAGCAAGCAGGGTTACCGCCAGGACAGCACAGTTAGTGGTAATCAGGGGGAGGAAAATCCCCAGGCCCTGGTAGAGGGTCGGGCTGATTTTCCGCAGCACCGTTTCCACCAGCTGGACCAGCGAAGCAATAACAAGAATAAAAGTAACTATCTGCAGGTAGCCCAGGTTAAAGGGGATAAGAACAAACGTATAGAGCAGCCAGGTCACCAGCGTCGCCATGGTCATTACAAAAATTACGGCCATGCTCATACCGATAGCTGTTTCCATTTTCCTGGATACGCCGAGAAAGGGGCAAATCCCGAAAAAGCGGTGCAGTACAAAGTTTTCTACAAAAATGTAGATAAATATAATCGAAAGCAGAGTTTCCATAATAACCTCCTGCCCGGGTTCACAGCCTGCCGTAAACGGCTGACGTAGAAACCCGTTAAATGTTAAAACGCTTCATCATCATATTAAACAGCGCCAGCAACAGGCCGAGAGCAATGAATGCTCCTGCAGGCTGGGCAAAAATGGTCATCGCTTCAAAATTTGGGCCGAAAAGCTGAACCACTGTATCCGGATCCGGCCCCAGGAGGGTCCCGTGGCCGAGCACTTCACGGACAAAGGCCAGAATCACCAGGGCAAGGGTAAAACCGAGACCCGCTCCCAGCCCGTCGGCAACCGAACGCAGCACCGGCCTCTTGCTCGAAAATGCCTCCAGCCTGCCCAGGATCAGGCAGTTACAGACAATTAAAGGCACAAAAACCCCCAGGGCTTCGTGCAGGGCGGGCTGGAAAGCCTCTAAAGACATCTCAATTACAGTTACAAAGGTGGCAACAACTACAATAAAAATGGGAATCCTTACCTGCTTCGGGATCAGGTTGCGCAGCAGTGAAACTATCAGTGTGCCACCGATGGTGACTGCAGTGGTGGCCACCCCCATCCCGAACCCGTAAAACAGAAAACCCGTCACCCCCAGAAGGGGGCACATCCCCAGCAGGGAAACAAAAACAGGGTTTTCTTTTACAAGGCCCCGGGTTAAATCCTGGAGATAAACGTTTTTAGGTTCCATTAGTTTTCTTCACCTCCGCCGCCGTTATTCAGGGCACCGGACAGGGCGTCCAGAACGGCATTCACTATTCCCTGTGCTGTGCCTGTTGCCCCGGTTTCGGTGTCAATATCAAAGTGCTGTTCTTCGATAATCTGTTCCGGTATAGCAGGATATGCCTCCCTGAAATATTCCGGCGTATCCTCGTGTTCAAGGACCTCGATACCGACTATTTCTCCGCCCGACACCTCTACCTCAACTACGATCGGGCCGAAAAAGCCTTCCGCGCTGCCCTGGTAGGTTCCGTCGGGAACTTCGCCGATATCGACATCAACGGGTTCTTCTTCAACAGGTTCTTCCTCTATCTCATCTTCAAGGCCCAGGGCCTGCAGCAGGGCATTTTCGACAGCGTTGACAATACCGATTGCGCTGCCCGTCGCGCCGGTCTGGGTATCTACATCAAGGCTCTGTTCCTCAATAATCCGCTCCGGGATCACGGGATAAGCTTCGACAAAGTAGGTTGCAGTTTCCTCGTGTTCGAGGACCTCAATGTTCACAACCTCGCCGTCGGAAACTTCCACCTCAACCTCGATAGGCCCGATAAATCCCTGGGCGATACCCTGGTATGTTCCGTCGGGAACTTCGGCAAAATCAATTTCCACTACCTCTACATCCAGGAAATTCACAGCAGCGACCTCTGTTGTCTGCCGGATCGAATTAACCATGGCTGCAGTGCTTACTGTAGCCCCGGTAATAATTTCGACATCTTCTCCTGCCGTTATGGGATCTTCATAACTTTTCCCTATAAACTGCTCCTGGAAATTATCCCTCTCAATTACATCGCCGATACCGGGGGTTTCTGTATGAGAAACGATATTCATCCCGATAATCCGGCCTTCTTCATCGAGGGCCAGGTTATAATTTATATCGCCGTCATAACCGGAAGCTGCAACCGTGGCCATAATACCCATCAGGTCGCTATCTTCATCATAGATCAAATCAAACCGCCCTTCGTCCAGCTGCTCGGTTTCAAAACTGTCAAAACCGGGAAAGAATCTTTCCAGGGCATCCCTGTAGTCGGCGGCCCGCCGCTCTAAAATGATCGGCTCTGTCACATTATGCGCAGCCGTAAGCAGGGTCGCGGATACTATGCCGACCAGGGTCAGGATTAAGGATAAACGCAAAATTTCACGCATTTTTCTTCACCCCTCCAAATACCTTTGGTACTGTAAAGTTATCAATAATGGGAACAAGGGCATTCATTAATAAGATGGCATAAGTAACTCCCTCGGGCAAAACACCCCAGATGCGGATCAACATGGTAATCAGTCCGCAGCCGATACCAAAAATCAGCTTGCCTTTTGGCGTAATCGGCGAGGTAACCATATCTGTTGCCATAAAAAGGGCGCCAAGCATTACACCTCCGGCCACTACGTGAAACAGGCCGGTCACCAGGTGGTTCTCATACAGGCCTCCGCCAAAGACGGCCCCCATCAGGAAAACAGTACCTATATAACCACCGGGAATACGCCAGTCGATATGGCCCTTGTAGAAAAGCCAGGCCGCGCCGATTAGCAGGGCCAGGGCCGATGTTTCCCCCAGTGAGCCGGGAACGTTACCGATAAAGAGCTGTGCCAGGCTGTACTGGAGAGCCACCTCGGGAGAAGAAAGCGCCGTTGCCTGTGTCACCGCCGCTATATCTGCACCGAAGGCGAACGGCTGGGGAGGCGACCAGATATTACCGGCCATGTAACCGCCCCACGAGACCAGGACAACAGCCCTGCCGACCAGGGCCGGGTTAAATATATTATAGCCAATTCCGCCAAAGACCTGCTTAGCGATAATAATGGCCGAAGCAGAACCGACAACCACCAGCCACCACGGAGGTGATGGAGGCAATACCATGGCAAACAAGAGGCCGGTAACCGCGGCGCTCCCGTCATTGTAAATATCACGCTTACGCAGCCACAGGGCTTCAACAAGCATGGCCGTCACGACCGCAACAACCATGGTTACCAGGGCCTGGTAGCCAAAAAGAAGGACTGCCATCAGGGCTACCGGAAAAAGAGCAATTAAAACGTCAGTCATGACGCTCTGAATTGAGTCAATGTCCCTTATATGAGGAGAAGATGAAACAATCAGTTTTTTTTCCAATTTCACCACTTCCCTTCCTTGCGCAGCCTACTGCTTTTTCTTCGTTTTCGTTATTTCCGCTTTGCCGATCCTGATCAATTGAACCAGTGGTATCTTTGATGGGCAGATATAGGAACAGCAGCCGCACTCAAAGCAATCCATGGCATTCAGTTTTTCCGCTTTTTTATAGAGACCGTGTTCCGACGCATGGGCAATCGATGTCGGCATCAGGTATACCGGACAAACGTCCACACACCTGGCGCAGCGAATACAGGGGCTGCTCTCCGCCAGGTATACATCCTGATCTGTTAGAGCCAGGATGCCGGATGTTCCCTTGATAACCGGAATATCGGAATTGGGCTGAGCCAGTCCCATCATCGGACCGCCGATGACCAGTTTGACAGTGTTATCCTTCAGGCCGCCACAGGCCTCGACAACATCGCTGACCAGCGTTCCGACCCTGACCATCAGGTTTGCGGGGCGATTGATGCCTGACCCGGTTACGGTTACCACTCTCTCGATCAGGGGTTTGCCTTCGCGGAC
>SLSE01000216.1 GCA_007130585.1 Syntrophomonadaceae bacterium | reverse complement strand
CTGCGGTTGATCATAAACGAAAATAAGCAAAAAAGCTCCCGCCAACGACGGCGACAGCTTTTTCAACCTGCTGTTGATATCCCTCCGCTGGCATTACCCAGATCAGGTTTAAGGGTCAGAACGCCTACAGTTCTTTCTCAGCCGGTTAACCCAGCTCCCCTTATCCAAATTCTTTACGAATATCATAACATTAATCGAACCTTCTTTCAATAAGAGGGGGGTTTTTCCAATTGAAAGCACTAATTATTGATTGTAATGTAAAAAAGATGATATGATTAACCTGAATTTTTTTGAAAGGCGCTGAAGGGCGGCCTGAGAAGATGGGCCTAACCACACTTTTCTCAATTTAAGGCCCCCGGGTTGTAAAATTAACTTTCAGGGCTGCCCGGTAAAAGCGGCGGTGCCCGGGTGGAATTATCCTGCCGGAGCTGCTGAAAGCTGCGCGGCCGCCGGTCCGGTATAATTAAGAAAGCTGACGATTTTCCAGGAGGTGATCCAGGTGACCAGTAAAGTGGTGTCGGTTGTCCGCTACGAAAAGACCGGTCAATCGGTCAGAAAAGCGGTTTTAGATTGCGGGGGCTTTGACCGCCTCTCTTCAACTGCCAGGGTTTTTATCAAGCCGAACATAGTTTTTTGGACCAGGTCCTGCAACTTTCCCAAGTGGGGCGTAATAACTACTTCCAGGGTTATGGAAGACATGGTGACGCTTCTAAAAGAACACGGTGTTGAGGATATTACGATCGGGGAAGGAATAGTCGCCGACCCTGATGATACGGAAACGCCGGCCCATGCTTTCGAGTCCCTGGGATACAAAAAATTAAAAGAGCGTTATGGCATAAAGTACCTTAATATAATGGAAAGGCCTTTCCGCAGGGTGGACCTGGGAGACGGTATCAGCCTGAAGTTCAATACAGATATACTCGAAAGCGACTTCCTGGTTAACCTGCCCGTTATGAAATCTCATAACCAGACCGTGGTCAGCCTGGGGCTTAAAAACCTGAAAGGGACTATTGATATCCCTTCCCGTAAAAAATGCCACAGCGCCGACCCGGACAGGGACTTGCATTTCCATATTTCCAGGCTTGCCGGCCCCATGCCCCCCTCATTAACCCTTATCGACGGGATATACTCCCTGGAGCGGGGCCCTGCTTTTGACGGCCGCATGAGGCGAAGCAACCTGCTTGTAGCTTCTGCGGATCCCCTATCCGCAGATCTGGCCGGCTCAAAAATACTGGGGCATGATCCCGCCGCTGTCGGTCACCTGGCGTATGCTGCAAAAAATCAGCAGCGCCCGCTTGATCTTTCAGATATAACCGTGGTCGGGGAAAAAATTGAAGAAGTAGCTTCCTATCACCAGCATGACTTCGAGTACGTCCGCGGCCCTGATGGTGAAATGCCGAAGGCCCTGGCCAAACAGGGGCTGCAGGGAATATATTACCGCAAATTTGACGAAACAATGTGTACATATTGCTCGGCATTAAATGGACTGGTCCTGACCGCTATTCGCCAGGCCTGGCGGGGAGAGCCCTGGGATGGTGTTGAGGTGTTAACCGGAAAGGCGATGGAGCCTTCCCCCGGCATGAAAGCGACCCTCCTGCTCGGGCAGTGCATGTACCGGAAAAACAAAGATCATCCCAGTATCCAGAAGATGTTTGCCGCCAGGGGCTGCCCCCCGGACCCCCGGGATATAGTCAACGCTTTGCAGGAAGCGGGTATTGCCGTCGATGACACCCTGTTCCGGCAGGTTGATCAGCTGCCCGGCTTTTTTATGAGCCGTTACGAGGGCAATCCTGAATTTGACGAAAGTTTCTTTGCAGTAAAGTAACCGTGGTTTAATGCGGCCCCACAGTTTACAGATCATCCTGCTGTGCTAAAATTATTAAAAGCGTTACGGAGTAAGATTGGAGGATGCCATCAATGATCGATTTACGCAGCGATACGGTGACCCTGCCGGATGAAGCAATGCGCAGGGCAATTTACGAAGCAGAACTCGGTGATGACGTTTACGGCGAAGATCCCAGCGTAAACCGCCTTGAAGAGCTGGCCGCGGATATGGTCGGCAAAGAGGCGGCCATGCTTGTCCCCAGCGGCACCATGGGCAACCAGGTAGCCGTATTAACTCATACCAGCCCGGGAACGGAAGTGATCATGGAAGCAGATTCTCATATCTATTATTATGAAGCTGCGGCAGCTTCGGTTTTTGCCGGCATCCAGCCGCGCCCCCTGCAGGGGCACAGGGGATCACTGCCTGCAGACCTTGTCGAATGGGCCATTCGCCAGGATGATATCCATCTGCCTCCCACGTCGTTGATCTGCCTTGAAAATACCCACAACCGGGCCGGGGGAACAGTCATTCCCCTGGAAGATATGAAAGCGGTGCACGAAGTTGCCGTAAAGTACGACCTGCCTGTCCACCTCGACGGGGCAAGGATATTTAATGCCTCAGTTGCTTCCGGGGTGCCCGTCCGGGAATTTACGGCCTGCGTATCATCTGTCCAGTTTTGTCTCTCCAAGGGCCTGGGCGCCCCGGTGGGATCGATTATTGCCGGTTCCCGGCCTTTTATCGACGATGCCCGCCGCTGGAGGAAACGCCTTGGCGGGGGAATGCGGCAGGCGGGAATAATTGCAGCGGCGGGAATCCTGGCTCTTGAAACGATGGTCGACCGCCTCGCCGAAGACCATGCCAACGCCCGGCTGCTGGCCGAAGGCCTTGCCGCCCTGAAAGGTATTGAGTTTAACCCGGAGGATGTGGATACCAATATTGTAATTGTCAGGCCGACCTCGATGTCTGTTGACAGGCTCGGTTCCGAACTGGAAAAGCGCGGCGTACTGACCGTTGTCATAGAGCCCGACCGGGTCCGTTTTACAACCAGTAAAGAAGTAAACCGTAATGACATTGAAAAAACAATTAAAACCGTGCAAGAAGTTCTGGCCGGCAATTAAACCGGTTTGGAAAGCAGCGGCTCCTAACCATAAAGACTGGAAAGGGTGATCTCAAATATCCTCCCGGGAAGAAAAAAACCTGCTCTTACTGGGCAACCTTCACTTTGTCCTGGCGGCCCTGACCGCCGCTGCATCCTCTCTGCCCCTGTTTTACTTTATTGCCGGGCTGACTATCCTTGGCGGCGAAAATCTTGATGCCGCCCCGGGGGTGACCGGCCTGGTGCTTGTAATTTTATCGTTAATTATAATTGCCGGGGGATGGGGCCTGGCAGTATTGATTTTTTTGACCGGGAGCCGGATAAAACAGCGCCGTTCATACAATTTTTGCCTGACAATTGCCTTCCTGGAGTGCCTGATTATACCTGCTGGCACTGTTCTCGGCCTTTTCACAATAAAAAACTTAACCGGAGACCGGGTCAGGGAGATGTTCGACTGACCTGGTAACAGGTCCGATCTGATTCTACAAGGAGGAAGAAATTGGATATTAAAAAAACTGCCCGGGCAGTTCACGGCGAAGTTATTAAATGGCGGCGCGACCTGCACCGCATTCCCGAAATCGGTTTTGATTTAATACAGACTTCCCGTTACGTAAAAGCCGGGCTGGATCAAATGGGCATTCCCTGCCAAACGGCCGCCGCAACCGGCCTGGTTGCCCTGATTGAAGGGGGCGGACCCGGCCCCACGCTTGCCCTGCGGGCAGATATGGATGCTCTGCCGATCAAAGAGCAAACCGGCCTTCCCTTTGCTTCTGAAAACGGCAACATGCACGCCTGCGGGCACGATGCCCATACTGCCATGCTGCTTGGAACAGCTAAAATAATTATGGGTTTGCGCGAACGCTTAAAGGGCAATGTCAAGCTGTTATTCCAGCCGGGGGAAGAAGGGTATGGCGGAGCGGAAAAAATGATTGCCGACGGCTGTCTTGAAAACCCGGCTGTTGATGCGGTTTTCGGGTTGCACGTCGGGCAGATTTTTCCCGAAGTCGGCACCGGAGAGGTTGGAATATGCGAAGGACCGATCCTGGCTGCTTCCACTGCCTTTGAAGTTACGGTTAAAGGCGCCAGCACTCACGGTGCCCTCCCCCACCTGGGAGTTGATGCAATTACCGTTTCTGCAGAGATAATTTCGGCTCTCCAGAAAATAGTAAGCCGCGAGATTGATCCCCTCAATTCGGCAGTATTGACGATCGGAACTATCGAAGGCGGGGAAGCCTTAAATATTGTAACTCCCAGGGTTGTTTTCAGGGGAGATTTTCGCACCCTTACAAACAGCGATCGCGATTTCATAACCGTCCGTTTAAAAGAATTGTGCGGCTCGATTGCCGGGGCCAACCGGGCCGAAGCGGAAGTGGAAATTCTTGGCGGATACCCTCCGACAATTAACGAGCCCCGCGCAACGGAAAAAGTGATCGCAGCGGCTTCGGATCTGCTCGGGCCCGATAAAGTCATCCCGATTAAAAAGCCTAATATGGGTACTGAAGATATGTCGCTCTACCTGGAAAAAACAAAAGGCGCTTTTTTTGTTATCGGTACCGGTAACCCTGAAAAAGGCATTATCTACCCGCATCATAATTCGAAATTTGACCTCGATGAAGATACCCTGTGGATCGGTCCGGCAGTTTTTGCCAGGCTGGTTATAGATTATCTCGGCCTGCCGGAAGACTGACAGGATAGCAGATGTTTCCCGCGGCCCTTTAATGGGTGGCGTGCAGGCTATAAAACAGTTCCGGGAGACTTTTTATCCAACAGGAGGTGTTGGCATTGTCCGGTAAAATAAGGATTACTGCCGGCCGGGTCCGGATGGAAGCCGGTTTAAACAATTCAGAAACGGCAGCTTTAATCCGGGAGAACTTACCCCTTAAGGGGCGGGTTAACACATGGGGGGAAGAGATATATTTTGAGATTCCCCTGGCCGCGGAACATGAAGACGCCGTTTCGGTAGTTGAGGAGGGGGATATTGCCTACTGGCCTGAAGGTAAAAGCTTTTGCATTTTTTTTGGAAAAACTCCCCTCTCAACACCAGCAGAAATCAGGCCGGCCAGCCCTGTAAACCCGGTGGGAAAACTGCTTGGCGATCCGAAGGCCTGGAAAGCTGTCAGCCCGGGTACAGAGATTATTCTCGAGCAGGCTTGAAAATTTTATGCAGCGGAGGTGGCAGGTTGTGCTAACGGCCGAAGATTTTTTCAACCTGGAAAACAACCGTTTTAAAGAGCTTTTTGCCGGTACCGATTATGTCTGGGAGGGCTTGAAGAATATAAAGGCATTTATTGACGATTACCTTGAACCAAATGTCATGTCCCTGCGCAAAGGCGATGTCCGGATCGGCAGCACTCTTGTTCTCTATAATGGAGAAGTGTTTAGCGAAGATTTTGAGATTGATACTGCCGGTAAACGGGCCGTGGTTCGCAAAAACGGGGCTGTCCTGGAAGGGGCTTCGATTATTTATGCCGGAGCTTACCTGATGGACGACCATATTTATATCGGCAAAGATACTGTTATTGAGCCTTCCGCCCTGGTCAGGGGTCCGGCCCTGATCGGTGACCGTACTGAAGTGCGTCACGGCGCTTACATCCGGGGTAACGTTCTGATCGGGGACGATTGTGTGGTGGGGCATACTACCGAAATGAAATCTTCAGTCATGCTCGGTGGCAGCAAGGCGGGCCATTTTGCTTATATCGGGGACAGCATCCTGGGAGCGGTTAATCTTGGAGCAGGGACGAAGCTGGCCAACCTCAAAATGATTGATACCCCCGTAAGTTTAAATATCAGGAACAGGGTTTATGAAACGGGTTTAAGAAAATTCGGCGCGATCATGGGCGACGGTGTCGAAACGGGGTGCAACAGCGTTACCATGCCGGGAACCCTGCTGTCCGGAAATGTGCTCCTCTACCCCAACTGTACCGCGCGGGGGTACTATCCGCCGGATGTTATGATTAAGGTATCACAGGACCAGCAAATAAAAAATTTGGAGTAGTCCGGCCTGGATGAACAAAATTTACGCAGCGCTTGAAAAAAAAGGACCACTTAGCGGCAAAGAGCTGATCCGGGAAACGGGGATGACAGTTTTTTCCGCCTGGAAATCCTGTGCGGTTTCCGGGCGGGTTGTCACGCAAACAATCGGGCGGCGATACCTGCGTCTTGATTCAAAAGTTGAAGGCTATGCCCGGCTCTCACCCTCGATTATGAGGGAATTTTTAAACTACACGGTTGTCGGGCTTAAAGGCAGCGAGGAACTCATGGCCGGACAGGCTAAATTAATAGAAGAAGAGATCCGGGAAATCAGCAGGAGAAAAATTGAACTGGCCCGCGAAACAGTGGATCGCCTGGTAGCGAATCACCCGGAGCGTGAGATCCTGGCGGGCAAAACCTGCTTTCTTATTGCCGGCGATGTCGTTTTTGGAATGGCGCACGCTGAGCCCCGGCCCGAGTCTTCAACGGGAGAACTGGTCCGGGGATCCGATCTCGATAT
>SLSE01000152.1 GCA_007130585.1 Syntrophomonadaceae bacterium | reverse complement strand
GCTCTGAAGATAGAGAGCTGCATTTTCATAACCAGGCTGAATTAACGGGACCCATGGTCCTGGTGCCGCTAAAGACTGAAGCGGAAACGATCGGGGTGCTGGAGATATCCAGGCGCCTTGAAAACGCCGGCCAGCCCTTTACAACAGAAGAAGTTGAACTGCTTTCTGCAATCGGTGAAATAGCCGGAAATGCGCTGCGCCGCCAGTCCCTGTTTGAAAGTGCGCAAAAAAGTTTAAAGCAGCTGCAGGGGTTGCGCAATATAGATACGGTCATAGCCGGCAGCCTGGATTTAAACCTTACCTTCAATGTGATCTTAAACGAAATTACCACTTTGCAGAATCTTGATGCCGCGGCAATACTTCGCCTGGAGAAAAATACTGCTATTTTACAGTACGAAGCAGGACGAGGATTTTATGGTGAAAAGCTGCCGACACTTACCCTGCACCCCGGCGAAGGTTATGCCGGGCAGGTAATTAAGGAGCGAAAGCCTATTTACATAAGCAACCTGGCTGAAGCAGGCAGTGATCCGTTCCAGGGCCCGCTGCTGGATAGTGAAAACTTTGTTACCTATTATGCGGTCCCTCTAATTGCCAAGGGTCACATACAGGGTGTGTTGGAGGTTTACCACCGGGAGCTGCAGGAGCCGGATGAAGAGTGGCAGGAATTTTTACAGACCCTGGCCGGCCAGACAGCGATAGCGATCAACAATGCAGAGTTATTTCATAGCATGGATAGTGCCAACCTGGAACTGCTCCAGGCTTACGATGCTACGATCGAAGGCTGGGCCTATGCCTTAGATTTAAAAGATAAAAAAACCGAAGAACACAGCCAGCGGGTCACAAGGTTAACCCTGCAAATTGCCCGAAAAATGGGCATTAAAGCTGAACAGCTGGTCCATGTTAAGCGTGGGGCCCTGCTGCATGATATCGGCAAGATGGGTGTGCCGGACTCGATCCTGTTAAAACCGGGTCCGCTCACGGATGAAGAGTGGAAAGTTATGCGCAAACATCCCTTCCATGCCTACGAGATGCTTTCCAGGATTGAATATTTGCGGCCGGCTTTAGATATCCCCTACTGCCATCAGGAAAAGTGGGATGGCTCAGGCTACCCCCGCGGGCTTAAAGGCAAAGAGATACCCCTGCCGGCTCGCATCTTCGCCGTGGTCGATGTTTACGATGCCTTAACCAGTGACAGGCCTTACCGCAAGGCCTGGTCGGAAGAAGATACCCTGGCCTTTATTAAAGAGGAGAGCGGCAGTCACTTTGATCCGGAAGTGGTGGAAGTGTTTTTAAAAGAGCTTGAAAACATATTATAGGCATAATAATTACCACCTTGAATAGTACCCGGCAAGATCACACCTAAAAAATAAGGGTTAATCGGGCGATGACCGAATTGGCAGGAAGGAAACCGGATAAATTAGCAGCCCGCACCCCCCGGTTTTAATCCGGGAGAACTTTTTTATTGGCGGCAGGTAAATCAACCCATGCACAGAATATTAAAAAATATGTGAATTACCCTAACTTTTACTTTGCATGGGAGGCGGAAGTGTTGAGCGAAAGGCCATGGTTGAAAAACTATCCCGTCCGTTGGAATCTTGATTACCCGAAAATATCACTTTACGACTATCTAAAAAACTGTACCCGGGATTACCCTGACCTTGTAGCGCTGGTTTTCTTCGGCAGTGAAGTTACTTTTCGTGAACTCCATGAAAAAATTGACCTGACGGCAGCGGCGCTGGCGGAATTGGGTGTGGAAAAAGGAGAACGTGTTGCGCTGATGCTTCCCAACTGCCCCCAGTATGTATACAGTTATTACGCCTGCATGAAACTCGGGGCGGTTGTGGTCCAGGTAAACCCGCTCTACACCCCGGACGAACTGGAATATATTCTTAATGATTCCGGGGCCAAAGTCTTTATCGGGGCGGATGCCGTATTCGGTTCTTTTCACTCCGTGCGGGACAGGGTGCCGGTGGAACATGTAATTGTCTCCCGCCTGCTCTGGAACGAAGTCGAAGGTAATAACCTGACATTTGATATCCTCCTGGAACAGCAGGAACCACTGGAGGAGGCTGCCCGGATTGATCCCCTGGAGGACCTGGCTGTATTTCAGTATACGGGCGGCACCACGGGTTACCCCAAAGCGGCCATGCTGACCCATTATAACCTGACCAGCAATGTTGTTCAAATCAAAGAGTGGATCGGAGAATGGACTGCCCGCAAGTTTGAGCGCGACGTCGAACAGGTCTTTGGAATAGCGGTGCTGCCGTTTTTCCACTCGTACGGGATGACCTGTTCCATGAATACCGGGCTGACCATGCCGTCGGGGCTGGTTCTGCTGCCCCGTTTTGATCTTGATGCCATGCTGGAGCTGATCAAGTTATATAAACCGCCGCTTCTGCCGGCTGTGCCGACGGTTTATAATGCCATCGCCAACCATCCAAATGC
Source organism: Syntrophomonadaceae bacterium (assembly GCA_007130585.1). Taxonomy (GTDB): domain Bacteria; phylum Bacillota; class Dethiobacteria; order DTU022; family DTU022; genus T3SED10-7. Next base: position 4,000 of record SLSE01000152.1, on the reverse strand, counting down.
TGATAAATATCATATTGATGCAATCGAGATCTGCAACAGCGGTGCCGCCCCGATGCCTGTAGAAACCATGGCCCGTTTTGAAGAAAGAACGGGCTCTAAACTGCTCGAAGGATATGGTCTTTCCGAGGCATCACCGGTAACCCACTGCAACCCGCTGACCGGAGAGCGTAAACCGGGCAGTATCGGCATGCCTTACCCGGATACAGAATGCAAGCTGGTGGATATTGAAAGTGGAACAATAGAGGTTAAAGCAGGGGAAGTAGGGGAACTGATCATTAAGGGACCCCAGGTCATGAAAGGTTACTGGAACCGGCCTGAAGAAACCGCCGCCACCCTGCGCGACGGCTGGCTATTTACCGGGGATATTGCCAGAATGGATGAAGACGGCTACTTCTATATAGTGGATCGAAAGAAGGACATGGTTATTACGGGAGGTTTTAACGTATACCCCCGCGAAGTCGATGAAGTGCTGCATGAGCACCCCAAAGTTGCCCAGGCGGTCTCGGTCGGCCTTCCTGACGATCATTACGGTGAAGTAATCAAGGCCTATGTTGTCCTGATGGATGAGGAAACTGCAACCGAGGAGGAGATCATTGAATACTGCCGGCAGAAACTGGCCAGGTTCAAAGTGCCCCGCATGGTGGAATTCCGGTCCGAACTGCCAACCAGCGCTATCGGCAAAATACTGCGCCGCGTTCTGCTTGAGGAAGAAAGGGCGAAGAAGTGACCCTGTTCTAACCGGCTTCCCTGTGTTAAAATAAAAAAGTTAGACATTCACCAGGGGCTTTATCGCCGGAGGGAATAATTTGCGGTTATTGATCATCGCGGCAGCGGTCGTTGCACTGGACCAGCTGAGCAAGTATATGGTTACGACATCCATGGAAATCGGGCAGTCTATTGTAATAATAAATAACTTCCTTTACATTACTTATGTCCGTAACCCCGGGGCTGCCTTTGGTTTGCTGCAGTACCAAACTGCCTTTTTAATCCTTGTCACCGTTGCTGTTGCGGCGTTGATCCTGTACTACTACCGCCTTCTCGCCGAAGATCATTTCTGGCTGCGTTTCGGCCTGTCCCTGCAGCTGGGGGGCGCTTTTGGCAACCTGATTGACAGGATCAGCAGCGGCTACGTTGTTGATTTTATAAACTTTACCATCTGGCCTCCCGTATTTAACGTGGCCGATTCGGCAATAGTTGTCGGCATCGGTATCTTTCTGATCGCCTTCTGGCGGGATCCGGAATTACGGGGCGCAGGGAGTTGATTTGATGTATCCGGAAATGTTCAGTATCGGCAACTTAACAGTTCATTCTTACGGTTTAATGATTGCCCTCGGCATCCTGGTCTCCGCCGTGGCCCTGTACAGGGAAGCTCCCCGTGAGAAAATGGACCCCGATCACCTGCTCGAAGCGGTAATCGTGGGCGCTTTTGGCGGGCTGCTCGGAGCCCGGATCCTTTATGTTCTCATTAACTGGGAATACTACACCGCCCGGCCTTTTACTGCCTTTTTTACGCACTTTGGCGGGCTGTCCTTTTACGGGGGACTTTTTTTGGGGGTCCTGTTTCTTTACCTCTGGAGCAGATGGCGCCGGACCGGTTTTCTCAGGGTTACAGATATCCTGGCCCCGTACCTGGCGCTTGGTTATGCCTTCGGGCGGGTGGGCTGCTTCCTGAACGGCTGCTGTTACGGGCTGGAAAGCGCGGTACCCTGGGCCATGCCGGCCGGTCTTGCCGACGACCTGCTGCGCCACCCGGTCCAGCTCTATGCCGCCCTGGGGGCAATTCTGATTTTTATCATTCTAAAAAAACTACGCCCTATCCGTCCTTTTGTCGGGTTTCTTACCGTTTCGCTTTTTGCCCTCTACGGTTTGATGCGCTTTACGAATGAATTTTTCCGCCATGGTGAAGCTGTCTGGCTGGGATTATCGGCCGCCCAGCTTTTCAGCCTGGGTCTTGTTACAGTTTCCCTGCTTGTCATTGCGGCTATCTACTATGCTTTTCCCGCGAAGTCGGTACAGCAGTCCGGGCGGGCCCGGAAAAGGCCGGGAAAAGTTAAGAAGAAGGCCAGATGATGGTTTCTGAAAACGGTCCCCGCCCCGGGGAAAGAAAGCAGTTTTCTGTGACGGCAGAAGATGCCGGAACCCGGCTCGATACTTATCTTGCCTGCCAGGCGCCGGGCCAGTCCCGCAGCCGGATCCAAAAACTGGTTGAAGATAAACTTGTTCTCGTCAACGGGACAGAATGCGAAGATAAAAATTACCGCCTGAAAGAGGGCGATCAGGTCAGCCTGACCATTCCACCGCCTGCCGGGGCTTCAATTGAAGGCGAAGATATCAGGCTTGACGTTATCTATGAAGACAGCGACCTGCTGGTGATCAACAAGCCCCGCGGCATGGTCGTGCATCCCGGTCCCGGCCACAGGGAGGGCACCCTGGTAAACGCCCTGGTCCATCACTGCGACGACCTTTCAGGGATTGGCGGGGTGATGCGCCCCGGCATTGTTCACCGCCTCGATAAAGATACCTCGGGACTTCTGATCGCCGCCAAAAATGATTTTGCCCACCGTTCGCTTTCCGATCAGCTCAAAGCCAGGGAAATTCAGCGCGAATATATTGCCCTCGTCCACGGGCAGGTCAGTCCCGGGGCCGGGCGGATCGAAGCCCCCATCGCCCGCCATCCCCGGCACCGTAAAAAAATGGCCGTGGTTGCGGGGGGCAGGGAAGCCGTCACCAGGTACCGGGCGGTTAAATACTACCCGAACTACACCCTTCTGAAAATTAAACTTGAAACAGGCCGCACCCATCAGATCCGGGTTCACCTTTCCCATCTCGGTTATCCCGTTGTCGGGGATGAAACTTACGCAAAAGGCGGAAAAGGCGACCTTCCCGACGAACTGCTGGCAGCCCAGGCCCTGCACGCCCGCCGGCTTGCTTTTACCCACCCCCGGACAGGAGAAACCATGCAGTTTTCCGCACCCCTGCCCGGGCCATTCAAAAAAGTCCTGACCTGGTTGAAAAACAGGTAAAACCACCGGGCCTCCTGTTACAATGGAAGGCCGAATAATTCTCGTAGCCGTTCATCCTGCGGGTTCACGGTAATTGTTTCGTAATTTTCGTAGAAAACAAAACCCGGCTTGCCTCCCGGGCGGCGCCGCACGTGACGGATTTCGGTATAGTCGACGGCAACTGCGCTGCTGTCACGGCCTTTGCTGTAATAGGCAGCCAGGAAAGCAGCCTCTTCAATATCCCCGGGAGGGGGCGGGTAGGGCGCTTCTTTAAGTGCCACGTGGCCTCCCGGAAGGTTTTTGACATGAAACCAGGTATCGCGCCTCACGGCTGCCCTGAACGTGATGTAATCGTTCTGGCGGTTGTTCCTGCCGACCAGGACTGTCCGGCCCGATGTGGTTTTAAACTCAAGCGGGCGCGGGGCGGCGTCTTTTTTACCGCCGGGCTTTTTCTTTTCCCTGATATAGCCCGCATCAACCAGCTCCTGCCTGATTTCTTCCAGGCTTGCTCCGGAACTGTTTTCTATGGTATAGAGCAGCTGTTTGCCGTAATCAATTTCAGCCCTGGTTTTGCGAAGCTGTTTCTTAATCTTATCCTGGCCGCTTTTGGCTTTCTTGTAGCGGTTAAAATGATGCCGGGCATTTGCGCTGGCCGATTTTGCGGGATTGAGAGGGACAATAACGTTTTCACCGGGATTGTATAGATCCGGCAAGGCGGCGCTTTCAGCCCCCTTCGGTACCCGGTCGCCGTAAGCCAGCAGCAGTTCGCCAAACAGGCGGTGCCTGGATGCATTTTCCGCCGACTCAAGCTCTTTCTTTTGCTGGTTCCATTTTTTCCTTAACGCGGCCAGCCGTTTTTCCACTGCCCTGCTCAGCTGGTTCTTCAATTCCCTGTCGCGATTGGCTCTGATCATGTCACTGTAGAATTGATCGAGCATTTTGCCGGCACTGTCCCAGCGGACCTGTTTTTCCGTGTTAAGGTGGGTAAGCGGCACGGC
>SLSE01000072.1 GCA_007130585.1 Syntrophomonadaceae bacterium | reverse complement strand
TATGCGCAGGTTGTGCCCCTGGTTAAAGACTCAGGGTCAACGGTTGTAGCGCTTTGCATGAGCGATGAGGGGATGCCCGAAACCGCCGATGACCGTCTTGAGGTTGCAAAAGTGCTCCTTGATGATCTCGACAAAGACGGGATTGATTTGACCAGGGTATTCCTCGATCCCCTGATCAAGCCAGTCAGTGTTAACGGCGAATACGGACCGCAGGCACTCGATGCGATTGAAAGAATTGCCTCCCTTGAATCAGGAGCCCACATCACAAGCGGGTTAAGCAATATTTCATTTGGCTTGCCGCACCGCGCTCTGCTGAACCAGGCGTTTATCGTTCTTGCCATGGGCAGGGGAATGGATTCAGCTATCGTTGACCCCCTCGATAAAAAGAAGATGAGCCTGGTTAAAGCTGCCGAAGTTATCCTGAACCTGGACCCGTACGCCATGAACTATCTTAAGGCGGCACGCGCCGACAGGCTGGTCTAAAAGATCAGCCGGAACTGCTGTGTTTGTCCGTTAACAGACCTGGCAAAACTTTTAAGGGCAGGGCGCCCTGCCCTTAAAAGCTCTCCGCAAGCGAAGGAAGGGTTAAGTTGAACGGTATTGAGAAGAGATTTAAAGCGCTGCGTTTGAGGAAGGGTGGATAATAATGATTAACCGCACGTTAAAAGCACTTGATTACCTCAACGAAGAAGAACTGGAAAAGATTCATCAGGCCAGCCTCTCTGTGCTTGAAAAAAATGGTATTAAGTTTCAATCAGGCGAGGCGAGGGAAATATTAAGAAAAGGCGGGGCCAGGGTGGAAGGGGAAACCGTTTATTTCTCTCCCAAAATGGTTATGGAACTTGTCGCGCAGGCCCCCTCTGAATTTACGCTTCATGCCAGGAATCCCGGAAACAACGTTGTAATTGGCGGTAACTCAACCGTACACGCCCCGGGCTACGGTTCCCCGTACGTAATGGATTACGTTCAAAACGAAAGAAGAAATGCAACCTACGATGACTACGTGGCTTTTACCAGGCTGGCCGGCAACAGCGAAAACCTGGATGTTGTTGGCGGGGTACTGGTTGAGCCTAACGATATAGAAGATAAGATCAGGCACGCCAAAATGCTGCAGGCTGCTGTAAAATACACCGACAAATGTCTGATGGGCAGCGCAATGGGAAGCAAAAAAGCGCAGGAGAGCCTGGAGATGGCCGGGATAGTATTTGGCGGAGTGGATAAAGTAAGGAAAAACCCCGCTTTAATCTCCCTGATCAATACTAACAGCCCCCTGGAATTTGATCCCCGGATGCTTGATGCGCTTATGGTCTACGCCCGCAATAACCAGCCGGTAATTATTGCCGCCCTGGCCATGACCGGAACTACTTCCGCGGTAACCCTGGCCGGGTCGCTGGTCCAGCAGTGTGCAGAAATTCTTTCCGGTATCGTAATGGCCCAGCTTATTAATCCCGGGACACCGGTTGTTTTTGGGTCTGCTTCAAGCGTTGTAGATTTAAGAACCGGCAACCTGGCGATTGGCAGTCCCGAGTCGGTCAAAATGTTTTCAGTTATCGCCCAGCTGGCCAGGTTCTATGGAGTGCCCTCCAGGGGCGGCGGATCCCTGACCGATGCCTTGATTCCCGATGCCCAGAGCGGTTATGAATCACTGCTGGTATTGATAACCTGCATTATGAGCGGGATTAACTTTATGCTCCATTCGGCCGGATTGCTGGAGAACTATATGACCATGTCTTACGAAAAATTTGTTATCGATGATGAGCTGCTTGGCATGGCAAAATCATACGCTCAGGGATTCCCCGTAAACGAGGACACCCTTGCTGTCGATACCATTATTAAAGTAGGCAGCGGCGGAAACTATATTGCTGACGAGCACACATTCAGCCATATGAAAGATATGCGTATTCCCATTGTCAGTGCCCGGGAAAACTATGCCGGGGCGGGAGTGCTTACCGATACCGCCCAGCGCGCACATGAATACTGCAAGCAGGTCCTCCAGGAATATGAAGCCCCGCCACTTGACGAAAAAACAGAGGCAGAACTGAATAAATATATTGAAGGTATCTCTTAAGCAGGCCGGTAAGTTAAAGTGGAAATATACCTGAACATTGCTGATGGGTGAGATAAGGAACCTGTCCCCTTGTCCCACTTATACCATGCGGTTACCCGGAACAACGGGTAGCCGCATTTTTTTAGAGAGCTTTGTTTATAGACCTTTTTATCAAATTAGATTTACTTTCCAGGCAAAGATCAGTTATTACTTAACAACAATATACCCCCTTTGATTTGTGGTAAACCTCTAAAGGATATTAATGTGTTTTGTATAATAATAATTATAAAGAGGGTTATATCTGCTCTGTATTTTGCCACCGGAATTTTGCCGCACAGGCTGGCTGAATACATGGCCTGAAAGTTGTATTCTGTTTGACATTTCTGGATTATTGCTTCATAATTTTTAGTATAAAGTCGTTATCGGAACGATTTTATCATATAAAATAAACTTAATAGGAGGTTGCCATGAGTAAGAACATGATTGAACTGCTCAGTAAAGCGAAGTGGTATGATTTGACCCAGCCCCTGAGTATCTTTACTCCCCCGTGGCCTGGTGAAATGCCGCTGCAGGTTCATTTTTTCAAGCGGGTAACCGGTTCGTATCACGGTGGTCAGGGCGCGAACGGCCAGCTGATCGAGTGGTCGAATAATACGGGAACCCACCTGGTTGGGCCCACTGCTTTTCATTCCGGAATGCGCTCTATAGCCGATATTCCCCTCGAAGATATCAGTGGCGAAGCTGTTATTGCCGATATTTCCGGTGAAGTTTCCGATTACAGTCTCTATACCCCGGAAATGATTGAAAAACAGGTCAAGGTTAAAGAAGGCGATATTTTAATCATCAATACGGGCTACAGCCGCTATGTTTACGACCAGCCGGATTGCGAAAACCCTGCCTGCCAGGGCGGTATCGAGAACAAGGAGTTCTCTTACCTGGTCCGCCATCCGGGCCCTGCGCCGGGATTTTTTGAATGGGCCCTGGAAAAAAAGCTTAAAATGATTGCAGTTGATTGTGCCTGCGCCGAGCACCCCATGAACACCAATATTCGTTATATGCACGATCGTGAATTTCAGAAAGCGGAAGCGAAGCTGAAGAAAACTCATGGTAAAACCTGGGATGAGATGTTCCCGGTTGACGAATATTATAAACTGACCCACCAGACCATGCCCAAAGCGGGACTTCTGTTCGCCGAATCCCTGGGTGGCCAGATAAACGAACTGAACAACCAGCGTGCCTGGGTCTTTATTGGAGCGCTGCCGTTTTGTGAAGTGGAATCTGCCTGGTCCAGGGTAGCCGCATTAAAAGCGCCCGAGGACATGAGTGATGATGAGTTTTTTGCTAAAATGAACGACGCGAAAATTTATGATCTGTCGGTTCCCTTTAGCGTTCAGACCCCGCAGTGGGCAAACTACATACCCCTAAATGTTGGTTATACCAAGCGTGTCGGTGGCCAGTATTTCGGCCTGGGCCGCAACAATGCGCACTGTAAGTGCAGTTTTCACATTGCCACGCACATGGACGGCGAGCCTCACTTCCATGCTGCCGGACGGACCATCGGCGCTACACCATTTGATTTTTGGGTTGGTGCCGGAGCGATAGCCGATATTTCGGAAATGGTCAGCGATACCAGCGTATACAGCCCTGAAATGATCGAGTCGGTTGTTGACGTCCAGGAAGGCGATATCCTGCTGATCAAGACCGGTTACGGGAAATTTGGCTGGGCTGAAGAGGAATCTGATGAATTCAGGTACATGATCAGGCACCCGGGCCCGTCACCTGATTTTGCGGAATGGTGCCTGAAGAAGAAAATCAAGTGGCTGGGGGTTGACTGCGTGGCCATGGAACACCCCATGAACACCATTCAGCGCATCTTCCATCCAAAGACATTTGAGGAAGCAAATCAAAAACTGATTGATAAATACGGTAAAGATTGGGATGAGATGTACCCGCTGGACAAGTACTACCAGGATATGCACCTCAACCTTTTCCCGCACGGTGTAGTTCATGCAGAAAACCTGGGCAAGGAAATGAATGACCTGCCTGGAGGCCGTTACTACATTGGCTGCTTCCTGCAAAGAGGGATGGAACTTGCCTCCTGCTGGGCTCGCATCGTAGCCTGGAAAGAGTAAAATACTATAGTTTGTAAGGATCTAAGATAATGTAACGACATTGAGCGGCCTGCCGGGATTAATTGCCGGGGGCCGCTTTATTAAAAATAATTTGTACAGGGAGCGGACCGCTTAAATGAAAAATAAGATTGAGTGCTTGCTATGCGGCGCTGCGGCAGAGCATTATTTAAAATTCAGGGAGAAAAATTATTACCGCTGCCACCATTGCAGCGGAATCATGATGGATCCCGCCGTTCACCTTTCACCGGAAGCTGAAAAATCCCGTTATGACCTGCACAACAATGATGTCAATGATTCAGGCTATCAAAATTTTGTAAAACCGCTGGTCGAAATAATATCCGGTAAATACTCCCCGGATTCGGCCGGTCTTGATTACGGAGCCGGCCCGGGTCCTGTCGCCGCTTTTATGCTCAGGGAAAAAGGGTTCGGTGTTGAACTATATGATCCTTATTACTGGGATGATCCTGCTGTACTGTACAGAAAATATAACTATATTATCTGCAGTGAAGTGATCGAGCATTTTCGTAAACCCGCCCGGGAATTCTCCCTGCTCCGCTCGCTGCTGCAACCGCAGGGTTTGCTGATCTGTATGACGGAAATCATAGATGATGATCTGAATTTTGCGCAGTGGTATTATAAAAATGATCCCACGCATGTATTTTTCTATCACCAGGCGTCACTGCGCTGGATACAAAAAAAGTTTGACTTTGCCGCACTCGAAACCCGTAACCGGATAATTCTTCTGGAAACTTGATCGGCGCCGGATAGCTTTCCCGGTCTGATTTGATTTCCACCAACGCAACTATTTTCCCCTTAAAAAAAAGCTGTGAGAACCGATACCTATTACAGGAAAGCTTTAAGCCCGCCCTGACTTGCCTTTATGGGTAAGTAAAGTTCCGGTTTAAACTGCACTATCATTGAGCCGGGAAGGTAACATTATGAAACCTCTTCGCCTGCTCGTAATTGATAACAATAAATCCTTCTGCCCCGGCTTGCAGCAACCTTTATTCCGCTTTCCAGTCAACAGGGATACTATTGTCGCGGACAACTTACTATTTGAAGGGCCTGGCTGTAGCTTGGCTTAATTAATCTTTTGGGGTAAAATGGTTAGGTATTGCTGTAGAAGCCGAGCCGGGTTCTACAGGGAATCCGTATTACAGGAGGCACTATTTTGACTCTTTTAAGAGCAATCATTGTGGAAGACTCTGAAGACGATTTGCTGCTGCTTTTAAGGGCCTTAAAAAAGGGCGGATTTGAAACCGTCTATACCAGGGTCGAAACGAGAGAAGGGCTTAAGAAGGCCCTGGATGACAGCCGGTGGCAGATAATTATATCGGACCATGCCATGCCCCGCTTCAGCGCCCCCGAAGCGCTGCAGGTTTTAAAAGCGAGCGGGCGCGATTTGCCATTCCTGATCGTTTCGGGGACGATCGGGGAAGAAATTGCCGTGGACGCCATGAGAGCGGGCGCGCATGATTATATCATGAAAGACAATCTCGCCCGCCTGGCGCCTGCTATTGAACGGGAACTGCGCGACGCCCTAATCCGGGAACAACACCGGAAGGATCAGGATCAGTTAAAATACTTAACATTACACGATCCCCTGACCGGACTTTACAACCGCGTTTATTTCGAAAACGAGCTCGGCAGACTGGAAGGCGGGCGGGAGTATCCGGTTGTTATTATCAGTGCAGATCTGAACGGCCTGAAATTGATCAACGAAACAATGGGCCAGAAGACAGGAGATCAAATCCTGCAGGTTTGTGCGGATCTTCTCGGGAAGCCTCTCCGCAGGGGCGATATACTGGCCCGTGTGGGTGGTGATGAGTTTGTGGCTGTTTTGCCTCGCTCCGATGGCCGGCACGGAGAAGAAACCGCAACTGCTATACAGCGTGAAGTAGATCAGTATAACCGGAAAAATGAACAGCTTCCTGTTAGCATAGCCCTTGGTTATGCTGTCAGCATGGACCAGTCCGAGCCCCTGGAAGATACATTAAAAGAAGCAAATAAAAATCTTCAGCTGGATAAGCAGGAAAGAAGTGAGAGTGCCCGGAACCAGGTAGTTAATGCCCTGCTGGCGGCGCTTTCTGAACGGGACTTTATATCCGGCGGGCACGCTGACCGTCTTCAGGACTATTGCATGAAAATGGGGAAAGCCGTCGGGCTTGACAGGCACCGGCTGTCTGCTCTCTCCCTGGTTGCCCGGGTCCATGATCTCGGTAAAGTTGGCATACCCGATCAGATTCTTTTCAAAAAAGGAAGTTTAAGTGAGCAGGAGTGGGAAATTATGCGCGGGCATCCCGAAAAAGGGTATCGTATCGCCCGGGCTTCGCCCGACCTGGCCCGGATTGCCGACCTGATCCTGCGGCATCATGAAAAATGGGACGGCAGCGGTTACCCGCTGGGGCTCAAAGGAGAAGATATTCCCCTGGAATGCCGCATCCTTGCTATAGCAGATGCTTTCGATGCCATGACCAATGACCGCCCTTACCGAAAGGCTAAGAGCCGCGAGGAAGCGCTTGCAGAATTAAAAAAATACGCCGGGACGCAATTTGACCCGAAACTGGTTGAAGAGTTTTTTAAAATAATTTAAACGGCCGTCCCGAAGAGCTTTTGCCGCGATGTGGTTGTGTTGAAGTTGCAACTCCTTGCCCGGGCGCCGGAAAAGCAATATAATAGTCTGTGAGAACCATGTTGAATAAAATCAAGGTTTTCGGGAGTAGTTAGCGGCCTGGTGGCGCTCCTGGACTTCAAATCCAGTGGCAGGGCAGCCCCCTGCGGTGGGTTCGATTCCCATCTACTCCCGCCATGTAGATTATCTTGCAGCCTCTTACCATTACAGGTAAGGGGCTTTTTATATTATAAAGAACAGATAACCACTTCTTATTTTTTTAAGCTTAATATTGATAGTTACATGAAATTAATCACAGATTTCTATTTTATCCCGTTCTATTTTTAGATTAATCAGGGCGGCAATACCCCAGAAAATCACTGCATATACCAGCATTGCCACCAGAGCGTGAAATTCAATAACTGACTCTGCTTCAAGTCCGGGAGTGACAAAGTCGCGGAAAATCCCCTCAAATGGAGCCAGGAAAATTGAGGTTACCGAGTATAAAAATGAGATAAAAGGATTATTCGGGTTGGCGCCCAGCAGTCTGAAAAGAAACCGAATACCAATTATCACTTCTATTACTCCAAGAATATAATAAGTCACATAACGGGCAGTTATAAAATTCTTGGTTCGCTTTTCCAGTGATGCTTTATCATTAGCCATCTGATTCACCCCTGTTATTTTACCTTAAGATCAAGCTGTGCAAGGTTTAACCTGCTTTTGCAAAGACGCTGCAAACATTGGAGAGTTTAATCTTTTTAATTATATATATTATATCAAATGTTCGGGATAATGTGAATTAAATAAACAAATAGCAACAATTGTAAAGATTGTCTGTAATAATGTATTGCTAGAATAGAGATTCCCAGACTGTTATTAAAGTGAGTAAAGCCTGGGTCCACCTGAACATTGGATAAGTATGATAGCAAGGGACGAAGAAACCAGCTTTCGCAAAAGGGGATAGTTAATATATAATAGCTATTGCAAGGGAGTAGTTAGCGGCCTGGAGGCGCTCCTGGACTTCAAATCCAGTGGCAGGGCAGCCCCCTGCGGTGGGTTCGATTCCCATCTACTCCCGCCAGTGTATTAACCTCTTACCGAAAGGTAAGGGGTTTTCTGTTTTCAGGGATCGAGTGGTGTTAATATGACCGCCATAGAAGAAAGCGGTCTGCGCTGCACAGGGGTAAAGCAGCCTGGCCTGCTGTATGTTATGGATCCAAGGTGGGTTATCTGTGGCTGTTTTCGTTTGTGGCCCCAGAAGGGTAACCAATATATATTAAGTTTAAGGGCTATTAATTTAATTGAGTGATATTTAAATTACAGGCCTGACAACGAGCAGGAAAGCTTTTTGCCATTATGTTGAAAAAGGTTTTTCAGCAGGCAATAATATTTCTTGCATAACAAAGAAAAGTGCACTATAATCTAATTAATCATTTACTAAATTAAATAAAGGATCACTTAATATGAATATACGTGAAAAAATTTCTTCTGAAAACATCAAAATAGTAAAAGTGTTAAAATCCCTGGGTGATGAAAATCGATTTCAGATAATCACGCTGCTTTTGGAAAATAACCTGTGTGTAGGGGCACTGGCCCGTATCTTAAATATTTCCAAACCTGCTGTTTCCCAACACTTGAAGATACTCAGAAAAGCCGGTTTGGTGCGGGGTGAAAAAATTGGCTATTGGACTCATTACAGGGTAGAAAAGGAACTGCTTCGAGAATCTGCCCGGTATCTGCAGGAATTAATTGAATCGCAATCTGATGTCTTAAGTAAGGGTAATTATATATGTTTACGAGAAAAACGAAGTAATATTGATACAGAAAGAAGGGTATTGCAGATGTGTAAAAACCGTTGTGAGCAGCCCGATAAACTGAAAACCATTCCCGAAGAATGTACGCCGGAACAGATCAAAGAATGCCATGGCGATGGTAAGGAGCATTCTTGCGTTAGCAGTTGTGAACAACCCGATAAATTGAAAACTAAGCCTTCAGAATGTACACCAGAGCAAATTAAGGAATGCCACGGTGAGAGCAAAAAACATCCTTGTTAAATTGAAACAGATATTGCCGAACAGGTTGAAGATGTTGATGATGCTAATAGCCCTTCCGGTATATCGACTTGATACTGAGAGGTGAGTTGAACAATTGAAAATAATTGAGGTAGAGAATTTAAAGAAAAATTATAACGGTTTTACTGCCGTAGATGGAGTAAATTTTTACATCAACCAGGGAGAAATATTTGGCTTTCTCGGCCCGAACGGGGCCGGGAAGACTACAACCATCAATATGCTTACTGGAATAGCTAAAATTACCGAAGGTAGCGTTAAATTACTAGGGGAAGATTATACCGGTAATGCAAAAAAAGCTCAGGCTATTATGGGTATAGTTCCGGACGAAAGTAATCTTTACGAAGAGCTTAGCGGTTGGGAAAATTTAGCTTTTTGTGGGGCTCTTTACGGAATGGAGAAAAAATTGCGAGAAGAGAGGGCCACCCAACTATTAGAAGAATTTGGCCTGGAAGACGCATCGAGTAAATCTTTTAAAGCTTACTCCAAGGGCATGAAGAGAAAACTGGCTATAGCAGCTGGAATTATACATCAACCGGAAATCTTATTTCTCGATGAGCCTACTACCGGTATTGATGTAGGCTTTGCACGGCAAATACGCAACTTAATCATAGATCTGCATAGCAAGGGAACCACTATATTTTTGACAACGCATTACATTGAAGAAGCAGAAAGACTATGTGAACGCCTGGCATTTATTGTCCAGGGTAAAATTGTCCGTGAAGGTACGGTCGAAGAGATGATGAGAGAAACCCAGGAAGAAAATATCGTCAACTTCACCTTGGGAGGGGACTTTGCCAGGATCGAAGAAGAGTTCAGAAGTCATTTTCCCGAATTTAATTTGAAGATGGTTAAAAACAATGACGTAAGTATTCATTCTCCTTCTGCCTTCACCCTATTCCCTTTTGTGCAGTTTTTTGAAGAAAGAAGCATTCCAGTTTTTGAAGCAAAGATCGTGCGGCCTTCTTTAGAGGAAGTCTTTGTTAAGGTCACCGGCATAGAATTGCGAAAAATGCAAAGCGAGCAAACCCAGAGGAGAAAGATAGGCCAGAAAGGAGAGGGTTCACGATCATGAAAACCTGGATAGCATTTTACAATATCCTAATGAAAGATATGCGCAGTTATTACCTAAAACCACCCAATATCAGTTGGGGTTTGATTTTCCCTATAGCTTGGACGCTTATGTTCTTCTTGCGTTCCCCTGTAGCGGTAGAAGTTCGTGACCTTCTTCCAGGTGTTATGGCCCTGTCTATTCTTTTTGGCACGACTTCTATGCTGGCTGTAACCATAACTTTCGAGAGGAAAAGCCGTTCTTTCGAAAGACTATTACTAGCTCCAATCAGCCTTAATTTACTCATGCTGGCTAAAACGTCCGGCGCCATTATGTTTGGAGTAGTTAATGCTTTTATCCCGGTTATATTTGCGGGCTTTTTAACTAGTTTATCCGGAATCAACTGGCTTATGGTTTTAGGAAGTGTCATTTTGATTGCTATAACCTCAACATTTTTAGGTCTGTTTGTAGCTGTTTCGGTCAGTCAGATATTTGAAGCACAGACCTTTTCAAATTTTTTTCGCTTTCCCATGCTTTTTTTGTGCGGGCTTTTCATTCCCCTATCTGACCTGCCGGGGTTTTTAAGGCCGATTTCCTATGCATTACCATTGACCTATGGTGCAGATATATTGAAATCTTCTATTAACCAAAATGGAATAATATCTATTCCCTTAAGTTTTTTTGCTCTTATTGTTTTTAGCGTTTTTCTTTTTGCTTATAGCATCTATAATGTTAATCGAAAATGGATCGTATAAAATAACCAAAACATTAACGTAGAATAAATAGATAAAGAAGTAATACCCCGGTATATTTCATACCAGGTAGAATTGAGAAAGAGTAGCTGCTGAAAATCTATTGTGTTTTCAAAAATCCATAAAGAAGGAGGGCACAGTATATACTGTGCCCGGTCAAAATATATATAAGAGGGGGTCAACTTGATCCTTATTATAAATCCTCAACTTTACAGGCGTATTACAAACAGGTTGTTTTTTGGTTACATTAATAGCGCGCCGGCACTTTAACTTTGCTATCTTTATTAAGGAGCAGTCCGGATTTCCCGGCCCGGCTTATGCCGGTTAGAACATCAAGTGCGGGCCGATCAGGATGACAGGTAATATCCCGGGCCGTGCAAATCAGAAACTACTAAAGCTCCAGTAACTTCTTCGTATTGAGAGCTTCGCTGTATTCCGAATCTTTTTCCTGCAGTCCTCCGGGAAAACCGTATTTTGCCATACGTTCTATGAACGGGTCCGGATCGAAAGATTCGGGACCGTGAACACCTTTCAGGTCCCAGATTCCCTTTGCCGCAAGCTCCAGCATGATCACAGGGCCGAAAGCTGTCTGGGCCACAACCGAGTTGGTTCCGTATTTCTTATAGCACTCCTGGTTATCAGCAACCTGGTAGATGTATACCGACCTGCTCATCCCGTCTTTTGTACCGGTAACCCAGGTGCCGGCACAGCCCCTGCCGACCATTTTTTTTGCCAGTTCGAGCGGATCGGGAACTACTTTAACCAGGAAGTCTCTCGGGGTTATTTCGCTTTCACCGACTTTTATTTTCCTGGTGGCATCGTCCATACCGCATTCTTTCAGGTTTATAAGCAGGGTCCGCATTTCGCGGGGCACACCGAATTTGAAGGTGACCCGGTTACAGTCAATTACCCTGGGTATGAGCAAAACCTCTTCATGCTCGACATTAATTACTTCAACGTCGCCTATTCCACCGGGGAATGAAAAGATTTCAGGTTCGGAAAATATTTCCGTGCAGTACCAGCCCCGGCCTTTTTCCCAGATCACGGGAGGGTTCAAGCATTCTTCGATCGTTGTCCAGATTGAAAACCCGAAAGCAACACCTTCATGCCCGGGAATATCATAGTTATCTCCATCGCGGACATTTACCTCGTCTATTGTGTCAAAAAGATGTTTGGCGGCATACCTGGCAAAAACATCAGACATGCCGGGTTCTACACCCGATCCGACAATAGCCATGTTGCCGGCTTTTTCCCATTCTTCATGCTTTGCAAACTGGTAGTCGCCAAGCTTGATGTGGGCCAGCTCAAATGGCTTTTCAGGATGCCTTTTGGAAAGGGTCATTGCGCAGTCAAGATACCCGACCCTGCATTCCAGGCAGGTATCAAAGATTGTCTCGTTAAATGACGGTTCAACAGCATTCATTACATAGGTAATATCATGTTTCTTTATTAAGCCGGTTATTTGCCCGGCGTCCCTGGCGTCAACTTTTTCTGCGATGAAGCGGGGGTCGTCACACATTTTGGCGACTTCCGCGGCCCTGGCCGGGTTGTAGTCGGAAAGGACAATTTTTTCAGCCCAGCGGCCTTCTTCGCCTGCTTTTTTTATAATCATGGCCGCAGATTGCCCTACGCCTCCGGACCCGATGATTAACAAGTTCATATTATTCCACCTCGGTATTTTTTATGCCAAACTGTTTTTCAAAGCATTGCATATTAATTATTGTTGAAGATTAACCTCCGGCAACCCGGGGGTAAACTGTTACCAGGTCATTTTCTTTAAGAGCTGTATCCAGGCTGATTTTGTTTTCACCTCTGGCCACGAAGGAAACAGAGGAGGCGGGAATATTTAAGATTTCAAGGAGTTCTTTAACCGTGCATCTGTCCTGGTCAATATTGTGTTCGAATATTTCTGCATCCGGGCCGTATTTCCTGAGCGGCCCGCGTAGTTTGATTTTAACGATCATTATTCCCGCCTCCCTGTTAAAAATAAGCAGCTTACAGGCTGAGTTCCTTTTTCTTTTCTGCCGTGATCAAGCCGTTTTCATCCCAACCGCGCAGGTTGTAATACTCGGAAAGCATCCTGTCATAGTCTTCCAGGGGAATTGATATATCCCTGGCTTTGCCTTTTGTCATCTTATCATTGTAGATTCGCTTTGGCAGGTAATCGTCTTTCCGGGTAAAGCCTTCCCGCTCATTGAAGAGACGGGAGAGGTTATAAACCCTTTCCCCGATCACGGTCAGTTCTTCAGCGGTCACTTCTCTGTCCAGGAACATGGTCAGTACCTCGGCCATCCGCTCCGTGCTGAGGGCCCAGAAGTCGCAGAAAATAGCCGAAAACTTGACTGCATTGTCGTCCTGCATGTCTTTGACAACTTCGGCTTTGCCCTCGACAGTATAGGGGTCCATTTCGCCGCCTTCGAAAGCCTCCACCGGTGGTGTCCAGGCTCTCATGTGACAGGCTCCCCGATCGGCTGTTCCATAAGCCAGGCTCATACCCCAGGTGCCGCGCGGCTCGTAACCGGGGATTTCCAGCTTCTTAACGTGCATGGCGAAATCATTTCCCCCGTATTTATCAGCCATTGCGGCCACACCCTTGGATAGGTCGGCGCCGATGCCTGCCCTGCCGGCAATCGCCCCGGGCATTTCCAGGTATTTTTCAACATCGCCGAAGCGGATTCCGAAATCATGGAAGCCTTTCTCGGTAAGTTCCATCGCAAAAGCCACTGCATTTCCGGCTGAGATGGTATCCAGGCAGTAATCGTCGCAGAGGCGGTTAAATTCAATTACTGCTTCCAGGTCGCCTATGCCACAGTTTGAACTGCACAGGGCCAGGGTTTCATATTCAGGGCCTTCCACCCTGGTTTTGCCGGTTTCCACGTAGTTCCCGCAGGCCAGGGGGCACCCGAAGCAGGCTTTCTTAGCCTTCAAGGCCCCTTTTACCGCTTCCGAATCAACCTTTTCAAAATCCTCAAAGGTTCCTTCCTGGAAATTATGCGTCGGCAGGATTCCTGTGGAATTGCTCATTTCGACAATTACCGGGGTGCCGTCGCTGTAGGCCCACATGTTGTCATCGGTCATGGTATCATCGCGTTTGATTTTGTTTAATGCCGCTGCAACCTTGCGAATGTCGGGCACGGTGAAGCCGCCCGTGCCCCTGACAGAAATTGCTTTCAGGTTTTTGCTGCCCAGAACGGCCCCGATCCCGCCGCGGCCGGCCTGGCGGTAGAGTTCCGAGCTGATGCAGGCCATCGGGATCAGGTTTTCGCCTGCCTGTCCTATGGCCATAGTGATCACATCACCCAGGGTTTCGGACAGGATATGTTCTGTTTCGTGAGCGCCCTTTCCCCACAGGCCTTCGGCGCTGCGCATTTCAACCCTGTCGTCTTCTATGAAGAGATAAACCGGTTTCCTGGCTTTTCCTTCAATAATTACGGCATCGTAGCCGGCATACTTCAGTTCCGGGGCAAAATGTCCCCCGATAGAACAATCAAGTATAGTTCCGGTAGCCGGTGACTTGGAGGCTACAGCCAGCTTGCCGGTATTGGGTGCCAGTGTTCCGGTCAGCGGACCGGTCATCAGGATCAGCTTGTTATCTTCAGACCAGGGATCCATACCGGGTTCGAGTTCTTCGTAAAGATACTTAATGGCCAGGCCTTTGCCTCCCAGGTAATCTTTAGCCCACTGTTCGTTTAAATTTTCTTTTTCAGCTTTGCCTGTTGTCAGGTTCACTCTCAGGACAGTACCGGTATAGGCCATTATTTATTCACCTCCTCAAAGGTCAGGGCTTCGGTCGGGCACCAGTTGGAGCAGCTGCGGCACTGCACACAGACACCGATCCCCCGTTCTTTTTTTACGATAACCTGCGGGGGACATATGTCCACGCAAAGACCGCAATCTGTGCATACATCTTCTTTAAATTTCAGGCGCCCGTTATTTTCAACAATTGCATCAACAGGACAATCTTCAACACACCTCATGCACAGGTCACAGGTTTGGCCCTTTACCTCCAGGCCGTCGCGCTTGTAGCGGGAATTAACTTTCAGGCGGGCCAGGCGCGGATTAAAAACCTGCTCGTTTTGCGCGCTGCAGGCCAGGTGGCAGAGCTTGCAGCCAACACACTTTTCTGCATGGAAAAACAATGCTTTCAAAAATATCCTCTCCTTTCCTGTATTTATTAGATGTCCAATTCCCGGGAAATTTCTTCCAGGGCTTCAATAATGCGATCAATTTCTGCGATACTGATATTCAGGGGAGGTTCGATACAGACTGTTGCCGGGTTGCTTTCAGAAAGTGATACTAAAATTTCTTTTTCAAAAAGTTTTTGGGCCGCCCGGTAAGAAGTTTGGCTGTCCACAAACTCGATTCCGATCAGCAGCCCTTTCCCCCGCGCTTCCGTGATGATCCGGGATCTGCCTGCAATGAACTGAATTCTTGGCAGGAAGTAATTGCCCTTTTCGGCGGCCTGTTCAACCAGTCCCTCGTCCAGGATAACCCGGATACCTGCTATTGCAGCGGCACAGGCCAGGGGGTTCGCATCATAAGCGTACATGTGTACAAAGGGGTTGGTATTCACCGTTTGCCAGACCTTTAAAGTGGATACAAAAGCGCCAATCGGCACTACGCCGCCCCCGAAAGCTCTGCCTATGCAAAGAATGTCAGGTGCTACCTCGTAATGCTCGATAGCGAACAGCTTTCCGGTTTGCCCGATCCCTGTTTCTGTTTCATCGATTATCAAAAGCGCCTTATACCTGTTGCAAATGTCTCGAACCTGTTCCAGGTAATCATCGGGCGGGACAATTACACCTCCTGAGCTCAGGATCGGTTCAAGGATTACAGCCGCTGTTTCGCAACCGCCGGAAGAAGAAGCCGCTATTATTTGCTCCAGTGTATCGGCATCGCCAAATGGAACTTCCCTGTAAACGGGCTCTTCTGCCTGGCCGGGTATAAAACATCCCGTAACGGGCACAGTTCTGGCAGCGCATCCGTTCCTGCCGCCGGGATTTCTCACTGCTGCGACTATTCCGGTTCGCCCTGTGCTTATGCGGGCCAGCTTTAAAGCTCCTTCAACCGGTTCTCTGCCGATATTGGTAAACAACGATATTTGCAGCTCGCCCGGGGTGATCATCGAAACGAGCCTGGACAGCATGGCGCTGAGAGGATCAAAGAGTTCATGGCCGTTAAGGACCTGTCTTTCCATCTCGTTTTTTAGGGCCTCGACTACCCTGGGATGGCGGTGCCCGATATTATAGGTGCCGTAACCGCCCAGGCAGTTTATAAAATTGTTTTTTACGAGACTGGCGTAATCGCCGTTTGGATGTATCCCTTCCCGGCTTCCGGGACGGGAGGCAACTTCTTTGTGGCGCTCAAAAAAGCCGGGGCTGAAACTGTCCCTGAAACCGGTTAGAATCTCATTGTTTACCCAGGAAACTTCTTCATCGTTAAGCTCTTTTTTTACTATGAAATCAAGAGCTTTTTTTGAATAATCCAGTATTTTTTCGATATCCCGGCTCATGGCTCTTCCTTTCAAGTGAACAAATTCTACTGTAAGTAATTTATGCAAATTTAATGCCAAAAATACAATTCAGGCTAAAATCTTCTCCCGGGGTTGATTCTCACAGTTCCTACCTGCCATTATAACAATTCTGCCTGTAAAAATACATTAAAAGGCCAGTTATCGACTAGCAGGAAGGATACCTGTTATCGTTATTTTCTCGATTATGAGATTTATTTTTAGATTAGCCCCCGGTAAGGCAGGTAATTATATTGTTATAACGAATATTTAAGCACTAAACTATTTTTCTCTGAAGAAAGGGGTAGGGTTATGTCAGGTTTGAAGCATATCCAACCAATGGTTCAGGACCTGGCTGAAGCTATCGCGGCGGCTTTATCCATCGAGGTGGAGATAGTTGACGATGAACTGACAGTTATAGCGGGAAGCAGCTGCTATGCCCATAAAATCAACCAGAAGGAAGAGCTGGGGCAGCTTGACAGCAATTTTCTCTACGCCCGGACCCTGCGCACTAAAAAATCATTTGTAGTCAGCGACCCGGTCAGCGATCCCAATTATGATCCTTCCTCCCTGGAAGGGACAACTCCTGAACTGGCTGAAATTTGTACCCCGATCATCCTTGACGAAAAGGTAATCGGGGTAATTGGCCTGGTTGCTTTTACTTCCAGGCAAAAAGAAGAGCTTCTGGCCAGGATGGAAGCGATCCTGTCTTTCCTTCAACATTTAAGCAGGTTTTTGGCGGCAAAGGTTTCGGAAAGCGAGGCAGTTGAGCGCCTGACCCGCGTTTCCAGGGAACTCTCCACAATCCTGGAAACAATTCACGAAGGCGCCCTGGCCATTGATGCCAGTGGCGTGGTTACGCACTGCAATACGACCGCCGGGAAGCTCTTAAATCTTGATCGCAATATAATTATCGGAAAAAACCTGGGAGATCTCTGGCCGGGAACGCCTGCCCTGGAAGTGCTGGAAACAGGCCGGGAATATATTGAGAAAGAAGAAATCTACAAAACAAAAAGCCGGCGCAGCATGCATTTTATCGTTTCCGTTCGCCCGATAGCCGGCCATGATAAACCGGAGGGCGCGGTTGTTTCATTCCGGGATATCTCTGAAGCGCGGCGGCTCATTTATGATTTGAGCTCAACAGCGATGGAATATACGTTTGACGATATAATCGGACAGTGCGATACAATTCAACAGGTCAAAGACCAGGCTCTCAGGGTTGCGGGAGGTAACTCCACGGTCTTGATTACGGGTGAAAGCGGCACCGGCAAAGAAATATTTGCCCGGGCCATTCATAAAGCCAGTTCCCGGGAAAATGGTCCTTTTATCAGTATTAACTGCGGAGCAATACCGGAAACGCTTCTCGAGAGCGAGCTGTTTGGCTACGAAGGCGGAGCATTTACAGGGGCCAAAAAAGAGGGTAAAGCCGGGAAATTTGAACTGGCCGACGGGGGGACAATCTTTCTTGATGAAATTGGCGAAATGCCCCTTCACCTCCAGGTTAAATTGCTGCACGTTTTGCAGGACATGGTTGTAGAAAGGGTGGGAGGTTCGAAAAGAATTCCCGTCAACGTCCGCGTTATCGCCGCTTCTAACAGGGACCTGGAACAGATGATGCAGGAAGGCAATTTTCGCAAGGACCTGTTCTTCCGCCTGAATGTTATTCCCCTGCGCATACCGCCCCTGAAAGATCGCAAGGAAGATATTCCCGCCCTCGTGGAGCGCTGCCTTGAAAAATACACCTCTATCCTGGACAAGCAAATTGACTCCATTGAAGCTGAAGCAATGGAATGCATAATTAACTACAGCTGGCCCGGTAATGTCAGGGAACTTGAGAATGCTATTGAATATGCGGTCAATATGGCCGATGACGCTGTGCTGTTAATATCGAACCTGCCCCCCCGGATACAGAAGGTTGTGCGGGAACGGAATGAAGAAATGCGGCAGCATTCTCTTAAAGATCGGATCGGCGGCTATGAACGCCAGATCCTTAAAGAATACCTTGACATGTATGGTTCTACCTATGAAGGCAAACAGATCATTGCCGAGAAACTGGATATCAGCCGTGCCACGCTCTACCGTAAACTGACCGAGCTTGGGCTGAGCACTAAATGATCGTTTAAATGACAGGAAGGAGCAATAGTTATGGCTGTTACTGAATGGAACTGGTATATAGAATATTCAAGTGACTATCACGGTTATCTCTATGCGATCAGGAAACATATCTTCAGCGGTGAAACCCCTTACCAGAGGGTGGATATCGTTGATACCTTCACATACGGGCGCCTGCTGATCCTTGATGGCAAAACACAGTCTGCAGAATTTGACGAGCATATATATCACGAGGCCCTGGTCCATCCTGCCATGGTCATGCATAACAATCCGAAGAAGGTTTTGGTGATGGGCGGTGGAGAGGGGGCGGTTATACGTGAACTCTGCCGCTACAAAAGGCTGGAGCAAATAGTCATGGTGGATATAGACAGCAAAGTCGTTGAATTGTGCCGCGAACATTTGCCGGCCTGGCACCTGGGCAGTTTTGAAGACAGCCGGGTTGAGCTGCTGCATATGGACGCCCGGTCCTATCTCGAACAGCAGGATCAATTATTTGATATTATATTCAGCGACCTCACCGAGCCGACAGAAGAGGGGCCTTCAAAGCAGCTTTTTACAAAAGAATTCTACGCCATGGCAAAGACCAGGCTTTCCCCGGGGGGCATCCTTGCGGTGCAGTCGGGCGGCCTGAGCCTCGATTACATGGATATTCACGCGGCTATTCGCAATACCCTGGAGAAGAATTTTGATGAGGTCCGCTCCTATCATACCTTTATCCCTTCGTTTGACTGCTCGTGGGGTTTCATGATTGCCTGCGATGACGCCGCTATTTTTCAGCCGGACAGGGAAGAAATCGATCGCAAGCTTAAGGGATTTGCTGCACAGCTAAAATTTTACGATGGTGAAACTCACGAGGGCATGTTTTGCCTGCCCAAGGATATCCGCAGGGCATTACGCGATGAGGAGACCATAATCGAAGACGGAAAGCCCGTTTGTTTTTAACTGCCGCAAGCGCCTCCCGCAAAGCCAGAATAATTTTTCCAACCGGAATATACGAAAGGGGTTGTTTCGGCTGCCCGCGGATTTCATATTGTCTTCCAATGCAATCTTCACAGGTTTAACCGACCTCCCGCAGGATGGCTGTGTCGTTATCAAGGGCAGCAGGATTGTTGATGCGGGGGATAAGCGGTTGGCCGGTAAATGGCAGGGGCCGCAGACTAAGTATTTAAAGTTCGAAGATCAGTTGATTATGCCCGGCTTTTGTGAAAGCCACGCGCATATTTTCTTTGGTGCGCTGGAGTTTTGCTCTGCAAATGTAAGCGGGGCCCGGTCGGAAGAAGAAGCAGTTCAAATGCTGGCCGGCTTTGACCATTCCGCTGCCGGAATGTGGGTGATTGGTTTCGGGTGGAACCGCTATGCCTGGGAAAAAGATGCTCTGCCCACCAAAAAAACCCTGGACGCCTCTTTTCCGGATAGGCCGGCCCTGGTTTTTGACGCGGAACTGCACTCCCTGTGGGTGAACAGCAAAACCCTGGAGATCTGCGGCATTAACCGGAATACCCCGGATCCTGCCGGAGGAAAAATAACGCGTGATGCGGATAATGAGCCGACAGGACACCTGCTCGAACCTGCCGCAATGGCGCTTGTCCTGGATGAGGCCCTGCAGAAGGGCCTGGAAGACGAAAGAAAGCTTTTCCAAAAATATTTTAAAAAAACAGCCGCCCTGGGGATAACATCCATCAGTGCCGTTCCCGACTTTGGTCTCAAAAAGCACGGGATTTATGAAGAGCTTGACCGGCAGGGAGAGTTAAATTTAAGGATTCACCTGGTTGAATCTGCGAATGAAAAGATCGAAGACCTGATCAGGCTTAGAAGTCGCCTTACATCAGGCAGGCTTAACTTTTCGGGTGTAAAAGAATTCATTGACGGAACAGCCATGGCTCATACCGGGCTGTTACTGGAACCATACTGCGACATGCCTTCTTACAGGGGGCGTCCCCTGGTTGATATAAAATCCTTCACTGAGAAAGTCGTGGAGCTGGACAGGCATGGCTTCAGAATAAGGCTGCATGCATGCGGCGACGGAGCGGTCAGGCTGGCCCTGGATATTTATGAAGAAACACGTAGAATTAACGGGCCCCGGGATTCCCGGCACACCGTCGAACATATTGAAAATATCAACCCGGCGGATCTGCCCCGGTTTAGAGCAAACGGCGTGATCGCCTCTGTTCAGCCCGAGCACCTTTCACACGATAACTATGCCGGCCACCCTTTTCACAAAATACTGGGTAAAAAGCGGGTAGAATACGCCTGGCCTTTCAAATCACTGCTGACAAGCGGGGCGACAGTTGCATTCGGCAGCGACCACCCGGTTGTCGATCTTAATCCACTGCAGGGAATATACCGGGCGGTTACCCGCCTGATGGATGACGGGAAACCTGAAGGAGGCTGGATGCCCCGGGAGAAGCTGAGCCTGGCAGAAGCCCTGAAAGGCTATACCGTATTTTCCGCCTTCCAGATGTTCAGGGAAAAAGACCTGGGAACCCTGGAAGCGGGGAAACTTGCCGATATCATAGTTTTAGACAGGAATATCTTCGGGGCGGCCTACGAGGAAATAAAGGAAGCAAAGCCGCTCCTGACAATGCTCAACGGAAATGTTATTCACGGGTAAGCTGAAAGCCATGGTCTAAAACCTCAGTTGGGCCGGCTTTTGCTTCCACTGTTATAAGAGGCGTTAAATATAAGCGCTGCGCTGAACATACCTTGTAAACAATAAAGAACTGCTGCAAAGCGCCCCCGGGTTGATGCCCGGGGGCGCTTTGCGGTGATTGTACCGGCGGACAGTAAGCCTTAATTTAATCCAGTTCTTCAATTACAAAAGGCAGACCGTATTCCGGTAAAAGATCTATAAATGGCTGGGGGTCCAGGGCCTCCGGAGGCATTACGCCTGTGGCGCTGATCCTGCCGTCGGCAATCAGGTCTGCCAGCAAAGCGGGAGGTATGCCGGTTTGATAGGAAGTGCCCTGCTCGCCCATTTTCTGAAAGGCTTCTTCGTGGCTGGTATGGTTGTACATGAACCTGCTTACCGGTTTGCCGTCTTTTGTTCCTTTTACTATTGTCCCGACGCACACGGAACCGGTAAGTTTGCCGGCCAGGTCTGCCGGTTCCGGGAGTAAAG
>SLSE01000166.1 GCA_007130585.1 Syntrophomonadaceae bacterium | reverse complement strand
GAAAAAATCGATATCGTTAAGTGGAGCGAGGAGACCGAAGAATATATTGCCAATGCGCTAAGCCCGGCAAAAGTCGCCTCGGTGATGATCGATTACGAGCACAAGGCTGCTGCGGTGATCGTTCCGGACAGCCAGCTGTCCCTGGCGATCGGCAAAGAGGGGCAGAATGCCCGGCTTGCCGCCAGGATAACGGGCTGGAAAATTGATATATCCAGCGAAACCCAGTACACAGAAAAAAGTCTCTCCGCCATCGGCCTCTCCGGCGAGTCTTCGGAAGAAGAGGTTGAAACTGCCGGCGCCGCGGCGCCCGGCAGCGATGAGGAACTGGCCGGGGCAGCGGATGAAACTGCCGCCGGGGAAGAAAATTTAAGCGGAGAACCGGAAAACGCAGAAGAGGAAACCGCCGTGGAAGATCCGGCCGGCGCCGGTAATGAGACCGGCGAACCGGACCATCCTGGGGATGAAGAAGATCCCGGGGAGGAATCAAGGCAGGATGATTAAAAAACGTAAAACCCCTTTACGCATCTGTACAGGCTGCCGCCAAAAGAAGCCCAAGAAAGAGCTGATCCGGGTGGTCAGAACCCCGGAAGGCAGCGTGGCAATCGATACAGGCGGCAAAATGCCGGGCCGGGGCGCCTACATCTGCCCTCAGCAGGCATGCCTGAAAAATGCAGTCAGGGGGAAACGTTTGGATAAGAACCTGCAGGTAACCGTTTCAGAGGAACTGGTAAGCATATTAACCGAAATGCTCGAGAAAGAAAGCGAAGTTGAAGGATCATGACGGGGAGGGCTTACCTTATGGAGGTGTTTTAATGAGCAAAGTAAGAGTATACGAACTGGCAAAAGAATTGGGGACAACCAGCAAGAAGCTGATCGAAGTCATGGAGGGTATGGATATTAAAGTTAATAACCATATGAGTACCCTGAGCGACGACGAGGCTAAAAAAGTAATGTCTATTTTAACCGGGGAAACAGCAGGCAGGCCTGCCGCGGAAACTGCCGCTGAAGCAAAAAAAGAAACTAAAAAAGAAGCGGTTAAAGAAACCAAAGTTAAGGCAGATCAGGAAAAACCGGCTGCCGGGCCCGCCCCGAAAATAGATAAGCCCCCGGAAGAGGAAAAAGCAGCTCCCAGCCGCAAGGCCCGAAAAGCTATCCAGGAAGAAAAAAGAGCAGCCGCCCTGAAAGCGCGGAAACCGAAAATCAGGCTTGAGGGTCAGGTCACGGTTGCAGAACTGGCGGGACATTTCAACGTGCCTTCCACCGAGGTAATTAAATACCTGATGGAGATGGGGGTTATGGCCAGCCTGAATCAGCCGCTCAGCCCCGAATCGGTAGAACTGCTCGCCGAAGAATACGGTTTTGACGTAAATTATGTGGAAGATCCGGTCGAAGAAGAACTGCTGGCAGTATGCGAAGACGATAAACAGGAAGTCCTGCGCAAGCCGGTGGTTACCGTTCTCGGTCACGTAGATCACGGCAAGACATCGCTGCTCGACTCAATCAGGAGCTCCAAGGTAACAGACGGCGAGGTGGGCGGTATTACCCAGCATATCGGCGCTTACCAGGTTGATGTAAACGACAAGCAGATCGTATTTTTAGATACTCCCGGTCACGAAGCTTTTACAGCTATGAGAGCCAGGGGAGCGCAGGTTACTGATATAGCTGTGCTGGTGGTGGCCGCCGATGACGGCGTTATGCCCCAGACGGTTGAGGCGATTAATCACGTTAAGGCCGCCCAGGTACCGATTATGGTTGCCCTTAACAAGGTCGATAAACCCAATGCAAACCCGGACCGGGTCAAACAGCAGCTTTCCGAACACGGCCTGGTTTCCGAAGAATGGGGAGGCGACACTATTTGCGTAAATGTGAGCGCCATTACCGGTGAGGGGATAGAGGAACTCCTGGAAATGATCCTGCTGCTGGCTGAAGTAGGCGAGTTAAAAGCCTGTCCGGATCGCCCCGCCCGGGGCTCGGTAATCGAGGCTAACCTTGATCGGGGCCGCGGACCTGTCGCCACCGTACTGGTCCAGGACGGAACCATCAGGGTGGGAGACTCGATTATATGCGGCTCTATATCCGGAAAAATCAGGGCCATGATCAATGACCGCGGCGAGCGGATTGAAACTGCCGGGCCGTCGACTCCTGTCGAAATCCTCGGTTTAAATGATGTTCCGCTGGCAGGAGACCGTTTCCAGGTTGTAGCTGATGAAAGAGTTGCCAGGCAGGTTGCCGGGAAAAGAGCTACCAAGCTAAAAGAGGTCAGCCGCCGCGTTCAGAGGGTAACTCTCGATGACCTCTTCAAGCAGATCCAGGAAGGGGAGGTAAAAGACCTTAACCTGATTTTGAAAGCGGATGTCCAGGGCTCTCTTGAAGCGGTCCAGGACGCGCTCTCCAAGTTGAGCCTGGAAGAAGTTCAGATTAGAATTATCCACACCGGCGTAGGCGCCATAAATGAATCGGACATTATGCTCGCTTCAGCTTCCAACGCTATTGTGATCGGCTTTAATGTCAGGCCCGATGCCAATGCCCGCAAACTTGCGGAACAGGACAAGGTTGACATAAGGCTTTACAGGATTATTTATGAAGCGATAGAAGATATTAAAAATGCTGTAACCGGGCTGCTCAAGCCGGTTATGAAGGAAGTTGTCCTCGGTCAGGCCGAGGTAAGAGAGCTTTTTAAAGTATCACGCCTCGGTAACATTGCCGGATGCTACGTAATTGAAGGCAAGATCACCCGTAACGCCATGGTCAGGGTAATCAGGGACGGCACAGTTGTCCTTGACTCCGGGAAAATAGATTCCCTGAAAAGGTTCAAGGATGATGTCCGCGAAGTACTGACCGGTTATGAATGCGGCATTCTGCTGGAAAACTTTAATGATCTCCACGTAGGCGATATTATTGAAGCCTATAACATCGAGCAGGTGGCGCGATAACAAGATCCTATCCTTACGCCGTATTATAGTTCTAACAGGGAGGGTGTCACATGTCAGAGAATCGGGTACGGCGGGTCGCTGAACAGATCAAAAAAGAAGTGAGCCAGGTAATCAGCAAAGAACTAAAAGATCCCCGGGTGGCAGGAATGACCAGCGTAACAGGTGTCGAACTTTCCAGGGACCTGCGCTACGCGTCCGTTTATGTCAGTATATACGGTACCGATCAGGAAAAAGAGGAAACCCTGCAGACCCTGATCGGCGCATCGGGATTTATCCGCAGCATTATCGGAAAGCGGGTCCGGCTAAGATATACCCCGGAAATCAGCTTTTTCCTGGATACATCCATAGAATACGGAGCATATATCGAAAGCGTAATCAGATCATTAAAAAAAGAAGAGAACAGCGAAAATGACCGATCGAGCAAAGATAATTGAAACCTTTAAAAATGAAGAATCCTTCATCCTGATCTCGCACATGCTTCCCGACGGGGACAGTATCGGTTCCCTTTTGGCCATGGGAGAGGGATTGCGTAAAATGGGCAAAAAGGTGAGGCTCTTTACGCCCGGAAAAATTCCCTTCATGTACAAATACCTGGAGGGAACGGAGTCGATCGGGCATGAGCCTGTCCCTGTTGATCCGGGGATGACGGTTGTAGTCCTCGACAGCAGCGATCCCGACCGGATGGGATTGTTCAGGGATGCTGTAATGGAAAGCAAAACTGTGATCAACATCGATCACCATGTTACCAACCAGCGTTTCGGGACCCTGAACTATATTGATTCCACTGCTGCGGCGACAGGAGAAATTGTCTATAACCTTCTTGAGGAGCTGCAGGTCGAGCTCGATCAGGGCATTGCAGAGGCGCTGTATGTGGCGATTTCCACCGATACAGGTTCCTTCAAGTATGAAAACACTACACCTTCCACCCACCGGGTGATCGCTGAACTGCTGGAGCACGGTTTAAACCCGGGCGCCATATCGCAAAAGATTTTTGACGAAAGGCCGCTGTCTTTTTATATCCTGTTGAAAGAAGCCCTTTCCGGGCTGGAAATGTACGAAGAACGTAAAATAGCCGTGATGGCTTTAAGTAAAGATATCAGGGAACGGACCGGGGCCTCCACCGACGACCTGGAAGGCATTGTCAACTACACCCGTAATATTGAAGGGGTCGAGCTGGGAATACTTTTTTATGTCGAGAGCGACAGCGAAGTAAAGGTCGGCTTCCGGTCGAAAACTCTTGATGCCAGCGAACTGGCGGGCAGGTTAAACGGCGGGGGACATATCAGGGCGGCCGGCTGCCGCCTGCAGGGAGATTTTGAAACTGCCAAGAGCAGGGTGCTGGCCGAAGCCCGGGACATGTTAAATGAATTAACGGCCTGAAGGAGTACTTCAGTGGACGGAATTATTGTTATTAATAAACCGGCCGGCATGACCTCCAGCTCTGCCGTACAGGCCGTCCGAAAAATATTTCCCGGATCAAAGGCAGGACATACCGGAACCCTGGATCCCCTGGCAACCGGCGTTCTGCCCGTTTGTTTGGGGCGGGCCACCCGCCTGACGGAATATATTATTGAGCTCCCGAAAACCTACCGGGCCGGGATTGTCCTGGGGAAAAGCACCGTCACCGGCGATGCCGAAGGGGAAATCATCGAAGACGCCAGCCTGCCGGAACTAAACCGCGAACAGGTGGAGGAAGCCGTGTTTAAGTTTAAGGGCGAAATCGAACAGCTGCCCCCGTACTATTCGGCTGTCAAGCACCGGGGCAAACCGCTTTACCACTGGACCAGGAAAGGGAAAGAAGTCCCCCGCAAAATAAGAAGGGCCACAATATATGATATTGAGCTTATTCATTTCGATCCCGGAAGCGAACCACACTTAAGTATTCGGGTCGAGTGCTCAAAAGGTACCTATATCAGGACCCTGGCCGTAGATATCGGCGCTGAGCTGGGCTGCGGAGCCTATCTTTCCGCGCTGGAGAGAACCGCGGTAGGCCCGTTCCGCCTGGAGGATGCATATACTTTACCGGAAGCGGCAGAAATGGCGGAACAGGACCGGGCTGCAGAAATGGTGCAGCCCATGGATAAATCCCTGCTTCAATTCCCGGAGCTAAGACTTGAAAGCGGGCAGGTGGAAGCTCTTAAAAACGGGCTGATTATAAATCTTCTCTCCGGCGATATACCGGCCGGGTTACTGCCGGGAACCCCGATCAGGGTATACGACCGGGAGGGCGGTTTTAAAGCCCTGGCTGCCCTGCTTGAAGGCGAAGGCAGGCCGCGTCTGAAAACGCTTAAATACCTGGAGTCCTGAATTATATGCCCGTTATGTCCATATTATACCGGCACTGTAAAAACAAGCCGGTTTCGGAAGAAAGGTGCTGGCAGGATGGAACTGATTAACGGCGCCGAGAGGCTGCCTGAAGGAACAAAGCCGCTCTACCTGGCCCTTGGCAATTTTGACGGTGTCCACCGCGGGCACCAGGAAATAATCAGGGCAGCGGTAAACAGGGCCCGCCGGGAAAACGGGTCCAGCGGTGTCCTGGTATTCGACCCTCATCCACTGATCGCTCTGCGGCCCGAGCAGCCCTTTACGCTGCTGACCGATATTGCCGATCGGGCCGAAATTATGGCCGAGCTGGGGCTTGATTTCATGATCGTC
Source organism: Syntrophomonadaceae bacterium (assembly GCA_007130585.1). GTDB lineage: Bacteria > Bacillota > Dethiobacteria > DTU022 > DTU022 > T3SED10-7. Next base: position 1,014 of record SLSE01000166.1, on the reverse strand, counting down.
CAGCCTTTCAGCCCGGAAATTTCCTCTTTTTCGCCGGAACAGTTTGTCCGCCGGATCCTGGTTGGAAAACTGGGCGTTAAAGGGGTATTTGTCGGCGAAGATTACTCTTTCGGCCGCCAGGGCGCCGGCAGCTCCGACACCCTGCTCTACTGGGGGAAAGAACTGGGCTTTAGAGTTGAAATCAGCTCCATGCTGAAGTTTGAAGGAAAAGCAGTGAGCAGTTCCTTAATCAGGTCGCTGCTGTTAAGCGGTGACGTCAGCGAGGCGGCCGAGCTGTTAAGGTACTACTTTTTCAGGCAGGGACGGGTAGTCAGGGGCTACGGGATCGGCAAAACCATGGTCTACCCGACAGCCAATATAGCTGCCAATCCCCGCCTGCTCTGGCCGGGAAAGGGTGTTTACCTGACGGCCGTCGGTAAGCTTGAAGAAAATATCCTCTACGGGGTTACCAATGTTGGTTCGCGGCCCACTTTTGCCCGTCACGACACGGCAGTGGAAACCCACATCCTCGATTTTAACGGTACTATTTACAACCGCGAAATCCGGCTTTGTTTCCTGGAAAAACTGCGCGACACGCGGACATTCAGTTCCCCCCTGCATTTAAAAGAACAGATTACCGCGGACATCGAAAAGAGCAGGGAATTGATCAGGCTGTTTAAACAGGGAAAAATTGGCAGCATCCAATCTTTACAAGCTGGTTGTTCTGTGCTAAAATCACAATAGTTTGAACCGTTTGCTCGGTACAGCGACTTCCCGACGCTATACCTGGCTGACGGCGATTAAAAAAATGGGAGGAGTATGCAATACTATGTTTGATCAGGAGAAGAAACAGGAGATTATTGATCTTCACAAAAGACATGAGGGAGATACGGGTTCACCGGAAGTGCAAATTGCCCTGCTGACAGCAAGAATCAATTACCTCACAGAACATTTAAAAACCCACAAAAAAGATTATCACTCTCAGCGCGGTTTGCTGAAAATGGTCGGACGCAGAAGGGGTCTTTTGAATTACCT
>SLSE01000033.1 GCA_007130585.1 Syntrophomonadaceae bacterium | reverse complement strand
ATCTTGTTTTACTGGTTTTTCTCGTTTTTGGATTGCTGGCATTCACCGGCTGCGGCGGTGAAGATGCAGTGGATGAGCCCGCGGTAATAGATACAGATGATGAAGTGGTAAGTGAAAGCGTGCTGCGGGTTGCCCTGCAGACCAACCCCAATACCATTGAACCGGCAACAGGCGATACCAGGACAGCTTCCAACGTAGCCTGGAGTATTTTTAGTTCGCTGGTCTGGCTGAACGACGAGGGGATAATTGTACCTTCGCTGGCCGAAAGCTGGGAAATATCTGATGACGGGTTGGTTTATACCTTCAACCTGCGCGATGATGTTGTTTTTCATAATGGCTATCCTTTTACAGCTGATGATGTAATATTTACCTGGGAGCGTGGCCAGGGAAGTGAAATTACATACAGGGAAGACTTTCTTGCTATCGCTGAAATGGTGAAAATTGATGATTACACCGTTGAAGCCAGGCTCGACGCCCCCAATGCTTTTATATTGCTTTTAATGAACGAGCACTGGGGCATTTTGTCCAAGCAGTACCACGAAGAAGTTGGCGAAGAAGGCTACCTGCAGAATCCTGTCGGCACCGGACCCTTCAAGTTTGTTGAATGGCGTACAGGTGACAGGATTGTTCTTGAAGCTTTTGAAGACTACTGGGAAGAAGGTTACCCCAAAGTTGATACGGTTATCTACCGCCCCATTCCGGATACGGCGACCCGCTTTGCAGCCCTGGTAAACGATGATATTGATATTGTCAGTAACCTGGGGCCGGAGCAGGCCGATGCAGTTATTGCAGCGGATGGCGTATCGCTTGTAAACTACGGCCAGGATAGGGTTTACTATGTTACTTTCAACAATATGAGTACCGGCATTGGCACTCCCATTGAAGACAAGCTGGTCAGGCAGGCAATGAGTTATGCCATTGACTACGACGCCATTATTGACAGGCTTTTTGATGGATACGCTGAAAGGGTCTCCGGTTTTATTATTCCCGGAAACCTCGGCTATGATCCGAGCGTAACTCCATATCCTTATGACCCCGACAGGGCAAGAGAGCTGCTGGTTGAGGCCGGCTATCCCGATGGGTTTGCCATTGAAATGGCCGGGCCCTCGGAAACCTATACCAACTTTGAACAGGTCCTGCAGGCTGTTGCCGGTTACTGGTCAGAGGTTGGCATAGATGTTGAGCTTCAGTTTATGGAATCCGGGATGTTTTGGGACCTGCAGGCAAACCGTGAACTGCCGCCGCTTTTTGGCGACAGCTGGTCTTCAAGCACCGGTGAAGCTTATCCCCGCCTGATTGGTTCTGTCGGTGGCGAGGATGCCAGTTATGCTGCATGGCTTGACCCGGTACTGGTAGACATGGTAAAAGAAGTTGAACTGGCAGCTGAATCTAATGAGCGAGCAGAGGTCTATACCAGGATCTTGAAATACATGTATGAAGATCCTCCATTTATATATCTCTATGCTCCTACCGCCTTTGAAGCAATAAATGACCGGGTTCAGAATTATAACCCCCGGATTTCTGAGCAGTATTACCTGAAGGGCGTAAGTATTGAGTAAAGCAACCCGTCAGGATAATATATAAACCCCGGTTCCTAATTGATAAGGGGTGTGCCAGGTAGAACAAAAGGGGAAGCATCTTGAGATACTTATTATCGAAACTGGTTTACTCCGCTGTGCTGCTGCTGGGAGTGCTCTTCCTGGTCTTCCTGCTGCTGCATATAACCGGAGATCCGGTTAGCCTGATGGTATCGAGACATGCGACTCCTGCAGAAATAGAAGCGCTGCGCGAGGAGCTGGGCTTTAACCGCCCGCTCCTCGTGCAGTTTGGCGATTTTTTAACCAGCGCTTTCCAGGGTGATTTCGGCAACTCGTTCCGCTACCGGCAACCTGCGATGGACCTGGTTTTACAGAGGATCCCGGCCACAATTGAGCTGGCTTCAGTAGCCCTGCTGATGGCGATTATGATGGGCGTTACTATTGGCATCCTGGGCGGCTCAAATCCCAACACTTTCTTAGACAGCCTTGCCAGGGGTATCGGACTCCTGGGGCAGACAATACCCACCTTTTGGCTGGGCCTGATCCTGATTATTATTTTTTCTCTCCACCTGGGCTGGTTTCCCTCCTTTGGCAGGGAAACCTTTAATTTTTTTGGCCTTGCCCTGCCCAATAAGTCTATTATCCTGCCCGCGTTTGCTTTAAGTCTTTTTACAACCGGACAACTGGCGCGTTTTACCCGCTCCGCGGTAATGGAAGTAATGAATGAGGATTATGTGACCACAGCCCGCAGCAAGGGGCTCAAGAAGAAGCGGATTTATTCCAAGTATATCCTAAAAAATTCTGCTATTCCCCTGATTAGCATTATTGGAGTCCAGTTTAGTTACCTTTTAAGCGGATCAATCTACATAGAAACTATTTTTTCCTGGCCGGGGCTGGGAAACCTGCTTGCTGAAGCAGTGAGCACCCGTGATTTCTTCCTGGTCCAGGCGACGGCCTTTTTTACAAGCCTGGTAGTAATCGGGCTGCAGTTTCTAACCGACCTGATCTATGCTTTAGTTGATCCCAGGATTCGCTACAGGTGATGTGATGAAAGATAAGGATAAAGATAAATTAAATAATGAGCTTACCGGCTTACTGGTCGATGAAAAAGAAGATCGCAGCATCCGGGCCAGGTTATGGTACCTGTGGCGTCTGCTCTGGCGGGACAAAGCCGGGCTGATCGGTCTGCTTGTTTTCCTGACCATTATTTTTTGTGCGATTTCAGCTACAATCCTTGCTCCCCATGATCCCCTTAAGCAGGATCTTTATGCTTCAAGACAACCTCCGGCATGGACTGAGGAGGGCAGCTCAGAGCATATCCTTGGCACTGACAACCTGGGCCGGGATATATTTAGCAGAATCATTTACGGCAGCAGGGTTTCCATCATGGTTGGATTTTTAGGGGTCTCGATGGCGTTCACTCTTGGGATTATGATCGGCTTAATCGCCGGTTTTAAAGGTGGCCGAACCGATAATGTTATCATGACCCTCACCAACATGGTGCTTGCGCTCCCATACCTTGTTTTTGTAGTTTTCATTGCAGCTGTGCTGGGCAGAAGCCTTTTAAACGTTGTGCTGATTTTTGGTTTAACGGATATCCCTATTTTTGTCCGGGTTACACGGGGCGAAGTTCTGCGCCTCAGGGAAGAAGGTTATATTGAGGCAGCTATCAGTATCGGGCAGAAAACCCCGGCTATTATATTTAAACATATCATGCCCAACCTGCTTGGGCCGCTGGTTACCCTTGCTACCTTTGAGATGTCGGCCATGATTTTTTATGAAGCCGGCCTTGGCTTTCTCGGGCTCTCTGTCCCGCCAACCGTTCCGAGCTGGGGCAACATGCTGGCCGAGGGAAGGCAGTACCTTACGGTTTATCCCTGGATGTCGATATACCCCGGACTGGCAATCGTGATAACCGGTTTTAGCATGAATCTTTTTGGAGACTGGTTAAGGGATGCCCTGGATCCCCGGCTTCGACGGATGAAAAAATAACTTGCAAAGCAGGCTGGTCGAGTTGAAACCTTTGCTTTCTGTAAAAAATTTATCTACCCGTTTTGACACTTTTGACGGCTCTGTTTACGCGGTTAACGATGTTAACTTCGATCTTAACCCTGGTGAAACGCTGGCTGTCGTCGGTGAAAGCGGCAGCGGGAAAAGTGTAACCATGCTCTCGCTGCTGGGCCTGCTGTCTGGCAGTAAAGAGGTAACGGGTAGCGCCTTTTTCAGTACTGCCGGCCTGGACATGGATTTACTGGCAATATCAAAAACCGAATTGAACAGGCTGCGGGGAAACAGGATCAGCATAATATTTCAGGATGCCTTACGCTCTCTGAACCCGGTTATGACAGTGGGCGAACAGATCAGTGAATCGCTTTTAACTCACCGGGAACGGGAAGAGAGAAATGCTGAAATAAAAGAAGAAGCGGGCAGGTTGCGGGGCAGCAAGGTAAGCAAGGCTTTTCAGAGCACCCTGAGATCTTTTAATCCCGTTATGACAGTGGGAGAACAGATCAGTGAAACACTGAGAACACATAAGGGTTATAACAGAAAAAGCGCTTACCGGCGTGCTATAGAACTTCTGGAGATGGTTGGAATTTCCCAACCTGACAAGCGGTATTATTCATACCCCCATATGTTCTCCGGCGGGATGAGACAGAGAGCAATGATCGCTATTGCTATTTCGTGTACCCCGGATATACTGATTGCCGATGAGCCTACTACTGCCCTTGATGTTACTATCCAAGCCCAGATTATTGATTTAACCAAACGCCTGCAGCAGGAGCTGGGGATGGCAGTTATCTGGATCACCCATGACCTGGGCGTGGTTGCCGGGCTGGCAGACAGAGTCATGGTAATGTACGGCGGAACCGGGGTAGAAACTGCTCCCGTTGACCGTCTGTACGAGAGTCCCTGTCATCCCTACACGGCAGGGCTGCTGGGGGCGATTCCAAACATAGCTGAAGATGGTGGAGATAGACTGATCAGCATCGAGGGAGCCCCGCCCGATCTTTACCAGGAGCCGAGGCACTGCCAGTTTGCCTGGCGCTGCCCCTATGTTTTCGAACGCTGCTGGAAGGAAATACCCCGCGGTTATACAGTGAGCGAAGGCCACGTGGCCAAGTGTTTCTACGACATGCAAAACAACCAGCCCAGGACAGGGGTACAGAATAGTGGATAAATTGATCAGGGTAGAGAATATAACCAAGCATTTTGACCTGAAAAGCAGCTTTATATCGCTGGGTTCTGCGGCGGCAGTTAAAGCTGTCGATGATATCAGCTTTGATGTCTACAAAAATGAAACCCTGGGATTGGTTGGTGAAAGTGGTTGTGGCAAATCAACCCTGGGTAGGGTTATCCTGCGCCTGATTGAGCCGACTTCCGGGTCTGTTTTTTATGAGGACATCAACGTTAACCTGCTTAAACCGGAGGAACTGCGGCGGTTTAGAACCAAGATGCAAATTGTCTTTCAGGATTCATATTCTTCGCTAAACCCGCGCCACAAGGTGGGGGAAATCATTGCCGAGCCGATGACCATCCATACTGATATGAGCAGGCGCGAGATCCGGGAGCGTATCCTTGAGCTGCTCAGCCTGGTCGGTTTAAAAGCGGGTCATGCTTCCCGGTTTCCTCATGAATTTTCCGGCGGTCAGCGGCAGCGCATTAATATTGCCCGCACCCTGGCTTTATATCCCAGTTTCATTGTATGTGATGAACCGATATCTGCCCTGGATGTTTCTATCCAGGCCCAGGTGGTAAACCTGCTGAAAGATTTGCAGAAAAAGCTGGGGATCACCTACCTGTTTATAGCTCATGATCTAAGCATGGTAAAGCATATCTCTGATCGGATTGCCGTAATGTACCTGGGCAAGATTATGGAGCTGGCCACAAGCAGAGAACTATTTATCAACCCGCTACATCCTTATACGCAGTCTCTTATATCCGCGATTCCCATCCCGGATCCCAAAAAAGAACGGCTGCGCAAACCCATAGTCCTGGAAGGGGAAGTCCCCAGTCCGGTTAATCCGCCTTCAGGCTGTGTTTTTCACACCAGGTGCCCGGTAGCCGGCGATCTGTGCAGCCAGGAAATTCCCGAATACTGCGAAATTGGTCCCAACCACTTCGTTTCATGCCACTATGCCGGCGAACGCAGGGCAGCTGAAATTAACTACCTTTAAGGTTATAATTTTTTGGAAATTGATTATTAGGAAGATAGAAGGGTAATAATAAAAAAAGTTGTTATTATATAATTACAAGCAATTGCGTTTCATTAGGGGGGAATATCATGACTGACGAGTGGATCCAAAGTGCTGTTTCTGACGACGGTACCGAAATCATCGGCAGCGTCCGGGGAAATGGTCCGCCCCTTGTCTTTGTTCACGGGGCGATGGGCGACGGAACACTGCAATGGAAGCCCACTGTCCCCTACCTGGCCGACCGCTTTACCTGTCATGTGATTAGTGTGCGAAACCGGGGCCGTAGCGGCCACAGCGAGGACCTGTCTCCACCACGGCTTATTGAGGATGTCGCGGCCTACGCATCCAGCGTTGGCAAACCTGTCGGACTCGTAGGGCTTTCGGCCGGTGGGAATTGGGTCCTGGGTGCGGCAAGCCGACTGGATGTTGTTACGGGAGTGGTGGCTTACGAGCCGGTGGTCTTTGAAGTGATGAGCGAGGAGGTACGTAACAGGTTGGTCAGCACGGTAATGCGCGAAGAAGAGGAGGCCCGGCAAGGTCGGCTGGCTACGGCAGTGCGTATCTTCGCGGAGTTCGTCGGCAACGATGACGAGGTCGCTGCTCTCGATGCCGCCGGTTCCTTTGAGATCATGGGATCTAACGTCCCCGCCGATTTGCTGGGAACCAGGCATGGAAGCGAGTACCGAGGCCCGAGTGCCATGGACCCCTCGATGTTGGCGAAGATTACGGTACCGGTGCTGCTGCTGCAGGGCGGACGTTCTAATGTCCACACCTGGTTTCATGCAGGTGTGCGCTATGTTGCCGAGCATGTTCCGCAGTCGACTGTGCACGAATTCCCTGACCTGGGCCACCTCGGCCCGATGTTCGCTCCTGAGCCGATTGCCGGCAAGATTGCCAGTTTTTTCGACATTAGTT
>SLSE01000200.1 GCA_007130585.1 Syntrophomonadaceae bacterium | reverse complement strand
CTGTTAACTGGAACAGGGTGTACAATGGTAATATTGAATTCTGGGAGGAGTTGGATTTTATTGGCGTTGATGCTTTCTTCCCCCTTGATGCGCCCCCGGAGGCAACCACTGCAGAACTTATAGTGGCATGGCAGCCCTGGGTTGAAACTATAAATGACCTGAAGACCCTGCATGATATGCCAGTCGTATTAACAGAAGCAGGTGTTGTATCCCAGGCCGGCTCATATCAATTTCCCTGGAGATGGCAGCTGGATAATCTTGAAGACACGGAAGCATTAGACATGGAAGCGCAGCGCAATTATTATGCCGCCACCTGCGAGGTTATGGATGAGGTAGTTAACGGTATTTACTGGTGGAACTTCGAACTTGACCCCCCTGCCAACCCGGAAAGCGATCCTTCATTTAACCCGACGGGCAAACCGGCGGCAAATGTAATCAGAAATTGTTTCGAGCGCAGGCAATAGTTCTCGGCCCAACAAAATACTAAGCCAGGGTTATTTTTACCCTGGCTTAGTATTTTATTGGTGTCGGGAGGGGGACTTGAACCCCCATGGTATAAACCACACGGCCCTCAACCGTGCGCGTCTGCCAATTCCGCCACCCCGACATATTTAGTTTTGCCATTAAGATTATAAGGGTTTGCGCTTCAGCAGTCAAGCAGCAGGCAATAAAAGCCGGGGTAGTTTTTGCACCTCCATTGCCAATAGTGATAGCGGCTATCAATTTTTAGAAGGTTTTCAAATAAAATAATTTTTTATATTGTTTAATTAAGCAATTTTTATTATAATGATAATTAATTAGTTTACAGCTATTATTCCAATACGAGGAGGGCTTATACTTATAGTGGATAATAAAGAACTGTACCTGAAAAAGCCATGGCTGCAGAAGTACCACCCTGATGTGCCGGCAACAGTAGATGTCACGGAGAAAAATTTAATCGAGCTTTTCGATGAGTCTGCCCAAAAATACGCCAATCAAACGGCGGTTATTTTTTATGGCAGCAAAATCAGTTACAAGCAGCTGCAGGACGAGGTAAACAGCTTCGCCACTGCCCTGTCGGAACTGGGCGTAAAGAAGGGCGATAAGGTGGCCCTCTACCTTCTTAACAGCCCCCAGTATGTGATCGCCTATTTCGCAATTTTAAAAGCGGGGGCCACGGTAACCCCGATCAGCCCGGTTTATACAAGCAGCGAGGTAAAACACCAGCTTACCGACAGCGGGGCCCGCACCCTGGTCTGCCAGGATATCCTGTATGACAATATTGCCAAAACGGGGCTGAAGCTGGACCGGGTTTTCCTGACCGGGATCAGCGATTACCTGCCCACTATCCGGCGGATGATCGGGAAAAGCATCCTCCGCAAGGCTTACAGCGAACTGGAGGTCCCCCTGCCGAAGCTTACCGAAAAAGAAGGCTTCTACCGCATGAAGGACCTGATTAAGAAAACCAGCCCGCAACCGCCCGCCGTAGATATCGACCCTGCCGTCGACCTGGCTTCCCTCCCCTACACCGGAGGAACAACGGCCCAGCCCAAGGGGGTTATGCTGACCCACCGCAACCTGATCGCCTGCCAGCAGGAAATAAAGGCGGCCTGGCCGATCCTGGAAGAAGGCAAAGAGGTGATCCTGGCCTTCCTGCCCTTTTACCATATTTACGGCCAGGTGGTTGTAATGCTGAGCACTATCCTGGACGGCGGCACCATGATCCTGTTCACCACTCCCGATATCGACGATATCCTCTACTCCATGGAAAAATACCAGGCCAGCTCGTTTTTCGGAGTGCCCACATTTTTTGAATACCTCAAGGAATATGAAAAAACGGACCGGGTAAACTGGAAGCGCCTGAAGATGATTACCTGCGGAGCCGATACCCTTCACAAAACGACCCTGGAGGATTGGACGAGGCGAACGAACAGCACAATTACAGAAGGATACGGGATGACCGAGACAAGCGGGGTCAGCCATGTCAATCCCCTGGACGGCAGCAAACCCGGCTCCTTCGGACTGCCCCTGCCCAATGTTACCGCCGCTATTATAGATCCGGATACCGATGAATTTATGCCGGTGGGCGAAACCGGAGAAATGATCCTGCACGGACCGAACATGATGCAGGGCTACTGGAACCGCGATGAAGACAACAAGAAAATTTTTCTTGATGTTGACGGGATGCGCTTTATGAGAACCGGCGACCTGGTCAGGATGGACGAGGACGGCTACTTTATTTTCTACGATCGCTGCAAGGATTTAATCAAATACAAGGGTTACTCCGTATTTGCCCGCGAAATTGAAGAAGTCCTCTACAAGCACGACCAGATCAAGGCAGTCGGTGTGATCGGAGTGCCGGACCCCAAAGTCGGCCAGTATATCAAGGCCAACATCGTTCTTAACCCGGAAGCGCGGGGCAAAGTTTCAGAAGAAGATATGGTTAACTACTGCAAGGAAAACCTGGCTCATTACAAAATACCTAAAGTAGTGGAGTTCCGCGGAGAGCTGCCCAAAACAGATGTCGGTAAAATTTCACGCCGCGAGCTGAGGGAAGAGCTATCGGAGGAGGTTTAATAATTGAGCACACCATTTTTCGAAGTTAAAAACCTTACTAAAAGCTTTGGCGGATTAAAGGCAATAGACGATGTAAGCTTTGAGGTGGCCCGGGATGAAATGATCGGCCTGATCGGGCCAAACGGGGCCGGCAAAACAACGATGGTGCGCCTGATCATGAGCATCCTGCGTCCCGACAGCGGTTCGATCAGCTTGAGAGGCAAAGATATAACCAATATGCGCACCTGGGATGTCGTCAGAGAAGGAATAGCCGGCACTTTTCAGACCACCCGCCCCTTCCGGCGCCTGCCGATAATCGCAAATGTTATGGTCCCCTGCCTGGGGCCGCGTACATCGAGGCGCGGCGAATGGGTCAAAAAGGTTGAAGCAAGGGCAATGGATGCCCTTGAGTTTGCCGGAATTTCCGACCTGGCTATGGAACCCGCTTCAAGGCTGTCGCAGGGAGACCTGAAACGCCTGGAAGTGGCCCGCGCCATAGCCACCGAACCGGAACTGCTTATATTAGACGAACCCTTCGGGGGGCTGACCCCGACAGAAACCGAGTTGATGGCCAAGTCGGTGCGCCGCCTGCATAAAGGCGGGCGTTTCGGGCGCCTTCACAGCGAGGGCGCAGCGATGATCATTATTGAGCACAAGCTTTCGGAACTGATGAAGATTGTCGATCGGGTGGTGGTTATGGATTTCGGCAAGGTAATTGCAGTTGGTACGCCTGACGAAATAATTAACAACGAACTTGTAATCGAGGCTTATATCGGCAAGGAGGTGGGTTAGGTGCTGCTGGAGGTTAAAAACCTGTCCGTTGCTTACGATACGGCGACAATCTTAAACGATGTCAGCATCAGTGTAGACAGCGGTGAGTTGGTCAGCCTGGTGGGCCCCAACGGGGCCGGCAAATCGACTTTTATCCGCACCGTCACGGGGCTGGTGCGCTGGGAAAGAGAAACACTCAGGGGCACACGCTACGGCGATATTAAAATCGAAGGCTCGGTTGAGTTCAACGGGGACCGTATTGATAAACTCGCCGCTCACGATATAGTCAAAAAGGGTTTAATACACTGTCCGGAAAGGCGGCGGCCCTTCACCGAAATGTCGGTGTATGATAACCTGATGGCCGGCGCGTATCTCGTTAAGGATAAGAAGCAGGTGCACGACACCTTAGAGGAAGTTTACAGCATATTTCCGGTGCTCAGGGAACGCGGCAGCCAGGTTTCGGGAACCCTGTCGGGAGGGGAACAGCAAATGCTGGCTATCGGCCGCTCCCTGATGGTAAAACCGCTTCTGCTCTGCATCGACGAACCCTCCACGGGCCTGGCTCCCCAGGTCAAAAAACTTGTATTTGAGAAGATCAAACAGATCCAGGCTATGGGGATGACGATCCTGCTGGTGGAACAGGATGTGAGCATGACCTTTGCCATGGCCGACCGCAATTATATTCTCTCGCACGGCAAAATTATAACCCAGGGAACCAGTGAAGAACTGATGAAAGATGAAACGGTGCGCCAGTCATACCTGGGTTTATAAAGAATTAAGGGCCGGCAGTTAAACCCGGCGCAGGATACAGAACCGGAAACCGCTGATGTTGCGGGGAATATAAAAAAAAACTCCTTCATAATAAAGTAAAGTTACTTAATCAAAGTGCCGGGGTTAAAGCCCCGGCACCCGTTTTTTATTAACAATAATGCATACCAGGCATGATCAGCGCATATCGGCAAAACAGACCCGGCATTCTTTCCTGGTAACCGCGTTGCGCACTTTACAGCGCGGACATTCCCTTTCAATCTTGTCGCGCACAAAGGTGGTAATCCCCTCCGGCATAACCCGCAGCACGAGGAGTATAATCAGGGCGAAAATCAGCATGCGGTACTCGGCGGCCGCTCTAAGCATTTCCAGGGTCGGGTAAAGTATGAATACCCCGGCCACAGCTCCGTAAATAGTTACTATGCCGCCAAAGATGGTCCAGATGATAGCCTGGAAGGACATTAGAACAGCCAGCATTGAAGGACCGGCAATTCGCAAAAAGTGGGTAAAAAGGCCGCCGGCAATACCGGCAAAAAAGCCGCTCAGGCAAAAAGCGAGCAGTTTGTACCTGATAGTATTGATACCGGAAGCGCGAACAGCAATTTCATCTTCCCTGATGGCGTGAAATATTATGCCGATTTTTGAATCGGTAATTTTCCACATGATAAAACAAAGGACCAGCATAAGGACAACCGAGATATAGTACTCATGGATGCGAAGCGCGGCCAGGCGGGTGATTCCAGATATGCCAAGCTCCCCGCCGAAGAAACCGGGAAAAACAAAGATAATCCCCATCAGCATGATTGGAAAAGCCAGGGTTGCCAGGCCCAGGTAAGGGCCCTTAAGGCGCAGGCAGGGAATGCCCACCAGGAGGCCCACTAAGACTGCGGCCAGGGCCCCGATGGGGATGGTGATGACAGGAGACCAGCCCAGGCGCAGGTTCAGCAGGGCGGTGGTATAGGCGGCGACCCCAAAAAACAGAGCGTGCCCAAAGCTGACCTGGCCGACAAAACCGGACAGCAGATCCCAGCTGGCCGCAAAAATTGCAAATATGGACGCTATGGCCAGGATCCTGAGGATATACATATCCTGGGTCAGGAGGGGCAGCAGCAGAAGTGTAATCACAAAAAGCACGCCGATAACGCGTGTGGGCAGAACCAGTATTTCATTGCGAATATAGCGCACAGCCATTCTCATGACAGCCATCGGTTATCGCTCCCCTTCCAGGTAGACTCCATAGAGGCCTTCGGGCCGGACTACAAGTATTACCAGCATGATGGCCAGGGCGATTGCCACTTTTAAAAAGGCGCCGCCCGGCATGGTGAAAACGACGGTAACCTCGATAAAAGCCAGGATCAGGGCGCCGACGAAGCTGCCCTTGATACTGCCCAGGCCGCCCAGGATAACAATGGCCAGGACCAGCACCAGCGGGTCGAGCCACATGTGCGGTTCAAGCGTGTAAAGGGGGGCTACCATTACACCGGCTATTGCCGCCAGTCCCACCGATAAGGCCATCGTGGCAGCGGCAATATTGGCTACATTCATGCCCATCAGGTTGGCAATTTCACGATCCTGGGCCGAGGAGCGGATCGCTACGCCAAGACGTGTTTTCATCAGCACCAGCCATACTGCCACCAGGGATAAACTGACCACGCCTATGGTGAGGAGGTACTGGTAGGAAATCCGGATCCCCATCGGGCTGATATAGCCGGAGACAATACTGGAAACCCCGCGGTAATGGCCGCCGAATACGATCAGAATAAGTTCCTGGAAAACAAGGGCCACTGCCACCGTTATGATCAGCACCGCTGTTTCGTGTTCCCTGATCGGCTCCATGAACACGAAGTAAACCACAACGCCAATTAAGGTAACAACCAGGATTGACAGCGGGATAGCGATTACCGGGTGCAGGGCCATGGAAGTTCCCGTGTAGAAAACGGCGTATGCGCCTACCATGAAAAATGCCGTATGGGCGAGGTTAATAATCCTGGCGGCCCCGAAGATGAGGGAAAACCCGACGGCAAGCATGGCATAAACTGCGCCGTTCATTAAGCCGTAAACAAGAATATCACTTAGCATGGCATATTCCTCTCGTAAAAAGTGGGTTTGTATGTTTCAACCCGAGGAGCCCCGTTTAAGGGGCCCCCCGTTTCCGTTACATTTGCAGCATATGCCGCTAAACTGTTATTAAAACTAATCCCTCCACTGCTCGAGAACGTGCGGCGGAAGCTGGTAAGGCACCATACCTTCGTAACCCACTACCAGGTCGGGAGCATTTTCGGGATCGGGATACCATTCATAGGGCCAGGTTCCCAGGAGTTCGCCATCCTGCCACTGGATTCCCACGGCTGTCACGTAACCCGGGCCCCAGGTGACATCATGGTTTTCATCAAACACCAGGCGGCCGGCAGCGCCGATCCGGTCGGTCTGTTCCATCTCGACAATCACGGCGTCCGTATCGAGGGTTCCGGCCCGCTCAGCGGCTTCCGTCAGGATGTAAACGGCGCTGTAGGTGTCTGCGTTATAGTTGGGCAGCTGACCGTATCTCTCCAGGAATTTTTCGATAAAGGGAATCGTTTCCGG
>SLSE01000084.1 GCA_007130585.1 Syntrophomonadaceae bacterium | reverse complement strand
GTAAAGCCGTCCATGCCCGGGGGGCGGAAGAAAAGGGTTTCATACCTGTAGCCCAGCACTTCTTCTACGGCATTTTCCCACCTGTTTAACTCCTCCCTGACTTGTTCATGGGAAATTGTTGTCAAAAAGGCGTGGCTGTAGGTGTGGTTGCCCAGCTCGTGGCCTTCATCGACTGCTCTCTGCCAGGCTTCGGGCTCGCGTTCGACCCAGGAGCCCATCGGGAACAGGGTGGCGCGGACATTATGTTCTTTAAGGTAATCGAGGGTTCTGTGCATTAAGGCGGCTCCTGTACCGTCATCAATGGTAATTGCCACCTTGTTGGTTTCCCGGTTTCCGTGGTTGATTACCGTAGAGGACCTGAGCATCCGGTTTTCTTCCCTTAGCCTTTCGTTTTCCTCGGAAACTTCATCGTACTGTTCCCAGAGCATCCGGTTTTCCTCTTCAGACTGCTTAAATCTTTCCTCCAGCGAATCCAGGTCAGCCTGAAGCTGCTGGACAGCCATGTACTGGCCCAGGCTGAATACGCCAAGCGCTGCAACAGCAGCCAGCAGGAAGAAGAAAATTACCAGGCGCGCTAAACTTTTTTTCTTTGGTTTCCTGGAACGGTGATAGTATTGAGTTTCCATGGCCAGCCCTTTCTATGATAATTTTAATAGTATTCCCATTTTCCTGCTAATATGTTAACCTACTTAAAAAGATAAAACAATAGCATGAAGTAAATAGTGGAAAAGGACGTGACCGGTATTGAAAACACTGCTGGCAATTGCCTCCAGTCCCAGGCGTAACGGAAACAGCGAAACCCTGCTCAAAGAATTCTGCCGCGCCGCCGAAGATGCAGGGTGGAAAGTCGACCTGGTGCGGATTAATGACATGAAGTTCAGGGCCTGCCAGGCCTGCGATGCCTGCGCGAAAGACGGCCGCTGTATCCTGCAGGACGATATGCAGGATATCTATCCGAAACTGACGGAATCGGATGCCCTGGTTATCGCCAGCCCGGTAACCTTTGGTTCCCTTAATGCCCAGCTTAAAATGTTCATCGACCGCTTCCAGTGCTGGTGGCACGCCAAGTATACCCTGGAGAAGCCCTTTGTTACTGAAGAAGCCAACCGCCAGGGCTTTTTTATCTGCGTCGGGGCCCTGAAGCGGAAAAGGTACTGCGAAAATGCCCTGGAAATAATCCGCGTTTTCTTTCACAACATCAACCATCAACTGGGCGGCAGCCTCTTTTTCAGGGGTTATGATGAAAAGGGAGCAATCCTGGAAGACCCCGAAGCCCTGGCTGACGCCTACCGGGCAGGTAAAGATTTTATTGATAAGGTCGAAAGCCTTTAAAGAGGGTTTAAAATGGCCTTCGTGGCCACGGGAACAAAAGCCCCTGCTTCCCCGAAATTGCCGGAAGCAGGGGCTCCTGTTGAACCGCTGTATGCAGGCCGGCTGTTTAAATTCCGGAAGCTCACTCCGGGAGGGTTACCTATATTATCTGCCTTCCTGCCTGAATTCAAGCCCTTCTGAGCCTTTAACCAGTGTAACTTTATCTTTGGGGATGACATCGCCGCTGATAATCCTGCGGGACAGCGGGGTCTCGACTTCATTCTGAATAACCCGCTTCAGCGGCCTGGCCCCGTAAGCGGGGTCGTAGCCTTTATCGGAAAGGAAGGACACGGCCTCGTCGTTCCATTCCAGGGTTAAATCGGCCGTGTTCTCCAACCTGGCCGACAACCTCTGCAGCAGCAGGATTGCGATTTCTTTGACCTGTTCGCGCTCCAGGGCCCTGAAAACAATGGTTTCGTCAACCCTGTTCAGGAATTCGGGGCGGAAATGCTGGCGCAGCAGCTTCAGCACGGTGTCTCTCATTTGTTCATAATCGCCGCCCTTTTCATGGAAGGCGAGAATTTCCTGGCTGCCTATATTTGAGGTCATAATTACAATGGTGTTGCGAAAATCGACTGTGCGCCCCTTGCCGTCGGTCAGGCGCCCGTCATCCAAAATCTGCAGCATGGAATTAAAAACGTCCTGGTGCGCTTTTTCCACCTCGTCAAACAGGATTACGCTGTACGGGTTGCGCCTGACCAGTTCGGTCAGCTGACCGCCTTCATCATAACCCACGTAGCCCGGGGGGGCCCCGATCAGGCGGGCCACGGTGTGCTTCTCCATGTATTCTGACATGTCAAGCCTGATCATTTTACGCTCATCGTCAAAAAGGGCTTCGGCCAGTGTGCGGGCCAGTTCGGTTTTGCCAACGCCGGTCGGGCCGAGGAAAATAAAGCTGCCTACCGGGCGGTTCGGATCCTTGATGCCGCTGCGCGCCCTTAATACGGCGTCGGAAACGGCCGTGACCGCTTCATCCTGCCCGATTACCCGTTCATGCAGAATTTCTTCAAGGCGGACCAGTTTTTCACGTTCGCCTTCGAGCAGCCTGCTGACGGGAATCCCCGTCCAGCGGTTGACCACCCGGGCTATTTCAACTTCACTGACCTCTTCATTCAGAAGCATATTATCCTTCTGCTTGCCGGCCAGGTGTTCTTCCTCCGACTGCAGGCGCCGCTCCAGGTCGTTTAAGCGGCCGTACTTAAGCTCGGCGGCTTTATTTAAATCATATTCCCGTTCCGCCCTTTCGATATCGGTGCGCACTTCGTCAATCTCGCGCTTGATGTTGCGGACCCTCTGGATAGATTGTTTTTCAGCCTGCCACTGCGTCTTCATCGAGTCGGCTTCAGAGCGCAGCTCGGCCAGCTCGTGCTGCAGTTTTTCCAGCCTTTCCCGGGAAGCCTGGTCTTTTTCTTTTTTCAGGGCCGCTTCTTCAATTTCCAGCTGCATTACGCGGCGGGTAATTTCATCCAGGGCCGCCGGCATACTGTCGATCTGGGTGCGCAGGTGGGCCGCTGCCTCGTCAACAAGGTCAATCGCCTTGTCGGGCAAAAACCGGTCGCTGATATAGCGGTCGGACAAAGTGGCGGCAGCAATCAGGGCGCTGTCCTGGATGCGTACCCCGTGGTGGACTTCGTAGCGTTCTTTAAGCCCGCGCAGGATGGAGATAGTGTCTTCCAGGGATGGTTGCTCGATCCTGACGGGCTGGAAGCGTCTTTCCAGGGCGGCATCTTTCTCGATATGCCTGCGGTATTCGTCGATAGTGGTCGCTCCGATGCACTGCAGTTCCCCGCGGGCCAGCATCGGTTTCAAAAGGTTTCCGGCATCCATGGCCCCTTCAGCGGCGCCCGCTCCCACCACGTTGTGCAGCTCGTCGATGAAAAGTATAACCCTGCCTTCGGCCTCCTGGACTTCCTTTAAGACCGCTTTCAACCTTTCTTCAAACTCGCCGCGGTATTTTGCCCCGGCCACGAGGGCCCCCATGTCGAGAGCAATTACTTTTTTATCATTTAATCCTTCGGGCACGTCCCGGGCCACGATTCTCCTGGCCAGCCCTTCTACTACGGCTGTTTTGCCGACTCCGGGGTCTCCGATTAATACAGGATTGTTCTTGGTCCGGCGCGACAGGATTTCCATAATCCTGCGGATTTCTTCATCCCTGCCGATTACCGGGTCCAATTTGCCTTTTTCCGCTTCGGCGGTCAGGTCCCTGCCGTAGCGCAGCAGCGCTTCGTATGTTTCTTCCGGGCTGTCGCTGGTTACACGCTGGGAACCGCGTACTTTTTTTAGTGAATTCAGCAGCGAGTCGCGGTTCAGTCCTGCCTGGGTTAGCAGCTTCTTTAAATCTTCTTCGCCGGCTTCGGTAAGGGCCAGCAGAATGTGTTCCACGCTGACATAATCGTCCTTTAACTGTTTGGCTTCGTATTCGGCCCGGGACAGCACGCGGGCCATGGAAGAGCTCATCTGCAGCGTTCCCTCGTACCCGGAAACGCGGGGGATGGCGGAAAGCAATTTTTCCAGGCCCTGTTTCAGGCCTCCCGCATCGGCCCCCGAGTTTTCAACAAACCTCCCGGCCAGCCCGTCTTCCTGTTCGAGCAGGGCGGCCAGCAGATGTTTCGGTCCCACAACCTGGTGGCCGCGGTTGGCCGCTATTTCCTGCGCCGCTCCCAGCGCTTCTCTTGATTTATTGGTGAAACGGTTTAAATCCACTGTTACTCACCTGCTTTCTTTCGCAGTATTTCTATTTCGTCCTGCATGTTTTCAATTTTCTCCAGCAGGTCTACGATGATTGACGCCCCGATAGTATTGACACCGCAATTTTTCTTCAGCCGCGCAATTTTCTGCAGGCGGTGCAGGTCCTCTAAACGCATTTTTTCAGGATCCCGGTCAATGATGCCCAATTCCCTGTACATGGCAAGCAGGTCGGGATGGTATTCCAGGCGCCATTCGGTAATCCCCTCATCAAAATCGGTGTGGCAGTGAATGTGGACCAGTTTCATTTAGATCACTCCCCGCCTTTCCGCAATTCATGGAGCTTTTTGTAGAGCTCTTTTTCTTCTTCCTTTAAATCAGGCGGAATATCGATAATCAGCCTGACCAGCTGGTCTCCCCGCACGCTGTTCTTCCCGGGATAACCTTTATCGCGCAGGCGCAGCTTGTTGCCGTGGCGGCTGCCCGGCGGTACTTTAACGGTAACTTTGCCGTCCAGGGTTGGAACGGAGATCTTGTCGCCAAAAACTGCCTGGTCGGGGCGGATCGATGCATCAACTTCAATATTGTCGCCCTTCAGGCTGAAAACCGGGTGGGGCCGCAGGCGTACTTTCAGGAAAAGATCGCCCCGGGGGCCTCCGCCCAGCCCGCTTCCGCCCTGCCCTTTCAGGCGGATCCGGCTTCCTTCCTTAACGCCGGCGGGAATTTTTACATCCAGGGTTTTCTCGTCTGGTATATTGCCTGTCCCTCCGCACCGGGGGCAGAAACTGTGGTCCCTGATTCCAGTGCCCGCGCAATCGGGACAGATACCGCTGCCGCTGATCCGGATTGAGCGGTTACCGCCGCGGTAAGCTTCTTCCAGGGTCAATTCAATTTCACTTTCAATATCTTCGCCCTTCACCGGGCCGCGCTGGGCGGTACGGCCGCCCCGGGTTGCTCCCGGGCCGCCGCCGCCAAAAAAGGCGCTGAAGAAATCGCTGAAACCGCCCTCGAAGCCGCCTTCAAAGCCCCCGCTTCCGAAACCTTCGGTTGAATAGTAGCGTGCTCCGCCCATATCCGGCTCGCCCCTGAAGTCCTGTCCGTCTTTCCACCTGCTGCCCAGCCGGTCATAGCGTTCCCGTTTTTCCGGGTCTTTTAAGACTTCGTAGGCTTCATTTATTTTCTTGAATTTTTCTTCCGCTTCTTTTTTCTCGCTGGCCGGGTGCAGGTCAGGATGCCACTTGCGGGCCAGTTTCCGGTAAGCGGCCTTAATTTCTTTATCGGTTGCCTTTCTGTCCACACCGAGTGTTTCGTAATAATCTTGAAATTTTACAGCCATAACAAATTCCCCCACATACTGTTGAGTCCCGCCCGGCTATAAACCCGGCGGTTAGCTTCGACGGCGTCTCTAATCATTACGTTCGCCTTCTTCGCTGCTGTCGCCCGGGCGGCCTGTTTTTTTGGCAACCATAACCCGGGCCGGTTTCAATAATGTATCGCCGAGCTTATACCCGCAGCTTACTTCTTCGGCCACGCAGCCCTCCGGGCACTGATCGGTAGCCATGTAGCCGATGCCTTCGTGTTCTTCAGGATCGAAAGGTTCTCCCCGGCATTCAATCGGCCTGACCCCCTGTTTGCGCAAAAACTCGTGAAACTGGCGGGACATTAATTCAATACCCCGGGCTGCCGCAGGGTCATGGACCTGCTTGCGGGCCTGCTCGAAGTAGTCGATAAATGTAAGCAGGTCGGTCAGGATTTCTTTTTTGGCGTTAAGCCTCTTTGTCTCCGCTTCGCGTTCCATCCGCTTGCGGTAATTTTCAAAATCAGCCCGGGTGCGCAGGTGCCTGTTTTTCTCTTCGTTAAGTTCCCGCTGCAGATCTTCAACCTGTGCTTCCAGCTGCTCGATCTCGCGGGTTTTCTGCTCCCGGTTATCGTTTTCGTTCCTGTTTATTTCGCTCATAACAAATCCTCCCGCTTCAGGCCCGTGGCCCGAGTGGTGAGTTGTATTTGCCGGCAGGCAACTACCATGCCGGTATTTTGCTAATGTCTAAACATGTAAAGCGCCGCTAGCCCCGGCCTGTACCAACCGGAAAAGACCGGGGCTGCGGATTAACCGTATATCTTCTGCTTCTCTAACAGTGCTGTCATAGTTGAAACAGCAGCCTGTTTACTGCTCTTCGTAATCGGCATCGACAACATCTTCATCGTCGCCGCCGCCCGGCTGCTGCGCCTCGCTTTCCGGCCCGCCGGAAGTGCCGGCCTTGGTCTGCTGGTAAGCGGCCTCAGACAGCGAATGTGCTGCCTGCTGCAGGTCGCTGTGCAGGGAGCGGATCTTATCGATCGGTTCCTGGTTTTCAATTGCCTGCCTGATGTCGGATATGATTTTTTGGATTCTCTCTTTTTCATGGGCCGGCACGCTGTCGCCCATCTCGTTTACCTGCCGCTCTACCTGGTAGGCAAGGCTGTCAGCCTGGTTCCGCTCATCGATCTCCTGGCGCCGTTTTTTGTCTTCTTCGCTGTATTTATCTGCTTCTTCAACCATTTTTTCGATTTCGCTCTGGTCGAGGTTGGTCGAACCGCTGATTGTAATGCTTTGCTCCTTGCCGGTTCCCTGGTCCTTGGCGCTTACTTTTAAAATGCCGTT
>SLSE01000015.1 GCA_007130585.1 Syntrophomonadaceae bacterium | reverse complement strand
TTTTTATTGCCGGAGCGATTGCCAACTTTGTGTCACAGGGTGCGGTGATCAAGTATTTCGGGAGTGAGGCCAGCCGCTGGATTGCTTACTCCGTGGCTTCTGTTTCAGGTATGTTCCTGGCAGTTTGTTCATGCACAGTACTTCCGCTTTTCTGCGGTATTTACCGCCGTGGTGCCGGGCTGGGGCCCGCTGTGTGTTTTCTGTACGCAGGGCCGGCGATCAACGTGCTGGCAATTATCCTGACAGCCCGGGTTCTCGGCTGGGAAATGGGGCTGGCCAGGGCTGTTGGAGCGGTTGTTTTTGCTGTAGTCATTGGCCTATTGATGGCGCTTTTCTTTTTTAAGGAAGACAAGGAGAGGCTTGATTCAAGCCTGACCGGCATGGAGGAGGAAGAAGAGCCGACACGCAGCCCTGGGCAAAATATACTTTTTTTTCTTACTCTCGTGCTGGTCCTGATTTTTGCCACCTGGGGTGAGCCGGAAGAACCGGTTGGTCTGTACAACTCTGTTTATCAGGTCAAGTGGCCCCTTGTTGCCGCGCTGCTGGTTGTGCTGGGCACTATTGTCCTGAAATGGTTTAACAGTGAAGAGCGTGAAGACTGGGTTGCCACAACCTGGGATTTTGCCAAACAGATTTTGCCCCTTCTTTTTGCCGGGGTCCTGGTTGCCGGCTTGTTGATGGGAAGGCCGGAGAGCGAAGCAGGCCTGATTCCGGTTCGCTATATTGAAGCCCTGGTGGGGGGCAACAGCCTGCGGGCCAATCTTGTGGCATCTGTCATCGGAGCTTTCATGTACTTTGCAACCCTGACTGAAATTCCGATCTTACAGGGGTTGCTGGGGTCCGGTATGGGGAACGGTCCCGCTTTGGCCCTGTTGCTGTCCGGCCCCGCTTTAAGCCTGCCAAACATGCTTGTTATTTACAGCGTTCTGGGAGCCAGGAAAACTGCCGCTTTTGTGATCCTGGTTGTTTTAATGTCCACAGCCTCGGGCATTATATACGGTAACATTGTTTTGTGAGTAAAGGCGCAGTTTATGAGCCGACTTATGTTGCAAAACAATGATTATTCCTGAAACACCGGAATTGCCAGGCTTGATCAGGGCAGTAAACCTGAATGTTGCCGCAGGACAGACGTTACCGGAAATCCTGGAATAGCGTTTTCATGCTAAAACATTGGAAAGGGTGAGTTGAATGTTTGAAAAAGTTGTTTTGGCTACTGATTTTTCGCCGGGGGGAGAGAAGCTCATGTACTGCCTTGACGAACTCAAGTCGCTGGGCACAAAAGAGATAATCCTGACATGGGTAATGGAGATCAGGTATTCGGGCGGCCCGTCCGGCTCGCTGCAGGATCACCATAAAAAGAAGCTTGAAGAAAAGATAAAGGAAATCGAGGAGATGGGTTTTAAGGCAAGCTACGAGGCCCCGATCGGATTGCCCGCCCAGGAGATTAACGCCGTTGCAGAAAAGGCCGGGGCAGATTTAATAGTAATCGGTTCCCGTGGTATGAACAAAGTACGGGAATTTTTCCTGGGCAGCACAGTTTCAACCATGATCAGGCAGGCCACTGTGCCTATACTTATTGAACGCATAGAACTGGTCGAAAAACTGGGTGAAAAAGAATGCGAACTGGTTTGTGAAAGAAAGTTTGACTCCGTGCTGCTGCCGACCGATTTCTCGCCTGCTGCCGAAAGAGCGGAAGAAATAGTAAGCGGCTTGTCCGGGCATGCCGGAAAAATTGTTCTTGCTTCAGTGGTTGACGAAGGTGAAACTGAAGAAGATCTAAAACTGCTTAAAAGTCAGGCTTCGAAAAAACTTGAAGAACTAAAGGAAGCATGCGAGGATGCCTGTTCGGATGTTAGGGTAAGAGTTGAAACCGGTATTCCATCAGAGCACATCAATAAAATTGCCGGGGAAGAAGATATCACAATGATTGTGATCGGCATGCGCGGAAAAGGCGGCGTTGATGGGCTGGTGCTCGGCAATACAGCCGAAACGGTGGCCCGGACTTCAAAACGGCCTGTCCTGCTGGTTCCTGCCGCCAAATAATTTGCCGGCAGAGTTAAGACAATATCAATTAACGGGGTGATAAAAAGTTATGGCCAACCAAAAAGAATATGAACTTGGATTTTTTCACAGGTACCTGTCAATCTGGGTTGCCCTGGGCATCCTGGTGGGCGTCGGCCTGGGAAGGGTAATACCGGGCGCCGCGCAGTTTCTAAGCGAGATCCAGGTGGCCCAGGTTAACATTCCGATAGCTATCCTGCTGTTTGCCATGATGTACCCAATCATGCTGCAGATTGATTTCAGTGAGGTTCTAAATGCGGTCAAGGCGCCGCGGGCTGTCGTGCTTACCCTTGCTGTAAACTGGCTGATTAAACCTTTCAGCATGTTCTTCTTTGCCTGGTTGTTTATGCGGGTAATCTGGGCACCATTTCTAGACTTTGACCTGGCCGGTGAGTATATGGCCGGTATGATCCTGCTCGGAATTGCCCCCTGTACCGCCATGGTGCTGGTATTCAGCTACCTGGCCAAAGGCTTTATGGGACTGACCCTGGTCCTGGTAGCTATTAACTCCCTGACCATGCTGGTTCTCTATGCGCCCCTGGGCAACTACCTGCTGG
The DNA here is from genome assembly GCA_007130585.1 of Syntrophomonadaceae bacterium. Lineage (GTDB taxonomy): Bacteria > Bacillota > Dethiobacteria > DTU022 > DTU022 > T3SED10-7. The sequence goes on along the minus strand of SLSE01000015.1, from coordinate 4,131 downwards.
GCGTAGCCGACATGCCGATACCTTTCTGGACTATATTCCTGAGCATCATGCTCTACGTTGGAGTATCCCTTGTTGCCGGCTACATTACCAGGATCCGCCTGATTAAAACGAGGGGCATAGAATGGTACGAGCGAGTATTTTTGAAGCACATGGGGACCATATCCGTGGTGGCCCTGCTGGCCACCCTGGTTTATCTCTTTATGCTCCAGGGAGAGGTAATCATTGAGAACCCCCTCGGTGTTGTCCTGATTGCCATACCGCTTACCATCCAGATCTTCTTCATTTTCGGCCTGGCTTACCTGGCGGCCAAATTGATCGGCCTGACCTACGAAGAAGCGGCACCGGCATCGATTACGGGGGCCAGCAACCATTTCGAGGTTGCCATTGCCACTGCAGTGACTGTCTTCGGCCTTGGATCCGGTGCGGCCCTTTCAGCGGTAGTCGGTGTCCTGATTGAAGTACCTGTCATGCTTCTGCTGGTGACCATCTGCCTTAAAACTGCGGGCTGGTTCCCCAAAATGTCATCATACACAAGGAGCCTTGATAAACAGGAATAACTCCTACAGGGAGGTAACGTGAATGGAAAACGGAGAAAAACGAAAAAAGAAAGTCCTCTTTCTCTGCACGGGCAATTCCGCCCGCAGCCAGATGGCTGAAGGATTCCTCAAAAAACACAGCGCAGGGTACTTTGAAGTATCCAGTGCCGGTATCAAACCGGCCGGGGTAAATCCGATCGCAGTGGAGGTCATGCAGGAAGAAGGGATTGATATCAGCGATCAGACTTCCGGTCCTATCACCAAGGAAGCCCTGAAAGTGTCTGACTTAATAATAACACTCTGCGGCGATGCCCGGGAAAACTGCCCCTATGTGCCTTCAAAGGCTGAAAAAAGGCACTGGGAACTGGAAGACCCGGCCAGGGCAGAGGGAACTGACGAGGAAGTAAAAGAGAAATTCAGGGAAATACGCGATCAAATCAAGGCCTATGTGGAGCAGCTAATTTTAGAATAGACAGGCAGGTAACCGTAAGTAAATCAAAGGGGTGCGGGCAAATGCAAAAGTCCGGACCCCTGATTCATTTTCTGTAATTTGCGGCAGGTATTATGTTATAATAACTCAGGTGTTCCGCCTAAAAAATTAGATCGGACTGCCGGGAAAGGAAACGCTGTTTATATTCCTGCAGGGTTCGTGAAAAGAGGTTTACTGCGTTGTCTTTAAAACATGCCGCGATTGTAGTCAACCCGGCCTCGGCAAACGGCGCTACTGCTGCAAACTGGCCAAAAATTGCCGCTGCTTTTGAACAGGAAGGTCTTGACTATGTTCACAGTTTTACGGAAGGCCCCTGGCATGCCGCGGAGATTACCCGCCATTATTTGCGGGAAGGTCATGACCTGATTATCTCGGTAGGTGGCGACGGCACGGCAAATGAAGTGGTAAACGGTTTTTTCCATGAAAAAGAAAGAATTGGCAAAGATGCCGCTTTGGGGTTTATTTCAACCGGCACCGGAGGCGACCTGGGCCGCACGATCGGCACACCCCGTGATCCCGCCGAGGCAACCCGGCATATAATTAGCAGCCCCGTGCGACCGGTCGACCTGGGACGGGTTACCTTTATCAATAACGAAGGAAAACGGGAAATGCGCTATTTCATAAATATTGCCGGTGTGGGTCTCGATGGCGATATAGTAGCGCGGGTGAACCGGACCAGCAAAGCCCTGGGCGGTTTCCTGTCATTTCTCTGGGGGACTGTTCTGAGCCTGGTTACATATAAAAGTAAGCATATGACAATATCCGTGGATGACAGGCAGATCTGCGATGAGCCGGTTGTCCTGGTTGTTGCGGGCAATGGCTGCTATTTTGGCGGAGGGATGCAGGCCCTTCCCGAAGCCCTGATGGATGATGGGTTACTTGATGTCGTAATACTGCACGATACAGGCAAGCTGAACCTGCTGTTTAACCTCCTGCCCCGGGTTTACAGGGGAACCCACCTGAACCAACCGTCTATTACCAGTCTGCGGGGCAAAAAAATGACGGTGGATGCAGAAAGTAACGCCCTGCTTAACCTTGACGGGGAGCAGCCGGGCGGCGCCCCCGTTGAAATGGAAATAATGCCCCTGGCATTAAAGCTGAAAGGCTAAGCCGGCCCTGCTTGACAGCACCAGGACCAGGTTTTATGATTATTCTTAAAGCACGCCCATGTGAGGAGGCACTCGAACCTTGGAGATAAAAGTTAAGCTTGATAACGGACAGGAAGCAGTTTATCCGGAAGGCACTACCTGCTTTGACCTCTACAAGGAAAAAACTGCTGAAAATAAAGATTTAATCGCCGTGCTGGTTGATGGCAGGGAATGTGACCTGGGCTTCCCGGTACCCGACAACAGTACCGTTTCTTTTGTTGATTTCGATACACCGCAGGGAGCTGAAATCTACCGCCATACCGCCAGCCATATACTTGCCCATGCGGTGAAAAGGCTTTACCCGAAAGTGAAGCTGGGGATTGGGCCTGCTATTGAAAACGGCTTCTATTATGATTTTGATTTTGAGGAACCGATCTCTTCCGATGATTTGGAAGATATAGAGAAAGAAATGAAAAAGATTGTCAAAGAACGGAAGCAGATCAGGCGCCGGGAAATGAGCAGGGAAGAGGCGCTGAAGCTCTTTGAAGAGCTGGGCGAACCTTACAAGCTTGAACTGATCAGGGATCTTCCGCAAGAAGCCGTAATCAGCTGTTACGAGCAGAACGACTTTATCGATCTTTGTGCCGGACCGCACCTGCCTCATACCGGGATGGTTAAAGCCTTTAAGCTGACCGGGCTGGCCGGGGCTTACTGGCGCGGAGATGAAAATAATCCCATGCTGCAGCGTATCTACGGGACAGCTTTTCCGACCAGAGAACGCCTGGAGCATTACCTGGAAATGCTCGAGGAAGCAAAAAAACGCGACCACCGCAAGCTGGGACGCGAACTGGAACTGTTCAGCCTTCATGAAGAAGGTACCGGTTTTCCTTTCTTCCACAATAACGGCACAATACTCTGGCAGGAATTGACCGATTACTGGCGGGCTGAACATCGCAGGGGCGGCTATGAAGAAATTAAGACACCCCTGATCTTGAACCGCCGCCTGTGGGAACAGTCCGGGCACTGGGATCATTTCAGGGAAAACATGTATTTTACCAGCATTGACGACCAGGACTACGCGGTTAAACCGATGAACTGCCCGGGAGCGATGCTGGTTTATAAATCAAAGCTGCACAGTTACCGCGACCTGCCCCGCCGTATAGCGGAAATGGGTATCGTTCACCGCCACGAACTCTCGGGAACCCTGCACGGGCTGATGCGCGTGCGCAGCTTCACCCAGGATGACGCCCATATCTTCATGCTTCCCGAACAGGTCGAAGCGGAAGTAGCCGGGATTATTGATCTGATGGATAAATTTTACACGGTTTTCGGTTTTCAGTACAGGGTCGAATTGAGCACCAGGCCCGAGAAAGCCATGGGGACAGCAGAAATGTGGGACAGGGCTACCGGAATACTTGAGAAAGTCCTTGTCGACAAAGAAGTTGAGTACCGTTTAAACGAAGGTGACGGGGCTTTTTACGGGCCAAAGATTGATTTTCACCTGGAAGATTGCCTTGGCCGCAGCTGGCAGTGCGGAACGATCCAGCTTGATTTCCAGATGCCCGAAAAATTTGATTTGACCTATATTGGAGAAGACGGCGAAAAGCACAGGCCGGTTGTTATTCACAGGGTGATATACGGTTCGATGGAGCGCCTGATCGCCCTGCTGATTGAACACTACGGAGGAGCTTTTCCAGCCTGGCTGGCTCCCACCCAGGTATGTGTTATCCCTGTAACCGACAGGAGCCATGACTATGCCCTGCAGGTTTACAGCCGCCTGAAAGATGAAGACTTAAGAGTTACCCTGGACCGGCGCAGCGAGAAGGTGGGTTATAAAATTCGGGAAGCCCAGGTTAAAAAGGTTCCCTACATGTTAATAATCGGCGACCGTGAAGCAGAAAGCGGCCAGGTAGCAGTCCGTCACCGCCAGCAGGGCGACCTGGGAACAGATGACCTGGGCAACCTGATCGAACGGGTTAAAGAAGAAGTTGAAAAAAAATTATTTGACCCGGCCGAA
>SLSE01000121.1 GCA_007130585.1 Syntrophomonadaceae bacterium | reverse complement strand
GCAATAACCGATCAGGTATTGGAGTAATGGCCATGAGACTTAACCGCGAATTGTTATGGATTTGCAACCTGCTAACCGAACACGGCGCCGGGTTCTGGATCGACAGCGGAACCCTGCTCGGCCTGGCCCGGGAAGGCGGGATTATGAAAGATGATCACGATATTGATTTAAGCATGTGGGCGGACAGCGAACCACTGCTGGAAGGGATTATCCCGGCGGTTGAAAGCAGGGGATACCGGGTATCGGTCAGGAATTACCGGGGCCGGAATTTTAAATACAAGTTTATGCCCCGGTTCAAAGAATCTTCGCTGGACATTGATATCAGTCTTTTTCGCAGGGAGGGCGATTACGCCTGGTGCCCGCAGGTGTACTGTATGCCTTATCCCGTTAGCCGCAGAAGTCCCGCATTTTACCTTCATGCCTTTCCCCGGAAAGCGGTCCAGGAGATATTTGTCAGGAAGCGCCGGGTGGTTGTTAATCGCTGGCCGTGGACCCTCAGTTACAGGGTTTATGCCGTCTGGGTCCCGAAGAGGTTTTTTGAGGAGACGGTCTGGCTGGGCGACGGCGTCCCGGCCCCCAGGGCATACCGGGAATACCTGGCCTACCGTTACGGAGACTGGAAAATTCCCCGAAAGGACTGGTTCTTCATTGATGACGACGGGGCGATCAAACACGACAGCCCCGAGGCTGTAATTGAAAATATTAACCGTTAATGCGGGTTGGCGCCCTTTGAAACAAGGATTTTGAAGGCAGCTTCGAGAAGTTTTATATTAACAGCAGGAGGACTGTTCATCAGGCATTGTCTGCTAATTTCTGTTAAGGAGACCACGCGATGAAAAAAGTCTATCTGGCCATGAGCGCTGATATTATTCACCACGGTCATATTAACGTTATTAACGAGGCCCGGAAGCTGGGTGATGTAACCATCGGCATCTTAACAGACGAAGTAATTGCCACTTACAAGAGGTTTCCGGTGATCGAATTTGAACAGCGGAAACAGATTGTTGAGAATATAAAAGGGGTAAACCGCGTTATCCCCCAGGATACCCTCGATTATGTCCCTAACCTGCTGAAGCTGAAACCCGATTATGTAGTGCACGGCGATGACTGGAAAACCGGCATCCAGAAGGAAGTCCGGGAAAAGGTAATTGAAACCCTCAAACAGTGGAACGGCGAACTGGTGGAGGTTGCCTACACGGAAGGGGTTTCAGTCCGCATGCTTGATCAGGCGCTGCATGAGATTGGCACAACCCCCGAAGTGCGGATCAAGCGCCTGCGCCGGTTGCTGGAAGTTAAGCCGGTGGCCAGGTTCATGGAAGCTCACAACGGGTTAACCGGGCTAATCGTGGAAAAACTCACTATCAGCCGGGGCGACCGGATTAAACAGTTTGACGGCATGTGGGTGAGCAGCCTCTGCGATTCAACTGCGAAAGGCAAACCCGATATTGAACTGGTCGACTCAAGTTCGCGCCTGGCCACGCTTAACGATATCCTGGAAGTAACCACCAAGCCGATCATTATGGATGGCGATACCGGCGGCCACGAGGAGCACTTTGCTTATTTTGTCAGGAGCCTGGAGCGCCTGGGAGTGTCTGCCGTTATCATCGAAGACAAGATCGGCCTGAAGAAAAATTCCCTGTTCGGAACCGATATCAAGCAGGAGCAGGACAGCATCGAGAATTTTTCGGCAAAAATCACCCGCGGAAAACAGTCCCAGGTGACGGAAGACTTCATGATTATCGCCAGGATCGAAAGCCTGATCCTGAAGGCGGGCCTGGAAGACGCCCTGAAGAGAGCGCATGCCTACATCGAGGCCGGCGCCGACGGGATCATGATTCACAGCAAGGAACAGGAACCTGACGAAATATTCCGTTTCTGCAGGGAATTTCGCAGTGTCAACAAGGATATTCCCCTGATCGTAGTTCCGACGACCTACAGCGGGGCCCGGGAAAGCGAGCTGGCAGAAGCGGGAGCCAACCTTGTCATCTACGCTAACCACCTGCTCAGGAGCGCCTACCCGGCCATGCTTGAGACGGCCAGGTGCATCCTGGAAAATGAAAGGGCCTATGAAAGCGAGAAGGGCTGTATGCCGATCAAGGATATTATTACATTAATTCCCGGGGGCTGTTAAAATTATTGACTGCCGCTTTTTTCACAGGGTCCTGCTGGAAAATGACATAGATTTCTTTACCGGGGTCCCGGATTCCCTGCTTCAGAGTATCTCCGCTTTCCTGGCCGACCATGCCCCGGAAGGCCGGCATATTACTGCTGCCAACGAGGGCAACGCGGTGGCGCTGGCTGCCGGGCATTACCTGGCGACAGGCAAAGCAGGCCTGGTTTACATGCAGAACTCCGGGCTGGGAAATGCGGTAAATCCCCTCCTTTCGCTTACAGATCCCGCTGTTTACAGCGTGCCGGTGTTAATGTTGATCGGCTGGCGGGGAGAGCCGGGGATCAGGGATGAACCGCAGCACCTCAGGCAGGGCCTTGTGACTCTGCCCCTTCTGGAAACGCTGGGCATAAAATACGCCCGGCTTTCTCCTTCCGATGAAGATGCTTCTAAAGTTGTGGCCGCAGCGGCACAACAGATGCACTCCGATCATGCGCCCTGCGCTTTGATTGTCTCGAAAAATATTTTCGGCCCTTACCGGGGCAGCAGCGATCAGGGTAACCCGTACCCTTTAACCAGGGAAGAGGCCGCCGGGATTGTCCTTTCAGATCTAGACCCTTCCTCGCCGGTAGTGGCCACCACCGGCAAGCTGTCCCGTGAAATATATGAATACAGGGAAGCGGAAGGACGGGGCCACGCGGGGGATTTTCTGAATGTCGGCTCGATGGGCCATGCCTCGCAGATTGCCCTCGGCATAGCTCTCCGGAAGCCGGAAAGGGAAGTCTTTTGCCTTGACGGGGACGGGGCGGTCCTGATGCACATGGGGGCGCTGGCTGTTACCGGGAGCAGCGGGGCGAAAAACTTCAGGCATATTGTTTTTAATAACGGCGCCCATGATTCTGTGGGGGGGCAGCCCACCGCAGGTTTTATGATCGACCTGCCTGCAGTGGCCGGGGCCTGCGGTTACAGGCTGACCGGGCGGGCGGAATCCAGGGCTGAGATACTCGGGCACCTCAGGGCTTTTAAGGATTGCAGGGGTCCCTGCCTGCTGGAAATCAGGGTGCGCCGGGGGGCCCGGGCGGACCTGGGGCGGCCGGGAATGTCTCCACGGGAAAATAAAGCCGGGTTTATGAAATATTTAAGGTAACGGCACGAACAGAAAGGACTAAAACGATGAAAAAAGTTGTGATCCTGAACTCCGGCACGGGCTCCAGGATGGGAGAGCTTACAGCCGATAAACCAAAGTGCCTGGTTGAAATCAGCCGGGAGGATACCATTTTAACCCGCCAGATCAGGGCCCTTTTGAACTGCGGGTTAAAAGACATCCTGATTACAACCGGCCCTTTTGAAGACAAAATAAAAAATCACCTCTCCGGCAGGTTCAGCGGCGCCACGATCTCCTATGTCAACAACCCCCGTTACGAAGATACCAACTACATTTACTCCCTGCTGCTGGCCGGGGATATGATCAGCGGGGATCTTATCCTCATGCACGGCGACCTGGTTTTTGACCGGGCTGTTTTGGAAAAGCTGCTGGCCTCAACCCGCAGCAATGCTGTCCTGGTCAACCCTTATATCGAACTGCCCGAAAAAGATTTTAAGGCGGAACTGAAAAACGGCCGTGTGCAGAGGATCGGCGTGAATATTTTCGGCGAGGGCAGCGTCTTCCTGGTCCCCATTTACAAGCTGACCGGGGCGGCTTTTTCAGCCTGGCTGGAGGAGATGAAAAAGTTTGCGGAAAAGGGAGAGTTAAAGGTTTACGCCGAAAATGCCCTGAACAACCTGCTGGGCGGCCTGGCCCTTCATCCGGTTGAATACAGGGAGGAGTTCTGCACCGAAATCGATGACCTGGAAGACCTGTCCAAAGTCCGCAACTACCTGGCAGAAAATAATGATCCGGGAGGGATCGGCTGATGCGTTACGACCGGCAGTGGTCATTTCATAATCCCGTTAAAATAATTTTCGGGCCGGGGAGAATCGGGGATTTAGCTGCCCTGGCGCCATACGAGAGAGGAGTACTTTTTACTTCCCCGGGGTTCACCGCGAGGGGGCTGACTGATAAAGTGGCCGCCCTTTTCAGCGGCTGTCGCCTGGAAATTATCGATGATGTCCGCCCCAACCCCGACATTACCGCTATCGAGGCATACCAGGACAGGCTGCAGGAGCAGGGCATTCAATTCGTGGTCGGAGTGGGAGGCGGAAGCGTCCTCGACACGGCCAAGGCCTTAAGCTATCTTCTCGGCGAGGGCGGCTCCGGTTTTTCGCTGCGGGATCATTTTTACGGCAAAGCGAGCCTGCCCGCCTATCGCCCCCTTCCGTTAATTACCGTGCCCACGACGGCGGGTACGGGAAGCGAAGTAACCCCTTTTGCAACCGTGTGGGACATGGCAAAACAGAAGAAACATTCCCTGGCCCGGCCGGATCTTTTCCCGGATGCGGCCCTTCTCGATCCCGAGCTGACCCTGACCCTGCCCCGGGAGGTTACGGTTACCACCGCCCTGGACGTTCTTTCCCACGCCCTGGAATCGGTCTGGAACCACAATGCCAATCCCGTGACCGTCGGCCTGGCCGCCCGGGCGATCGATATTTTTCTGTCCACTCTCCCCGGTCTGCTTGACGAACCGCAGAACCTCGGTTACCGCTCCAAAATGCTGACAGCCAGCCTCTACGGGGGATTGGCGATCAGTTCCACCCGCACGGCCCTGGCGCATTCCATATCGTACCCGGTTACCGCGGTCCTGGGAGCGCCCCACGGGCTGGCCTGCGGCTTTACCCTTCCGGCCCTGCTTGAATTTAACCGGGAGGGCGATGAAGACGGCCGCCTGGACGCAGCGGCGGCAATGGCGGGATACGATTCGGCGGGAGCGCTGGCTGAAAAAATCCGGGCAGTATTTACCGGGGCGGGGGTGGGCGACCTGATGGCCAAATATGAAATGACCGGGGAAAATATACTGGAGCTGGCTCCGGAAATGTTTACTCCCGAACGGGCGGGTAATAACCTGCGCGCTCCCGACTTTCAGGACCTGGAAAAAATCCTGTCCGCTTCCGCGCTCTGAACCGGCCGGCTAGTCTTTCCTCAATTTACCCGCAATGACCAGGGACAGCTGGATTAGATAAGCTGCCGCGATCAGGAGCAGGCCCAGTCCGGCAAATGAAGCATGAATACCTGTGTAGGCGTCCCGGGCACAGCTGTATACGGTGGCTGTAATTTCCGGGGCGGCAAGAAATGATAAGCCGTAGGGTTCAAGCGCGACCGGCGCGTAGTTCAGCACGGCGCTTTCCATTTGATTCCACAGCAGGAACAGGCTCAGTCCGGACAGGAACAGCCCCGCTCCCAGCCATTTCAGGCCGGGAATAACTCCGAAGAAAAGCAGGGAGAAGGGCAACAGCAGCCCGATCAGGAGGTAAGGGGCTAATTGAAATTCCGGCTCGGCGCCGCGAATGGCTGTTATGGCTGCCTGTTCTTTTTCATCGAGTTCGGACAGGGAGGTCAGTTCGATAACGGCTATTTCGCCGGGAAGGTCAATTTTTTCTATGAAGACCGTCGGATCGGGCGCTTCTATGCCAAGTTCCTGCAGCCTGGCGTAACCGGGGTAAGCTCTCCATTCCCTGCGTATTTCACGTTCGAACAGGGCCTGCTTTTCCTGTAAAGGAAACTTTACTATAAACTGCTCCCGGTCGCCCAAAACAAATGCGACGGCATCGGCCAGGATCGTTTCTAACTTCCCTTTCAACCACTGTTCGTCTATTGCGGATACGAGGGCTTTCTCGATCATTGGAATATCGGACAGCGCGATAGAGATCGGTCGGTCGCTTTCCATGATGGCATACTCGATAAGCATTGCCCGCATTTCATCTTCCAATCTTACTTCCCGCAGGGAACAGCGGTAGAATTCCCTGTCGTAGATGGTATCGTGCAGGCCGATGCTGACCTGGCTGATCCAGCCGGCGAATATGGTGCCGGTTATCATAAGAATAACCGCAACATAAGCGGGGAGGGAACGACTTTTAGGGGAACCGGGATCAGTCACCGGGCTCACCGCCCCCGGAACGGTTTAATTGAAACAGGTTTTCAATAACTTCTTCATTCCGGGCCGGATCAGTTTCCCAGTAACTGATCTCGTCGATGTTAATAAAACGGCCCGGGAGCACTTCCATCCTGAGGTCTTCTGCGGAGATGTCTGTGAAGGAGTTGGCCAGGCTGATACCTGTCATGATATCGAGATTGGTCTCGACCTGGTCCCAGGTTACCACGCCGAGAAAGAATAGCTCTTCCAGGGGCAGTTCGCTGATTTCTTTGGCCAGGGTTTCCAGGAAGCGCTGCTGGCGCCTGACCCTGTCGACATCTCCCATCGGGTCCCGGCGGCCCTGGATTACGGCGAAGGCTTCGTGCCCGTCAAGTTTTTGCTCGCCTGCCTCCAGGTAGAAGCCTTCAAAGACAATATCCCTGTCCACGTAAAATTCAATGCCCCCCATTAAATCTACAAGATTTCTAAAGGCGGGGTAGTCGAAGCCGACATAGTAATCCACCGCAATGCCGGTAAAATCTTCAACGGTTTCCACCAGCAGTTCGCTGCCCCCGTAGGCGTGGGAATGATTGATCTTGGTCCTGTAATGCCCGGGTATCGAGGCCAGGGTATCGCGGGGGATTGACAGCAGGGCAATTTCCCCGCTGCCGGGGTAAAGGTTGGCCAGGATGATTGTATC
>SLSE01000225.1 GCA_007130585.1 Syntrophomonadaceae bacterium | reverse complement strand
CCTGTGGACTTTCCGCCTGTCCCGGGCGAAGGCTAAGCAGCCAGCCAGACCTGGCATTTTAAATCTGCTATCTTAAAAAGCGACCCGGAAATTTCATCCCGCCTATTGAAGCAATGGATATATCTTTTCTTTGCTAACCAGGGGTAACCGGTTCAGTGCCTGCCCGGCCCACCGCAGGCCTGCCGGTAGAAAGCTAAGCGGAGGTGCAACTGATGGAACAATTGATCAGAAAAATAATTGAAGAGTTCACAACAGCGTATAACCACAGCACTGATACCGGCTGGGAGAAACCCCTTGTTGCGTTTGCCTCGGCAAACGATCCCCTGTTTGCCCGGCTCAGGGAACTGGTTAGTCCCACCCATGAAATGCCCCATGACTTTTTACCCGAAGCCCGCACTGTTATCACGTATTTTGTACCGTTTAAAAACCGGGTTATCGAAAGCAACAAAAAAGGCTACTTTAGCTCACGGACATGGGCTGTTGCCTATATTGAAACCAATAAATTAATTGCCGATTTAAATCGCCACCTGCAGGACATGCTGCTCGGGCAGGGTTACAGGGCCGTTTTCGTGCCTGCCGTTCACAACTTTAATCAGGAAACTCTGCTCAGCGACTGGTCGCATCGCAGCGCTGCCTATATCGCCGGGTTGGGAACATTCGGCTTAAACCGGATGCTAATCACCGTAAAGGGATGCTGCGGCAGGATCGGTACTTTAATCACTGATTTAGAATTGCCCCCGACACCCCGTTTTCAGAAAGAACTCTGTCTGTACATGGCTGACGGCTCCTGCGGACGCTGTGCGAAAAAGTGTGTAAATCAAGCCCTGCGCGAGAACAATTTTGACAAACAGAAATGCTATAACCTGTGCCTCGAAAATGCCGAACGTTTAAAAGATCTGGAAAGCATAATCGATGTCTGCGGTAAATGCCTGGCAGGAGTACCCTGCTCTGCTAAAATCCCGGCCGGCGAAAACATTTAAAGCAGGATACTTTTGCAGCACGCTTTGAAGGCAACCACTTTATACCTGAAGGGTTAGCCCAGTACATTAAGAAGGGTTACCCGGGGCGGGCCCGTAACCGCATCCTCGATCGCCTCCCTGAATTCCAGGTAATGGGGCATTTTGCGATGCTCGTCAAGCGCACCCGCCCCGGTGTATTTCTCAAGGATATAAATTACCGTGGGGTCTTCTGCCGCAACAAACGGATCGTACAGCAGGCATTCTTTTTCTTTTTTCCTGACCATTTCTGCCATTTTAACCGCAGCCTGCGCCACCTTTTCCTCCATCCCCGGTTTTGCCTTCAGCACTGCAACCAGACCAATCATTTTATCATCTCCTGCTTTTAAATTTGAAGAATATTACCGGATATCTCCGTTATCCACTGAAAATGTTCTCCACTTGCGATAAGTTTCCTGCAGGACCCGCATGATATACGCTTTATTGACAGCAGTGTTTTATACGGTTATACTAAAAACAAACGCTTTAAACAATTGTTTTAATTGTCTATTTAAAATTTTTGCTTAACGGGCATATGTGAGGAAATCTATATGTTTAATCCCGGTCGCATTGTAGTGAGGCACCGTAAAATAATAATCGTCATTTATCTGCTTCTGCTTGTCCCTGCAGCAGCCGGTTACCTGGCTACCGGGGTCAACTACGATATGCTCTCTTACATGCCGGACTATTTAAATTCCAGGCAGGGCGAAGAAATCCTTGAGGAAGAGTTTGCAATTTCCGGCCTGGGTTTACTGATGGCAAGAGACAAACAATTATTTGAAATTAGCAGCCTGACCGAAGAAATAAAAGCCGTAGATGGTGTAAGGGAAGTAGACTGGCTGGGCAGCTACAGTGATATTTATGTGCCGCCGGAGTTTGCCGATCCGCAAATTATTGAACGTTTCTCATCAGGCGATACCGTGCTGCTGCAGATCAAGTTTGCAGAAAACGCCCGCAGTGAGAAAACCGGGACCGCTGTCGGGGAGATAAGAAAAATAACTGGTGCCGACCGGGATCTCTACTTCGGGGGAGAACCTGCCGTGCTGGCCGATTTACAGTCGGGCGTGGAAGCGGAAATGTTTCTTTACACGGCTATTGCCCTGGCTATGATCCTGCTGGTTTTAACCCTTTCCAGTTCTCTTTATCTTGATCCGATCCTGTTCCTGGCTGCGGTAGGCGTAGCTATTATAATTAATTTAGGAACTAACATATTCCAGGGTGAAATTTCTTTTATGACGGCTTCAATTGCTGCTGTTATGCAGCTTGGAATATCGCTTGACTATGCCATTTTTCTCATGCATCGCTTTGAAGAGGAAAAAATGAAGCATAACAGCGCAGAAGAAGCAATGGCCTCTACTATCAACAAGACGGCGGTAACTGTTGCGGCAAGCGGGCTTACTACCATTGGCGGATTTACCGCCCTGCTGTTTATGCAAAACGGTATAGGCAGCGACATGGGCCTGGTTTTAGGCAAGGGAATAGTAGTCAGCCTGTTCGTAACCCTGACCCTGCTGCCGGGTTTGATCCTTGTTTTTTATCCTTTCAGCAGCCGTTACGTTCATCGGATATTGCTCCCGTCGTTCAAACCTTTTTCCGGGTTGCTGGTTAAATACAGGTGGGTTTTCCTTGCTGTTTTCTTAGTTCTCACCATACCTGCTTTCCTGGGTCAGAATAAGGTTGAGTACTATTATTCCAATTCGCATTACCTGCCCCGTGGATCAGATGCAGCAGCGGCAACCGAAGAAATCCTGGCAGAATATGGAGCCATAGATGTGGCTTATGTAGTTACCCCCGACACGGGTCGTCAGCAGGAATACGAACTGGTTAAACAGATCAAAACAATCGATAATGTTGACTCTGTTGTTGCCCTGAGTGAGCAGGTAGACCCGGCCATACCGGAAATCATAATTCCTGAAGAATTCCTGGCGGAGTTTAAAGGAAACGCATACCGCAACATCATGGTTTTTTTAGCCGAATCAGATCATGAAAAAGAACTTTTCTCTTCTGTGGACAGCATCAGGGAGCAGGCCGGCACAATGCACGAAGAGTATTATGTTGCCGGGCCGTCAGCCCAGACCCGGGATATGGCCGCCATTTCCGTGATTGATGCCCGCACCGTTGCCCTTGTTTCAGTGGCAGCGATCGGGATAATTATTGCAGTAAGTACAAAGTCCCTGACCCTGCCTCTAATCCTGGTCCTGGCTGTTCAACTGGCAATATGGATCAACATAAGCATTCTATATTACAATGACCAGGCTGTTTCATCGCTGACACCGATAATCATCGGAGCGATTCAGCTGGGAGCCACAGTTGATTATGCTATTCTTTTTACTCACCGTTACCGTGAAAATATAGCCCTGGGTATAAAGCGTCTTGAAGCGGCAAAAAAAACTATCGAGGATACAGGACGGCCTATTTTGACCAGCGCCCTGATCCTATTTTCGGCCACCTTCAGCATTTCACTTATTGCAGGAATTAAAACAACCAGGGAAATGACCATGTTGATCGGCAGGGGAGCGATGATCAGCATGATCGTAATGTTTACACTGCTGCCGGCTTTGCTGCTGGCGGCCGACAAACTGATTGCTTTAACCACACCGGGGTGGAGTAGGATTTCCCGCCGCGGCAAACCATAATTTGAGCCGGGAGGTTGAATGATGACTGAAAAATTATTACGTTCGCTTATGACCATTATGGTTGCGGTGCTTGCCCTCAGCGCAGGGGCTTTTTCAATTCTTTACGAACCGGCACAGGATCCGGATTACGGATACCGGTTTTCTGCCTCCGCCCGGTCCGGTAAAGATACGGTCATTACAGGAAACGGAGAAGAGGCATCAGCAGTAAAGAGCGAAACCGTTTATACCCTGCTTGATCACAGCGGCAGCGTCAGAGACACGCGGATCGTTAACCGCATTTACAGCATCAAAGACCCTTCAGCCTCCTATATTGTTGATTACGGCAGTTACCTGTCCATTAATAACATGGTCTCGCCGGATGAACCGATCCTGGAAGAGGGGCGGCTGCTCTGGGACAGCGCCCTGCTGGACGGTAAAACCCTCTATTACGAAGGGGCTGTTGATAAGAGCCTCCCCGTGTCCATAACCATAGAGTACTACCTGGACGGGGAGCCAATCAGCGCTGCCGGCGCAGCCGGACAGAGCGGCCGCCTGGAGCTGCTAATCAGGGCTCAGAATAATCTTAGGGTTGCTGAGCCGGTAAGCTATCTCGATTTTGACGGTAACTTAATTACAGTAGAAGACACAAACTATGTTCCCCTGCTGGTCCAGGGAACACTTGATGCAGATCTGAACCGATTCTCCGGCATAGACGGGGGTGAAGGAATTGAAATTATCACCGGCCAAAACGCCAGTATCAATTTTATGTTATTTCCTTACCCGGAAGCAGAGATCACAATCAGCATGGATGGCCTGGATATCGAACTGGACAAAATTTCATTTGTAGTGAACCCCGGGCTCCCCCCCCTTCCCGAAGTGGATATCGAAGATGACTTAAAGGCCATGCTTGAAGGAATCTCGCTGCTGAGCAATGGCCTGCGGGAGCTTTCCGACGGGGCCGACCAACTGCTTAAAGGGATGAACCGGTTCCAGGATGAAAGCGGCAGGCTGGCAGCGGGAGCTGAAGAAATCGCTGACCTGATAGCCCGGTATCAGGAATTCAATGACCGTTCCAGGAACTTAATGGATTCTCCAGACCAGAGAATAATCATAGATGCTCTCTCCGCCCTGCAGAGGCTGCTCATGGAACTGGAAAAAGCGCCCGACAGCGCCGCTATCAGCAGGGAAGTTGAAAGAGTCTCCGGCATTGCCGCGGAACTAAACGACGGGATCGAAACATTGGATAAAAGTCTTGATTTCCTGGAGAATACAGGCCCTTCCGTTAAGCATGAAGCAGAAAGGCTGGTAGAAGAAAATGAAGAGGGAACAAGCCTCCATAACCTGGGAGTTTTACTCCTGGAGAGAGAAAAACAGGTTGAATCTGCTCTTGCCGGCAGAAATTCTACCGCCAGTAATCTTGAAAGGCTGTCCGGTGCCGCCGATATCCTTAACAGTGAGTGGGATCCCGGCTATTTATCCGGGTTGCAGGCCTTGATGGAAGTTGAAGCCGCCGCAAACGGAGATATAACCGGGATGCTGGAAGACTTTATTGCCTTAACTGACGAATTTGCCGGTTACGGTGAATACCTGGAGCGGGTTGACAGCACCCTGGCCCGGGCGGAGGAAATGTCCGGGAACCTGGCTCTTATGCCGGAAGCCTTAAGAGAACTTACCTCCGGCCAGGCCCGGATCAGTGAAGGTTTAAAAGAGCTGTCCGAAAGCGGAGTCATGGTAATTGAAAGAGGGTTAATTGAAGGCATCAACGAATCGCGGTTTGGCAAAGCAAAACTGGAGTTGATGCAGAAACTGGCTGATGACTACAGGTCATTTGCCAATAACGAGCATAACCGCCACAGTGAAGTACAGTTTATTATGCAAACTCCTGCCCTAATAAGCTCACCGGAAGGAATTGAACAGAATGATACCGAAGATAAAGTGATTGAGGAAAAGCATTGGGCGGAAAGAATCTGGTCCCGGCTGGTTAACCTGTTTACTTAAAAGGAGTGCTTGCATTGATTGAAAATAAAACAGATGCCCGTTCCCGGATCTTGGAAGCGGCAGCTGAAATTATCGGCAAAGACAGGAACCTGAATCTTACAGTCAGGGAAATAGCCGCCAGGGCAGATGTTAATGTAGCATCAATAAATTATTATTTTCGTTCGAAAGATAAACTTTTAGATGAAGTAGAATTGCTCCTGATGGAAAAGATCCACACTATTTATAAAAACCTTAATGACGCCTCGATAGATATTCGCGAACGCCTGATCAACTGGGGCAATAACCTGATCAAGCACCTGATCGACTACCCTGGCATTATTTACCTTATTGGCACCAGGGTTTTGGAAAGAGAAAGCGCCTCCATCAACCGTTACCTTAACCTGATGGAAACAGATTTAGCGCCCCTTGTTAAAGAGCTGACCGGCATTGAAGATGACGGTATAGCCGGTTTTAAGGTGCTGCATCTTATCTCGGGAGTAGTTTACCCGATCCTGATTTTCTCCGGCAGCGACCAGTCAGCCGGGATCGATATCAGCGACGATGACACCCGGAAAAAATATATCGCTTCGCTTGTCAGGAGCATAGAAAACCCCTGATCAGCCCGTGACCCGGGACAGCCTGCCGGGGCTTATGTTCCCATGATATGATAACCGCAGTCTGCGTAAAGGACAGTTCCGGTAAGCGCCCGGGACAAATCAGACGCCAGGAACAGGGCAGTGGCAGCAATGTCATCAGCCGTTGCCAGCCTCCGCAGCGGCGTCTTTTCTTCAACACCTTCCAGCAGACGGTTAAAATCTTTCACCCCTTTGGCCGAAAGGGTTTTTACCGGCCCCGCTGAAATGGCATTTACTCTCACTTCCCGCGGCCCGAGGTCGGCAGCCAGGTAGCGGACACTGGCTTCCAGGGAAGCCTTGGCCACCCCCATAACATTATAATTGGGCACCACCCGC
The DNA here is from genome assembly GCA_007130585.1 of Syntrophomonadaceae bacterium. Classification (GTDB taxonomy): domain Bacteria; phylum Bacillota; class Dethiobacteria; order DTU022; family DTU022; genus T3SED10-7. The sequence continues at coordinate 263 of SLSE01000225.1, read as the reverse complement.
TCCGAACCCTGGAACGTGAGAGTCATTATACTGCCTCCATCCTTCATCATCGGATAGAGCCGCCTCGCTACCGCAACCAGCGAGTATGCGCTGATGTTCTGGGCCAGGAGGAAACCCTCCCGTGATGTATCGGCGAACAAGCCGTCCAGTTCTTCCTTTTTGGCGTAAGCAATACTGTGGACCACACCGTGCATCAGTCCCCATTTATCTTCCAGTTGGGCAGCCAAATCGTCCATCTCGGCATCATCGGCAACATTGCAGGG
>SLSE01000182.1 GCA_007130585.1 Syntrophomonadaceae bacterium | reverse complement strand
GCCTCATTTTCAGGCCTTTTCATGGCGAAATTCAACATCTTTTCAGCAGGGTCTATGCCCGTTACCTTAAGCCCCTTTTCACTTAATACTGAACACAGCGCACCGGTTCCGCAGCCGACATCGAGAACGGTCCTGAAGCTTGTCAGTTCAAGCTCGCCTTCAAAGTCTTCCAGGATCTCTCTGTACTTTTCCCTCTGACTGTTGAAAAATAAGCCGTAGATGGGGGCTATAATATTAAATATTCCCCCGCTGCCTCTTGTTTCCAATCTTAACACCCCGGATACTAACCCGCTTTATTTTGAAGAACCTCTCCTGAAAAATTTCCCGACTGGTTTAACTACTTAAAACTTCGAGGCCCACAATTAATTTTCCTTGAATTTTTCTGGCAGGATTACGCTCTGTATCAGCAACAATGTTACAGGCTGCAATAAAAAAAGCTTGTGTTTTTTAAATGAAAATGCTATCCTTAGACTAATCGGTCTAGACTATCTGGTCTAAGGGGGTTTCTCAGTTGGTAAAGCAGGGTTTTCTCAACCTGGATCCCGGGGAACAAAACAGGATTATTGATGCTGCGCTCGATGAATTCGCCGATAAAGATTTTGAAGCAGCATCTCTGAACAGCATAATTGCAAAGGCCGGCATATCCAAGGGAAGCATGTATCATTACTTTGTCAACAAGGAAGATCTATACATCTTCCTCATCAACCAAACCTTAAAGATGAAAGAGGCTTTTTTAAAGCAGGCCCTGGCTGAATCTGGCAAGCCGTTTGCAGAAATGGACTTCTTTGAAAGCCTGGAGTTCCAGATGCTGGCCTCGGTTGATTTTGCAATACAACATTACCGTCAACACCAGCTAAGCGTTCGAATGCAGAACATGGCTGAAGGGCATCTGAAAGAAAGGCTGATCGGTGATTTAACCAGGGCTTTTGAAGATTATGTGAAAAACATGGTGCATGAAGCGATTCAGGCAGGTGAAATCCGGGAAGATTTTGACAGGGCTTTTGTGATCCGTATTTTAAAGTTCACCCTGATGCATTTTGTTGATATTTACCCTGAGGCAAAAAATTTCGCAGTTGATAATAGCGAGACACTAAAAGAGGAGACGCGCAAGTTATCTGCATTCCTTAGAAAGGGCCTGCAAAAAAATTACAGCAAGGAGGAGCCGAAATGAACTACTTCCAGGTTCTAAGTATTGTTTTTGGTTTGATTCTGATCCTGACGCGCCCTGCAATTCAGTTTTTCCCAAAACAGTGGAATGCTTTCGAATTAAATACCGCTTACACAGAAAGGCAGCCACGCTGGGTTTGGTATGTCGGGGCGTTTGGTCTGGCCCTGGTCATATTTACCTGGTATATGCATTTTACCGCGGGCATTCCCTATTCAATTGTTATCACCCTTATGCTGACACTTACCCTGGTTAAAATGTCACAGGTGCTTTTCAACTACAGGCAATTCCGCGCTTTTGTGGTGCGAGTGTTGGAAAGAGACAGAAAAACCCTGACCCTGATTAATGTATTTGCCATGATCTTAGGTTTAGCGTCACTATTAATGGGCTTTTTACTCTACTAGGAGGTTTTGAAATGAATTATTTTAAAGTTCTCGGCATTGTTTTCGGGCTGGCTGCGTTTTTAAAGCCATTTTATATGCACCTGCTGCCCTGGGATGAAAATAGGTTTCTTGAAAGGTTTTATACTGAGAAGCGCCCGCCTTATATTGTTATTTTAGCCCTGCTTGGCCTGGCCTTAGTTGTGCTAACCTGGTATTTGCACTTCACATTAGGTGTTGCAAACTCTATTTACATTACTGTTTTATTTTCTTTAACTGCAATCAAAGCTCTTGTTTTACTCCTCGATTACCAGAAGTTTCAAAAGACAGTAGCAGCCATGCTACGCAAAGATCGGGGCCGGGGAGTGATCCTGGTTGATATCGGCGCTTCGGTGTTCGGGCTGATTATTCTTGTAGTTACTTTTATCTTGTATTAAGAACAATGTAAGCTGTTAAAGCTGTTGCAACAGGATCATTGGCAATTGGTGCCCTGCCCTGCTTTTTATTAATCAGAGCTGCCCCGAATCGCTACCGGGCTATAGAAGTGTAAAGTTCATACCGGAAGCCTGGAGATATGTTTGACAATGCCGGGAAATATTTTATAGAGTTGGAGAAAGAAATGCTGCTGGTCGCCTGCGGGATCAGCACGCGGGGTCGCACCTGGCGAAGGCAGGCCCTGGAAGTGCGGTATACCTTATTACTGCGCCAGCAGCAGAAAGAAGCGCCCGTTAATGGTTGAACTTATGGCAGGAACCTATTTTCACCCCGCTATTACCCTGCTTGGGACGGCAGCTTTTGTTCTGTTCCTGGCCTGGGAATTTGCCATCCTGTACAGTTCCGGAAAAGTAATCACCTCCTCCTTTAAAGGTATGTCAATAATTACGGGAGCAGCGGCGCATATCCTGGTGTTAGGCGGTCCCCGTTTTCCGGGGGGGCTGGAGACCTCATTAATTGGGGCATTTATGATCTGCCTGGCCGGGTATCTGCTTTACCGTTCCCTGGTCGCCGAACTACCCCGGGAAACTTATTCTCCTGCTTCCCAGAAACCCGGCAGGCGAAAGACTTACCGGAAAGGCACTTATGCCCTGGTCCGCCATCCGGCCCTGTGGTGGTACGGCCTGTTCCTGGCCGGCTTATTTATCTTTTCAGGAGCCAAATGGCTGCTCATGGCAGGAGTTGTGTGGTGGCTTGCAAACCTTGTGCTTGTAGTAATTGAAGACCTCTACCTGTATCCCTTGATGTTTGAAGATTACCTGTCTTACAAACGCGAAACCCCCATGCTTATTCCAAATCGTAAAAGTTTCTCCAGGTGCCTGAAAACCTGGTCGGCAAAAAAATAGCCGGTCTCATTTGCTAAATTCCACGGATATGAGCAGAATCATTCCCGGGCATCCACAGCTCGTTATTTTCAAGCATGCTTAAAAGGATGATCGTTAACTCCCTGTCAAACTGTTTCCCGGCCTCCCGGGCCAGGATTTCTTTTACAATATTTAGTGTGAGGCAGCTCCGGTACGGCCTTGAGGTCGTCATGGCATCAAAGGCATCTGCCAGGCTGAGAACCCGGCTCAGGAGGGGGATTTCCTCTCCTTTTAAATCGCCCGGGTAAGCGGGCGGGGAGGCAGAACAGTCACCGTCGTAGCGTTCATGATGATGGCGGACAATATTGCTAATTTCTTCAAATATCTGGACTTCGGCCAGAATATCTGCCCCGACTATAGGGTGGAGCTGGATCAAGCTGATATCTTCTTCGTTTAGCGGCTCTTTTTTCTGCAGCACTTCCGGCGGAACGGCGATTTTCCCGATATCGTGCAGTATGGCAGCGTCAGCCAGCACCTCAAGCTGAGGGCCGAAAAGGTTTGCCTTTTTTGCAATTTGGAGGGCAAAGTCTTTAACCCTTTCTGAGTGGCCATAGGTATAAGGATCTCGCAGTTCCACTGATTTTACGAGGGCTAAGACCATTTGCTTGGATATTTTTTTCTTTTCCCTGACGCTGCTATCATAGAGATGGTAAAGTTTTTGTTTGTCCAGGCTCTTCTGAATTTCAAGCAGCTGCTGGTCCGCTTCATAAATCAAATCATCCAGTGACCCTTTTTCCAGGGAACAGGTGCCCAGCTTCAGCAAAATCTTGTTTTCTCCCGGCAAACCCAACTGGCGGTTCCAGTCTTCAAGGCGGTCTTGAATTCGTTGAGCCGCCAACTGTGCTTCCCGGTTACCGGTGCCAGGCATGAAGACAATAAACTCATCACCACCGTAGCGGATAACAAGATCATTGCTTCTTATGCATTTATTTAGGAACGATGCTACCTCCTTGAGAACCCGGTCACCAACCTGATGACCGTAGTGATCATTGAAATGCTTAAAATTACAGATATCGGTCATGATCAGGGCCATGGGAAAATTGCCGCTCTGCTGTTCCCTGGCAAACGCTTTCTCAAGCATGCGCCGGTTGTAGGCGCCGGTCAGGGAATCGGTAATGGATAAGTGAACATTCTGTTCATGCAGCAGGGCATTTTTAATATGAACGGCGATGTGGGAGGCAAACAGCTGCATAGATCTTAGAAAAGAATAGCGGAACGGTTTACTGTTGCTCCGGGCCGGTATGCATAAATACCCTATTAATTCATCTTTTACCCGTAGAGGGAAAAAAGCCTCCAGGTTTATGTTTTCCAGTTTCTCCAGTTCTTTTGCCCACAGGCCCTTTATCATGGGATGAACCATGACCTCACCTAAAAGAATAAGTTTCCGGCTTTTTTTAAGGACACGGACCAGAGGGTTATCCTCGTGGATAGTCATAACATTTTTACCCTCTTCATCGCTGCCATAGTGCCAGAGCACGAAACTATTATCATCTATATCCTTGATCAGGAAATAAACAGAGTTTATTTGGAAATATTTCCGGCCCAGCTGCTGGACCCTGCTAAAGAGCGATTGGGTGGGCAGCATGGTTTCCTGGAAAGTGGTGACTTCTTCAAGCAGCTTATAAAGTTTGACCTGTTCCGGAGAAAATATTCGGTCAAAGCCCCCCTGCAACTTTTCCCGCAGTGGTGTAAACCAGAGCATTAAAAAGATTACCAGCAGCAGTGAAGTAACAAGGGCTACATAGCCGGTGAAATTAAACATTTTCATGGTGACAACTATTACGGAAAGAACCAGGGAAGCAATAACTACAGCGCCAAGGATCAAATACGACAATCCGGTCTGGATAAATGACCTCAGATCCAGTAGCTGGTGGTGGAAAACAGCATAAAAGATGATGATGGTCTGGAATGAAACAAATACTGCTTCCAGGGGGAAGCCCTGCAGGTGATCAATAAAGTTGAGCAGGGAGCCGAAAAATACGAGAAATACTCCAAACAGCAGATACTCCTGCTGTGTGCGCACCCTCGTATAAGTCGACCTCCGGTAATCCCGCCACAAATCATAAAAAGCAAGGCCCAGGTAAGAAACAGAGATGATACCCAGTAAGGGAACCAGGGGTCCGAATTCAGGAACGTAGAGGCCTGTCGGGTGAATCTGCACTGCAGGCAGAAATCCTTCTCCCCAGGCCAGGGAAACTATGGCTATGGCAAATATTATAAAATAGCCCAGCTTGCAAAGTTTCATCCTCGCATGGTCATACCTGAATGTAGTTATGACCGCGTAGAATAAAATAAAATAACCGGCTATGGTGGGTGTTTGCAGCTGGTACCATTGCAGCACCAGATCCGGCCGTTCCTGGTAGCTGTAGACAGAAACCATTAAAGATGTAAACTGCCAGGCAATCAGTATAAGCAAATACAGGATTATGCTTTTATTTACCGGCTGCCTGATACTTTTTCTGCCGATCAAATAAACCAGGACGCAGTAAATCATGATGTTGAGTGCTTTTATCAAAGCTCCGTAAAGTAATACCACTGGTGTTTGCACTCCCTATTATAAACCCTGGTCAGCCTGGGACTATTCTGAAAGCGTTGTAATTATATCATTAGATGGGTTCATCCGGTAAGGCTTTAACCTGGCCAGGTCTACCCCTTCGTCTCTTTTCTTCTGGATATACTTCTGGAAGGCTCCTTCGGGCAGGAAGGTAACCCTAACCGGTTTAAGGCCCAGCATTTTTTCCGCATCGGCATAGTCGCTGTCCAGTTCAGCCAGTTTCCGGTGGATCTTTTCTTCGACCTGCTCTTTGTTTTGATGATTGGCCGCATCAAGATAAATGTTAAGGACCGGCGCTTCCTGCTCGGTTTCTTTTTTTACGACCCAGTCGTTGTAAGAGATGCCGCTGTTCTCAATCGCCCGCCAGATCGTTAATTCGGTAAGACGGGTAAAACCGGCCAGATCGATAAGATCGTCTGCCCGGCTGTAAAACTTGATATGGGGCAGGCGCACCCCGATGTCAGGATCTTCCTTGGCTGTTACTTCTACCAGGTCTCCGATCCTGTAACGGACAAAGGGCCCTCCCAGGAAATTGGTGATAACAATTTCATAAATCTCATTTTCCTGCAGCTGGTCCATGGTAACCGTTACAGGCTGATGTGCGGGGTTTTCTTTTGACTTCAGATGTTCATCAAAAGGAATAAACTCCAGGAAATTCTGATCAGGAATAAGCACATTTCCCTTGCGGTTCCAGGTTTGAACCGCCGTGACCCCGGCTTCTGTGCTGGCATATCCTTCAATCGGATTACCGCCCCAGTAATGGATTACCTTGTCGCGGAATATATCACAGTCCATGCCGCCCATGGCCAGGACCTTGGGGCTCCACAAGTCTTTTGGCAAAAGGCCCCGCTTGTTTTTCCGGCTTATAAACATCCCTTTTACTAACCTGGACAGGGCCCGGGGAGACATTAATAAAGAGGCGAGGTTCTTTTTCCGGTCGGAAGTGCCTTCCTCAAAGTGTTTTGCGATAGATAACAGGATGCTGGCAATACCGTAAAATACATCAATGCCTTCTGTCAGGCTCATTTGCAAACCTTTTTCTATGCGCTCGAAGTAATCCATCTCTTCAGCTATTTCAGGCGGCGGCAGGAACTTAAAAGGAAAGTGGTGCAGCACACTGTCCACCATCAGGGCCCCTGACATATAGGGCCTGGGCGCAAGGGTGAAGAAAATGGTATCGCCCGGCTCTAAGATTACTTCGCCCTTTTTGCTGGCCGAGCCAAAAATGAGACTGGCAATTACATACCGCCCCGCTCTTTCCCAGAACCTTTTTGTATAAGGCACCCATTTATGCCGGTACTCTCCCGACCGGCCCGATGTATGCACCCAGTAATAAGGCTCTTCCGGCAAAGCGTCTTCTTTTTTTTCAAGCAGGGAGG
>SLSE01000142.1 GCA_007130585.1 Syntrophomonadaceae bacterium | reverse complement strand
TGCGGTGTTCCGGCCGCCATCGACAGCTTCCGCTTAGCGCAGCAGGTTTTTGACGAAGAGGTATAAGGGCAAAGCTGTATTGAATTGACCTTGGCCGGTGCTTTGGATGAAGCGCTTGCCCTGGTTAAAGAAAAAGGTATTAATACTGAAAGCGGCCCGGTTCAGCCTAGCCCGCATATCAAGTTCTTTTTTATCAAGGATCCGGACGGTATGAATATACAGCTGATGGAAAATATTGCGTAATTGATACCTGAAACACAAGGAACTGCCCCGCTGTTTAAATAATTACGACAGGCGAGTCAAAAAATGCCCGAAGGCTCAAGCTTTTTGCTAAGCTTCCTCAAACAGCGGCTGCATACCGGTCCGCTCGAACATTTTTTGCATTTCCTGATCTGATGGGCCGCTTTCAAAACGGGCTGCAGCATCCAACACTTTGGGCAGAAGATCTATATCGCCGACAGTGTTAAGGAAAAGCTGAGTCCTGCTGAGCACCCAGTGCACCGCGAGATCGATATCTTCCTGGTTTTCCAGGGGTTGATACCAGGTGGCCCGGGTTTGTTTGTGCTTGCCCCAGGGGCCCGCCGCCAGGGATTTTATAGTTTGAACGGCAACCTGCCTTTTGCTGCAGACCGAGAGCAATTTCTCTGTTTCGGAGGCATATTGAGGGCTTTGCATCAACTGGTAGTTGTATGGAAACAGCACTGAATCGAAATTGAACCGCTCCAAACTGCGAAGATGAATTGCAGGCGTGCTCAGCCCGTGTCCTGTAACGCCCAGAAAACGGGTCAGGCCCTGTTCGCGGGCTTCTGTAAATGCTTCCAGCGCTCCGCCCGGCCCCATCGCAATTTCCCAATCTTCAGGCTCTACCAGCAGGTGCATTTGCCATAAATCTACGCTGTCAACCTGCAGACGTTCGAGAGAACGGTGTAATTCTTCTTTAGCTTCCCTGTAAGTGCGTTTATCTGATTTAGTTGCCAAAAAAAATTCCTGACGATGCTTTTTCATCCATGGGCCGATCAGAAGTTCCGCATCGCCATAGTTTGCAGCCGTATCGATATGATTGACTCCATATTTCAGTAAAATTTCAAACGTGCGATCTGCTTCATCCTGTGTGACCCGGCTTAACGAGGCGGCGCCAAAAAGGACACGGGTACTTAAATGACCCGTGCTGCCGAACAATTCTTTTGCAATCATGGGACTAACCTCCCGTTGACTTGTTGGTCAAATGACCTGTTTTAATCGCCCAATGCAGGGACCTGTGACCGTGCATTGCGGGGATAAACCTGGCAGAGGCCTGTTAACGAATAAAACCCGCAGCATGTTGAACCTGGTTATGATTACAACCCCTGGCTGCTCTGGTGCTTCACCACAACCACGCAGCAGTTTTTTGCCTCCTGAACAACGGCATTGCTTACACTGCCCAGGAATAGCCTCTTTAAGCCCCCGTAGCCCCTGCTGCCGATCACTATCATGCCAAACCCCTCTTCCTCGGCGACGCCGACAATGGTTTGGGCGGGATGTCCGTCTTTTAAAATTGTTCTTGCCCGGATGCCTTTCTCCTCAAAGACCTGCCTGGCCTCTAACAGGAAATTTTTTCTTTCCTCTTTACGTTCTTCCAACATTTTTCTATAGTTTTCCATTTCCTGCTCTGATGGAACATAGCCTTCACCCCAGGGCAGCGCTGTGTACCGCGGTTCACCCTCATCGACATGAATAACCGCAACCTCATCGAAATTGGGGCCCTCGGCAATCAGGGCGGCCTGTTCTACAGCGAACCGGCTTTGCTTGGATCCGTCAGTACAAACTAATACCTTCATGGGTATCTCTCCTATGCCTTAATATGAAATATACCGCTTGATATCTCCGTTATTCATAGAATCACGGAGTTTGCAACCTGACTTGCCTATCCTGATATCCGGAAACTCGCCTGCCATGTCTCGCTGGGTCAATGCCCTTACATTCCATCGTTCGGTTTTTATGATATAAGCGGAGCCGGTTATGAAAAAGTTCTGTTACCGCCACAGGAGTTTTTAAAGGCCGGGAGAAAATTGCGCCGTTTGCTGCCGGTAAACCCGGGCAGCGGCAAAAAGTGTTGTAATAATAAATAACTTTCGCAATTATTATATCATATGGGCGGCCGGGAGTTGAAAGCAGCCTGCAGGGAAAAGTTTTTGCACCGGACTTAGGCCGGCAATTTTCAGGGATCCTGGAACATAATGTTTTCCCGGTGTAGAGGATGTCAACCCGGTTTGTCGAATTTTTTGTAAAGAGAGAAAATGCTCATCATGCGCCCAAAGGGGAATTGATAATGGGAAATAAAGATCTTTACCGTCACGATGTTATAGTTGTAGGCGGCGGTCTGGCCGGGTTGAGGGCTGCAGTGGAAGCCTGCGATCGCGGCGCGGATACAGCAGTGCTGTCCAAGGTGTACCCCCTGCGTTCCCATTCAGTTGCCGCCCAGGGAGGGATCAATGCGGCCCTGGGCAACTCTCCCGCCGCTAAGGATGATAACTGGGAGAAGCATGCCTTTGATACCATTAAGGGATCGGTATACCTTGCCGACCAGGATGCTGTGGAGATTCTCTGCCGGGAAGCGCCCGGAGCAGTTTTTGAACTTGAGCACTGGGGCACGGTTTTTTCAAGAGATGATCACGGCAGGCTGGCCCAGAGGCCCTTTGGGGGAGCCGATGTTCCCCGGACCTGCTATGCTGCTGACAGGACGGGACACAATCTTCTAAACACCCTGTTTGAGCAGGCCGCGTCCAGGGGAATCAGGTTTTATAATGAGTTCTTTGTAACTTCGCTGGTTGTGGATGAAGAAACCTGCAGGGGTTGCATTGCCCTGGACATCCTTTCCGGTAATTTACACGGTTTTTCCTCTAAATCCCTGGTCCTGGCTACCGGCGGCTACGGAATGATCTATGATCATTCCACAAATTCACTGATCAACACTGCCGACGGTATGGCCCTGGCATATAGCGCCGGGGCAAAGCTGAAAGATATGGAGTTTGTCCAGTTTCATCCCACCACACTTTCCGGTTCCAATATCCTGATCAGCGAAGGGGCCAGGGGAGAGGGAGCGTATCTCGTTAATTCAGAAGGTGATCGCTTCATGGCTAAATATGCGCCGCAGGCGGAAGAGCTTGCGCCCAGGGATATTGTAGCCCGTTCTATTATGAAAGAAATACAGGCGGGGTTGGGATTTGACGGGGGCTGTGTCCATCTTGATCTCAGGCACCTGGGAGCCGAAAAAATCAGGGAGCGCTTGCCGGGTATCCGGCAGATAGCCATGGATTTTGCTGATCTGGATCCTGTGGAGCAGCCCATCCCGGTCCAGCCGGGCCAGCATTATTCCATGGGTGGTATTGATGTTAGCCCTGACGGTGAAACCGGGATCCGGGGTCTTTTTGCCGTGGGAGAATGCGCCTGTATTTCTGTTCACGGCGCTAACCGGCTGGGAGGTAATTCCCTGCTCGATACCCTGGTGTTCGGGAGACGAGTGGGAGATAAAGCTTTTAATGAAAGCCATGATGAAGCTGCTCCTGTTGTTGAAGCTGCCCTGAACCGGGAGATAAAGCGGCTTGATGAACTGTTTTCCAGCCGGGGAGAGAGTTTCGCCTCCCTGATGAGAGAGATGAAAAAAACCATGTTTGAAAGCTTTGGTATTTTCAGGGATGAAAATAATATGCAGGAAGGGTTGGGCAGCTTAAATGAGCTGGGGAAGAAATTTGAGGGGGCAGCCGTGAACAGCGCCCGGAAAATCTTCTGCCAGTCCCTGGTCAGGACCCTGGAGCTGGGCTTTATGCTTGATATTGCCGGGGCTGTTGCCCTGTCTGCTCTCTGGAGGAAAGAAAGCAGGGGCTCGCATTACAGGACGGACTGGCCGGATCGCGATGACGATCGCTACTTAAAGCATACGCTCATCAGCAAAACAGATGGACAAAAACCGGCAATTGAATATTCCCCTGTGAAGCTGGGATTGTTTCCCGTTAAGGAGGATGGTTATTGATGATCATACGCATTCACAGGGGTAAAGGCGGAAAATATGACGACTTTGATATAGAAGCTGCAGAGGGGATGACTGTGCTGGACCTGCTATTTTACATCCAGGAAAATGTTGATCCCTCCCTGGCTTTTCGTTATTCCTGCCGGGGGGCGGCCTGCGGAAGCTGTGCCGTCCTGGCCAATGGTTTGCCGGTGCTTGCCTGCAAAACGCCGCTGTCAAAGTTGACAAAGCCGGCAGAAAACGGGCAGGTTTTCCTGCCTGTCTCGGCAGAAATTCCCGGCGGGGGAATCCTCCTGGAACCTGCCCCGTACCTGCCTGTAATCAGGGACCTGGTTGTCGACTGGGAACCTTTTTTTGAAAAGTACAGGAAACTGGAACCGGTATTAAAAGCAGGCGGCGAGACACCTGAAAAGGAATATATTGTCGGACATGATGAGAGCAGGGAAATGGAAAAATATACTAATTGCATATTATGCGCGCTGTGCTGGAGCGCCTGCCCCATAGTAGCCGGGGTGGAAGGATACCCCGGCCCGGCCGCCCTGGCCAAGCTGTTTCGCTTTTACCTCGACCCGAGGGAAAGCGGGGATATTGACAGGTTATCGATTGCCGATAATGAATCCGGCTGGTGGGCCTGCGATTTTTATACCAACTGTAAAAAAGTCTGCCCGAAAGGGGTCCCGCCGAATGTTGCGATCGGCCGGGCGAGGAAGCTCCTGAAAGATAAGGAGGAAGGGAAATGAGAATAGAAAAAGACACCCTCGGTGAAGTGGAAGTTCCTGATAACGTTTATTACGGGGCCCAGACCCGGCGGGCGGTGAATAATTTTAAAGCCAGCGGTAAAACTTTCCCCGCTGATTTTATCGAGGCGTACCTGTTATTAAAAAAAGCCTGCGCCCTGGCAAACGCCGGGTGCGGCAAACTGGAAGAAGGCAAAAAAGACGCCATAGCGGAAGCCTGTGAAGCTGCGGAAAGGATGAAGGACCAGTTTGTGGTAGATGTATTCCAGGCGGGAGCGGGCACTTCATTCAATATGAATGTTAATGAAGTGCTGGCCAACCTGTCGGCAGAAATCCTGGGAAACGATAAAGGCGATTACAGCCTGGTTCACCCCAACGATCATGTCAATATGTCTCAGTCTACAAATGATACTTTTCCGACAGCGTCGCATATAGCCGTGATCTGGAAGGCCGATCTGCTCCTGAAAGTAGTGCATGACCTTGCGGCAGCGTTCAAAGCAAAGGGTGAAGAGTATTCCGGGGTACACAAGCCCGGCAGAACTCACCTGATGGATGCAACCCCCGTGACAGCAGGCGCTGTATTCGGCGCGTTTGCTTCAACCCTGGGCCGCTGCGCCGCCCTGCTTAAGGAAGGCAGGGATATACTGCTTGAGGTTCCCCTGGGCTCAACTGCTACCGGCGGAGGAGATAACGCTCCGGAAGGATTTAAAGAGCTGGCCCTGGATTACCTCTCGGAATTAACTGCCCTTAACCTGCGAAAAGCCGCCGATCCCTTCGAAGCTTTGCAGAGCAGGATCGGGCTCTGCGTATTCTCAGGTTACCTCAACGTGCTGGCCGGGGAACTGAACAGGATCGCCAACGATTTAAGACTGCTCAATTCGGGACCGACAACCGGGCTGGCTGAAATAAAGCTCCCCGCCGTACAGCCCGGATCTTCAATCATGCCCGGCAAAGTTAATCCTGTCATGGCCGAGTGCCTGAACATGCTTTGTTTCAGGGTAATGGGCAACCACAAAACAGTTTCCGAAGCTTCACAGGCAGGCCAGCTGGAACTGAATGTTATGACACCCGTGATGACTTCCACAATTTTAGAGTCTCTGGCGCTGCTCATAAACTACCTGCCGGATTTCCAAAAACTCTGTGTCGAAGGGATAGTGGTAAACGAGGAACGCTGCAGCGACCTGCTGCTGTCAAACCCTGCGCTGGCCACGTTGCTGTCAACCGAGATAGGTTACGAGAGGGCGGCTGAACTGGCCGGGGAGTCACTGGAAACTGGGGTGCCCGTGCCGGAACTTGCTGTTGAAAAAGGATTGGTTACAGCAGAAAAAGCGGCAGAGATATTTAAAAACATTTACCGGAACGGCCCCCGCTTATAGATGCTCTTCCATGATTTCTTTTATATCCTGAGGATTAAGACCCTCCCCTGCCAGGACCCGGTCTGCTGAACCGAGCAGGGCTTCCCGGAATCCGGGACGGTCTTCGGTATTGTCGTAAAATATCCCGGTAGGTATTTTATCCCCCCACTCCAGGGCTGTCCTGAAGGCCTGGACCCGGTCACCGGGATCATGCCCCTCTTCATTAATGTCATAGACCCTTTCCCTGAACCACTTGAAGGTGTTTACCCTGTTAAAGCTGGGGCAGGGTTGCAAAATATCAATAAAGGCAAAACCAGGTTTTTCGATGGCTTTTTCCAGGATCCTGCCCAGTTGTTTTTTGTCCCCGGCAAATGTTCTGGCCACAAAAGCGCTGTTTAAGCCGATAGCCAGGGCAACAGGGTTCAGACCGCTGAGCGGGTTTCCTTCGGGAGTTGTCGGCGTCTGGAATCCCAGATCGCTGGTCGGGGAAACCTGCCCCTTGGTTAGTCCGTAAATCATGTTGTTGTGTACCAGGTAAGTTACGTCGATATTTCGCCGGGCAGCGTGGATCAGGTGATTGCCTCCCTCGGCGTACCCATCGCCATCGCCCCCCACCGCTATAACTTTTAAGCGGTGATCGGCCAGGCTTACGCCGGTAGCTACCGGTAAAATTCGCCCGTGCAGGACATGCATCGTGTTGACCCTGAAGTGCTCGGGCATTTTACCGGCCTGGCCTATACCGGAAACTACCAG
>SLSE01000184.1 GCA_007130585.1 Syntrophomonadaceae bacterium | reverse complement strand
TATGTTGCCGAGCATGTTCCGCAGTCGACTGTGCACGAATTCCCTGACCTGGGCCACCTCGGCCCGATGTTCGCTCCTGAGCCGATTGCCGGCAAGATTGCCAGTTTTTTCGACATTAGTTAGCAGTGCCAACCAGCCTGGGTAGGAAAAACACTAACTGTTGTCCCGCGAAGAAATATTCGGTCCGGTGGCTGCGGTCATTAGAGTCAAAGATTACGAGGAGGCTCTGGCAACCGCAAACGATACGGATTTTGGTCTTTCGTCGGGTGTTTGCACGACCTCGCTGAAGTACGCTTCGCACTTCAAGCGTAATTCCAACACCGGCATAGTCATGGTCAACCTGCCGACCGCAGGTGTCGATTACCATGTGCCATTTGGCGGCCGCAAAGCATCGAGCTACGGCCAGCGGGAGCAGGGCCGCTACGCCATCGAGTTTTATACCGCGGTTAAGACGGCCTACACCCTGCCGCTATAATACTTTTGTCAGCCTATATAACACAGGGAGCGCCTGGTCTGTCATTTGACAGATAAAGCGTCCCCTGTGCTGTTTTATATGGTCTGATGCTCTGCCGGTAATGGATTGTTTTCCGTTTCAGGCTGCAGGGCCTGGCGGGCAGCGCGTACGCTGCTCCACAGCAGGTAGGCTGCCAGGGCAAATGAGCCAAGCAGGTCAATGTGACTGGTTAAAGGATGGTTCGGAATAATTGCCACAGTGCCAAGGGCAATGATTACTGAGAGATCGACTACCGCCTTGGCCCGGTAAAGCTGACGTTGGGCATCTATGATAGAGCTGTACTGTTCGTGGTTTAAGCGGGAATAACGCCTCCAGAACCAGCTGTTTACAATCATGCCCAGAGAGGCAATAGCCAGTCCCGGATAGACATTCCCGCCGGGTTCAAAAGTGCCAACCCTGGATAAGGCCAGCAAAAGCATGAGGATCGCAGAGACACCCAGGGCAGCAGAAACACACAGCCCTGATATTTGCACCATCCTGGCCTTTTTTTCGGGAGGTAACTCTTTATTACGGGCAATATAACGGAATACCCACCATGAAACAAACAGGGCCACCAGTTCTACGGAACGGCGGATAAAATCAGCCACCTGTGTTGTCGAAGCACTCATGATCACAGCCAGGCCGGTGGCCAGAGGAGCCCACATGCTTAACAGAAGTGCGGCCAGCAATGTTTTTTGGCGACTGGCAGTTTGTTCTTGTGTAAAATTATTCACCTTACCACCCCAGCCAGTAGAAGAAATATATTAGCGGCATAATTGTTAAAGCAGCTGAGATCGGCACCGTCAGGGTATCAATACCCCTTTTTGAGAACAGTTCAATAACGCCGCACAGCGGCGCCACCAGAACAGCTATTAAGAGGCTTACATACCAGGACTGCCCCCAGTATGCAAAGAGAGTGAAAAATATACCCAGGGCTGCAAAAACAGCCATGGCTATAGTCCCCTCGTAGGTCTTGCCTTTATCAATCAGAGCATGAATAAAACGCCGCCGGCCAAAAGCTTTGCCGACCAGGGCTGCTGCGGCATCCCCTAAACCCCAGGCCATAATGGCGACGGCGATAACATAACGCCAGTCAACTCCGAAGAGCCCCCAAAAGATAGCGATAAGAAGGGCGAAAGAAAGTTGAACATATATAAGCTGCTTTCTCAGTTCGCCGCCTTTTTGGGTCCTGTCAACAAAAGTTTTTCTATACCAGGCAGTTTTTTCGATCAGCATCAGGACCGGATAACCCAGTATTACCAGGGCAAATGCCGCGGCAATTGCGATATACCAGGTGCTGAAGAGCTCCAGCAGAAGGAATATTGAGAGACTGTAGACAATATGCTGGATTTTCCTTACCAGCTCCATCCGCACACCCAACTTGACTTTCAATATTGTTGGCAGCAGGGCAGTGAACACCAGGTAATAGGTAATCAGTATCCCTGCTCCCGTTAAATCACTTAAGATCATTATTGCCTCCCTGATTTTTTTTCCTGGTCCGGGCCAGGGAAATATTTTCAGAAACCCTGGAGAAAAGATTAATAAAAAAGGCGGCCTCTTCTTCAGATATGCCCTGAGCCGCAATAGAGTAAACTTCATTGTAAATGGATTCAACTTTCGGCCTGATTTCCATCGCTTTTTCAGTCAGCAGGATTCTGCTGGCTCGTTTATCGGCCGTATCTTTACTCCTTTTCACGTAGCCTTTTCTTTCAAGCAATTTAAGAGCCCGTGATACAGCAGGTTTGCTGATATCAAGGACTTCCACGATATTATCCTGCCTCACTTCCTGGTCAAGGGTAAATAGATGCAGCAGGATGTTTCCTTCAGAGCTGCCGAGGCCCAGGGACCCCAAGCCTTCATTTACCATTTGCCTGGAAGATCGGATAACATTATTGGCATAACTCCAGATATCTTTAATTCCCGTTTCCGTCACATTAATCTCACCTTTGGTTAACATGTTAACGATTATATCCTATAATTAGTTAACATGCAAACTATATGGGGACGGGTCTTGAAATGTATCCTTTTTGCGCGTTTCAAAACCTGGCCTCATCTTCCCTGCCCCCACCTTCATATCTTCCATGGTATCTTTTAAGCTAACGTGATAATGATCGAATCGCAGCGAAGATCAATAATTTAAAGATAAGTGCGTAGCTGGCTCTGGTAATTTTATTGTCCGGTAAACTTAGCGACCATGTTATGATAAACATAGGGAAAAAGGTTTGCTGGCAAAAAAATCAAGGGTTGCGGGAAAGATACAAAAATGTTACCATATACCCATAGGGGGTATATGGAATGAGAATTGCCGGCGGGAGAAACCCTTAATTGAGTTTTGAAAGCGAGGTTAAGTAAATGAGAGAAAAGGAAGTTAATTCCGGGCCGTTAAAAACTGTAATCGGCCTATCTGGAATGAGCTGTACGGCCTGTGCCCAGAGGGTCGAGAAAGCGCTTCAGAAAGCCCGGGGGGTACATTCGGCCCAGGTTAATTTTGCAGTTGAAAAAGTCTATGTGGAATACGATCCTGCTGTAATAAGCGAGGAAGCCCTGCTTGAGGTCATCAGCAAAGCCGGGTATCAGGGAAAATTGTCCGCTGAACACCTGGCAACAGTCAATTTTAATATAACCGGTATGACCTGCAGCGCCTGCGCCCAGCGGATAGAGAAAAGCTTGCAGGGAATTGAAGGCGTTGCGGAAGCCAGTGTAAATTTTGCCGCTGAGAAAGTTAACGTCCGCTACGATCCGGCCATAACAAACCTGGCCGAACTGAAGGAAACAGTCCGGGAAACCGGTTATGAAATATACGAGGTTGATAGAACGGAAGAAAAGGATCACGAAATGGAAAAAATGGCCCATGCCGCCCGGCGGATGTGGTTTGCCGTTGCTTTTGCCGCACCGGTTATGGTCCTGATGATGATTCATATGCTGGTAGTGGAGATCCCTTACTACCTGCCAATTATATTTGTTCTCGGTTTTCCGGTGATATTCTTCGCGGGGTGGGAAACCCATGTCGGCAGTTTCAAGTCTGTGAAAAACCTGAGCCCCAACATGGATACGCTGGTATCCCTGGGATCCCTGGTTCCATACTTGCTCAACCTGGCAATTTTCTGGTTTCCGATCACCTCTTTTATCGAAATGGCTACCGCGATCATGACCCTGCACTTAGTCGGCAGGTTTCTCGAGGCGAAAGCCAAGGGTAAAGCTTCCCAGGCGATAAGAAAGCTGCTGGAGCTGGAAGCCAAAAAAGCGCGTGTGTTAATCGACGGAGAAGAAGTCGAAATTCCAGTTGAGGAGCTTAAGGTCGGCCAGATCATGATTGTCCGCCCCGGGGAGAAAATTCCAACCGATGGTATTGTCATCGAGGGCAGCAGCAGCGTGGATGAGTCTATGGCCACCGGTGAATCACTTCCGGTAGAGAGATCGTCGGGGGACGAGGTGATCGGTTCGACGATCAACAAGCAGGGGATGCTGCAGGTTAAGGCCGCGAAGGTAGGGAAAGATACCTTCCTCTCCCAGGTAATCAGGATGGTTGAAGAAAGCCAGGGATCCAAAGTCCCGATCCAGGAATTCGCAGACAAGGTTACCGGCTTTTTCGTCCCGGTAGTTATTTTAATTGCCATATCTGCCTTCATATCCTGGTCGCTTTTCCCCGGTTTCTTTATCCCCATTGTTGAATTTTTCAACTTCCCCTGGAGTAACGTGGAGCTTCCTGTATTTTCACTGGCTATTCTGGCGACCATCGCAGTTTTGGTTATTTCCTGTCCCTGTGCCCTGGGCCTGGCCACCCCCACGGCGATCATGGTCGGAGGCGGCCTGGGAGCAGAAAACGGGATTTTAATCCGGAAAGGTGAAGCGATCCAAACCATAAAAAACGTTAAGATTATCGCTTTCGATAAAACGGGAACCTTAACCAAGGGGAAACCGGAGGTAACCGATGTGATCCCGTTTGGCAGCAATTCAGAAACTGATCTGCTGCTCTATGCCGGGAGCCTGGAAGCAGCTTCGGAACACCCGCTGGGTGAGGCCATAGTCGAGAGAGCCAGGGCGGAGGATCTGAAGCTCCATAAGGTTGGAGATTTTTCTTCTATTACCGGCAAAGGAGTCCGGGGTAGCGTTAACAGCCGAAATGTCCTGGTCGGAAGCCGCAAACTGATGGAGCTTAACGGGGTTGAATATGAACAGAACGCCGCGGATATGGAAAAACTTGAAGACGAAGCTAAAACAGCGATGTTAGTCGCCATCGACGGCAAAATGGCCGGTATCATTGCCGTCGCCGATACCCTTAAAGGAGATTCCCGGCAGGCCATAGCCGAGTTGGAGAAAATGGGTCTGAAAACAGCCATGATTACCGGAGACAACCGGAGAACGGCAAATGCCATCGCCCGCAAGGTTGGCATTGATAAAGTCCTTTCCGAAGTCCTGCCCGATGGAAAAGTAGATGAAGTTAAGAAGCTGCAGGAAGAATACGGTACGGTTGCAATGGTCGGGGACGGCATTAATGATGCCCCCGCCCTTAAACAGGCCAATGTAGGCATTGCCATTGGGACCGGCACTGATATTGCCATAGAAGCGGCCGATATTACCCTGGTGCGGGGCGAACTAAGCGCGGTAATTGCAGCTATTAAGCTATCCACCGCCACATTTGGAAAGATCAAACAGAATTATTTCTGGGCCTGGTTCTATAACGCCCTGGCTATTCCGGCAGCATTCTTTGGGCTTTTGCACCCAATGATCGGCGCTGCGGCCATGGCTACCAGCTCCATCAGTGTAGTCTTAAATTCCACACTGCTTAAAAGGGCACGGATAAAACCTGATTACCTGGGCCAGGGACAACCGGCACCTGATAAAGAGGCAGAAGCGCCAGATGCCGCTGCATAAAACCTGTTCAGGCAGGAAAGATTTTGTAACTGCTGTTAAATTAAACAATCAAAGGTTAACCCGGTTACATTTAACAGGGCGAATTGCTTATGAAAAGGCAGGCTAAATAATAAATTAAATATAACCGAAAGGTATATTTTAGGAAAAGAGGTATTTATGTCCGAATTATGGAGTCAGTACGGTAACTATATATTGACGGGAGCTTTTGTTTTTCTTATGCTAAGGATGCACCGGAGAGGTGGCGGCTGCTGCGGTGGAGGCCACCAGGGAGAAGAAGAAAGTAATAATGAAGATTCCCGGGCAGAGAAAGAAAATGGCAGCTGCCACTAGGAAATTTACAGGTTTGCTGCAGCATCATAAAAAATACCTTATCCTTCTGCCCAAACTAATTTAAATGAGGCTAATGGTACAGTTAATAATACCGGGTGGTTTCCAGCCCGGTATTTGTATTTACTTGCCAGCACGGCACCTGACCCGGTATGCTGAATATATTTAATATGTCCTAATATTTCCAATATACCTTGCCTGTAACTTTAAAACTGCGTTATAATTAATATAAGACAGTTGGAAAGTAATAAGCCCCGGAATGATGGGAGGGTTTAATGAAATGGGATTAATGATCATTTTGGGGGTGATATTTCTCGGGCTAATAATCTGGGCTGTAGTTGCGATTACCGGCAGTACGGGTAAAACATCAATTACCAAAACGACGGAAAATTCGGCTTTGGAAATCCTGAAAATGCGATATGCCCGGGGCGAAATTGACAAAGAAGAGTTTGAAATGAAAAAGAAAGATCTTCTTTGAAACCTGTTTGTTTTGGAGGCATTTAGGTATGAATAGAACGTTGTTAGTTTCTGTTTTAGTTGTGCTGGTGTTATTGCTGGGAATAACTGCCTACATGACATATTCATTTTTTTGGGGCCCTGCAGCCGGGACTCCGCAAGAGGGCTTCTTTTTTTCTCCCGATGACCGGCGAGTCTTCCCATTTGATTCAAGTGGAAGAATGGGAAGGGGAATGATGGGTCGGGGCATGATGGAAGAAGGTATGCCCATGCCAGGGGGAATGATGGGTTATTATGCTGATCTGACAGAGGTTCTTTCACATGAAGATGCCAGGAACATAGCCGATAGTTACCTGTCTTCACTTGATAGCCCAGACCTGGAAATTGATCATTTTGAAGAGTATTCCCATAACTTCTATGTATCACTGATTGAGAGCAGTACCGGCAGGGGAGCCATTGAGATTATCATAGATCGCTATTCCGGCCGGCTCCAGGAGGAGCCGCAGAGCATGATGTGGAATGAAAAATATGGCATGATGCGCCGTGACCAACAAGAAGAGATGAGACTTTCCGAGGAGCAGGCAGTAGAAAGAGCACAGCATTTTTTGGATGATGCTTATCCCGGCACAGAAACCGGTGAAGTTGTGGCATATTATGGTTATTACACCATTATGACCATGCATGAGGGCAGGCATTACGGTATGCTCAGTGTCAACGGCCGCACGGGGGAAGTGTGGTACCACACCTGGCACGGTATGTTTATATCCGCTGTAGCTGAACAT
>SLSE01000193.1 GCA_007130585.1 Syntrophomonadaceae bacterium | reverse complement strand
GCAATATTCCTGCCGCTTAGCAAGAAAGCGCCCTGAAAAG
Source organism: Syntrophomonadaceae bacterium (assembly GCA_007130585.1). GTDB lineage: Bacteria > Bacillota > Dethiobacteria > DTU022 > DTU022 > T3SED10-7. The sequence goes on along the minus strand of SLSE01000193.1, from coordinate 6,921 downwards.
GCGCTTTCTTGGTTTTCATGCTTATAAATTGCGGTAATGCTGAGATTACTTGGCGTAATCCACCGCTCTTGTTTCGCGAATCACGGTCACTTTAATCTGGCCGGGATACTCAAGTTCGCTTTCAATTTTCTTAACGATATCCCTGGCTACCTGGATCGACGTGTAATCGTCAATCCGGTCCGGTTTAACCATGATCCTGATTTCCCGTCCGGCATGAATAGCATAGGATTTCTCAACGCCCTCGAAAGAATCGGCGATATTTTCCAGTTTTTCCAGGCGCTTAATGTAGTTTTCAAGCGTTTCTCGCCTTGCCCCGGGCCTTACAGCCGATATGGCATCGGCGGATTGAATAAGGACCGCTTCCAGGGTATTGAAGTCCACATCACCGTGATGAGCTTCAACAGCATTAACAATACCTGGCGACTCCTTGTATTTCTTGGCCAGTTCTGCGCCAATCTGAATATGCGAGCCTTCTGTTTCATGATCGATCGCCTTTCCGATATCATGAAGCAGTCCCGCCCTCTTGGCGAAGGTAACATCCAGTCCCAGTTCGGCAGCCATAATACCTGCCAGGTGGGAAACCTCGATTGAATGCTGCAGGACATTTTGCCCGTAGCTGGTCCTGTAACGCAGCTTACCCAGCAATACCACCAGATCGGGATGGAGGCCGTGGACTCTCGATTCAAAAGTGGCCCTCTCTCCCTCTTCCTTGATCTGGGCATCAACTTCCTTGCGCGTCTTTTCTACAATCTCCTCGATCCGGGCCGGGTGAATACGTCCGTCACTGACCAGTTTTTCCAGGGCCAGGCGGGCAACTTCGCGCCGGATTGGATCGAAACCGGAGACAATAACGGCTTCAGGAGTATCATCGATGATCAGATCAATACCGGTTAATGTTTCAAGCGCCCGTATATTTCGTCCCTCACGGCCGATTATCCGGCCCTTCATTTCATCATTGGGCAGCGAGACGACGGATACTGTCGACTCGGAAACATGATCGGCTGCATAACGCTGAATGGCCAGGGTGACTATTTCACGCGCTTTCTTTTCACCGTCTGCCTTGGCCTGGCTTTCCATATCTTTGACCATACAGATCATTTCATGCTCTATTTCATTTCTGACCCTCTGCAGGAGTACATCCTTGGCCTCGTCGGTCGACATGCCCGACACTCTTTCCAGTTCAGCAAGCTGCTGTTCCTGCAGCCTGTCCAGTTCACCCCTGATGGCTTTATTGTCCTCTTCCAGTTGTCTTAATTCTTCCTCTTTACGTTCCAGGTTGCTCAGCTTGCGGTCGAGACTTTCTTCTTTCTGATCCAGTCTTCGCTCCATGCGCTGCAATTCTGAGCGTCTTTCCTTGCTTTCTCTTTCCAGTTCGGTGCGCAGGCGGTGCGCTTCTTCTTTAGCTTCCAGTTGTTGTTCGCGTTTAAGGGAATTTGCTTCCTGGTTTGCCTCTTCGATGATTTTCTTGGCTGCCGCTTCGGCAGAAGATATCTTCGCTTCGGCAATCATCTTGCGAATCAGGTAGCCGCCCCCCAGTCCTACCAGCAGGGCAGCAGTAATCATTAGCAGGGTTTCAAGCATTAATTTCACCTCCGTTTCGTAGTGTTAGTGTCAGTGTTATTTTTCGTCATAAAATAAATCAAGCCGTGTCCAGGACACAGCTTGTTAGAGAAAGTTCAGATAAAGGGTACAGTTATCCCTTAATCAAAAAAGAGTTATTTGCTATTCTTTTTTAATCTATCCTCAGTACCCTTCGGCACCAGCGTGACTTTCTCTTTTCGGTTATGCACTGAACAACTATTATAATATTACTTTTCCTTAATAATTGTAGCCTCTATACCATGTTATGTCAAGAAAAGATTACTCAGAAAGGTCATAATTTTTCAGGGCTTTCAGGATCAGGCCGTCGGGAAAGCCCCGCCTTTTCAAAAAAGCCGCCTGGCGGTTCACCCAGCGCTGATCCACCTGCCCGTTAAAGGGTTCTCTTTTGGCCAGCAATTCCCTGATCCTGTCCAAATCTTCCTCCGGGTTAAAGTTCTCATCAATTAACCGGTCGACGATCTGCCTGTCAACACCCCTGGCCTGCAGCTCATAGCGGATCTTTTTCGAACCATGGCCGCCTGTTTTTCGGAAGCTGATAAAATCAGCAGCAAACCTGTGGTCATCCAGGTACCCGTAACTTTTCATTTCTTCAATGATCCGGTCTGCCAGATCTTTGCTGTATCCTTTTCGCTCCAGGTACTCTTCCACTTCCCTGGCGCTGCGGGCCCTGTAACCAAGCAGCCTTAAAACCCTGCTGCGGGCTTTTTTTAAGAGTGTTTCCTGGTCCAAATGGTTCAACTCCATGAGCAAAGCTTCCGCCGGATTTCTACGGTGACTTACCGGCCGGGCGTATCGGCATTGTTTTCAGCTTGCTCGCTGTCTTCCGGATCGGCAAGCACGCTGTTTATCGGCAGTTCGGCCAGTTCCCGGACTTTCTTTTCAATTTCGTCGCGCATGGCCTGGTTTTCTTTCAGGTAATCCCTGACATTTTCACGGCCCTGCCCAAGGCGTTCTTCCCCGTAGGAGTACCATGCTCCGCTCTTGTTGATAACCTTGTGCTCCAGGCCCAGGTCAATCAGTGACCCTTCGGATGAAATTCCTTTACCGTAAAGGATATCGAACTCAGCTACCTTGAAGGGCGGGGCAACCTTGTTTTTTACTACCTTAACCCTGGTCCGGTTACCGATAATCTGGTCCGAACCGATCTTGAGAGACTCGATTCTCCTGACATCCAGCCTGACCGAGGAGTAAAATTTCAGGGCCCTTCCTCCGGGTGTTACTTCGGGGTTGCCGAACATGACACCTACTTTTTCGCGGATCTGGTTGATGAAGACAGCGCTGGTTTTCGATTTGCTGATTACTCCCGAAAGCTTGCGCAGGGCCTGGGACATCAACCTGGCCTGCAGGCCAACATGGGAGTCGCCCATTTCGCCTTCAATTTCTGCCCGGGGAACAAGAGCGGCTACCGAATCAATAACCAGGACATCAATTGCATTGCTGCGGACCAGCGCTTCAGCGATCTCCAGGGCCTGCTCGCCCGTATCCGGCTGGGAAACCAGCAGCTCGTCCAGGTTAACTCCCAAATTTGTCGCGTACTGCGGGTCGAGAGCATGTTCGGCATCGATAAATGCTGCATAGCCGCCTCTTTTTTGCGCTTCGGCAATAATATGTAAGGCAACGGTAGTTTTACCCGAGGATTCGGGACCGAATATTTCGATTACCCTGCCCCGGGGCACTCCCCCCACTCCCAGGGCCACATCCAGGGCTAGACTGCCGGTCGGGATCGCCGCAATTTCAACCCTGGCATCCGAACCGAGTTTCATAACCGAACCCTTGCCAAATTGTTTTTCAATTTGGACCAGTGCTGCTTCCAGTGCTTTTTCTTTTTCCAAATGTCTTACCTCCTTGTACGGCTTCTATTTTCAATCAATATTCGTTTTGTAATCAACATTTCCTGCCTTCTGTCCGCCATAAATAATTTACTTTTCACTTTTAGCAAGTCCCGGCCGGCCAGAGCAGTTTTTCGTAAAGTTCCGTGTATTCCGCTCCCGCGGGAGCAAGCCTGCTTTCATATAATACCACCCGGTTAACCTGAGCGGCAGAACTTTCAAAGCAGCTCTGCTCCTCAAGAAATTGCCGGACATGTCCCCCCGCTACCCGGTCGCGAAAACGGGCAATTGTCAGGTGCGGGCGGTACCTGCGTTTTTCTTTTTCGTAGCCGATCGAGGCCAGTTTTTTCTCCATCCTGGATGCCAGCAGGCAGGTTTCTTCTGTTCCTTCTTTCAGGCCGACCCACAGGATCCTGGCCTTGCCCGGAGATGGGAACACGCCGCAGCCCCCGTATTTCAGCTGGAAAGGGCTTAACGGTTCCGCTGCTTCGTTAATCGCTTTCTTTATTTTTTCAACCTTTGTCTCCCCGGTCTCGCCTAAAAATTTCAGGGTCAGGTGCAGGCCTGCCGGTTTAACCGGCCGGGCCTCTTTTATGTATTTCTTAACATCCTGCTGTAAGGCGCAGATTTCCCGTTTTTGCCGCTCTGTCACCTCTAAGGCCACAAAAAGCCTCATCAATGCTTTCTCTCCCCTTTATTAGCAGGTATTGTCCCGGCCGGCATGAGAATTGAGATTCCGGGTGCGTTGATCAGGGCAGCTCCAGTAATTCTCTTCTCAGCATATCAAGCGCGATCTGGGCAGATCTTTCCTTGACCGCTCTCCGGCCGCCTCCAAAATTAAGCTCCCTGGTCTTCAGGCCTCCGGGCCCTGCCACTGCTATAAAAACCAGGCCGACCGGGCGACCTGACCCGTCGCTTTCGGGGCCGGCTACCCCTGTAATACCGATGGCATAATCCGTATGAAATCTGTCCTTTGCTCCTTCGGCCATGGCTCGTGCCGTGGCAGCGCTGACTTCGCCTTCTTCTGCGAGTATTTCACGGCTGACACCGAGAAATTCGTTTTTCAGGTCGGCGCTGTAGGCAACCAGGCCTCCCTTGAAATATTTTGAACTGCCCGGCACATCGGTCACTAAATCCGAAAGGAGACCTCCGCTGCATGATTCGGCCAGGGAAAGGGACATCCCGGCTTTCGCCAGCATTTCTCCCACCAGGCCGGGCAGGGTGTCGTCGTCGCAGCCGTAAATATACTCGCCCAGTTCCGCCCGGAGGCGTCTTTCAGCTTCAGCAATCGCTGCCGGGGCATTTTCGCCCTCGCCGCTGCCCTTTATCTGCAGGTCCACCTCGTAGCCCCTGGACACGTACGATATCGGGGGAAAATCCCACCTGCCCAGATCCCTGATTTTTTCTTCCAGCATCGATTCTCCGATCCCGATACATTTCAGGGTTCTTACCGCCATCAGGCGGCTGCTGTTGTTTTCGGTCAGGAAGGGCATAACCTGTTCATCGAACATCGCCTGGAGCTCGTGCGGCGGCCCGGGCAGTATGACAATTATTTTATCTTCCCGCTTGATAATCGCTCCGGGCGCTGTACCGCGCCTGTTTTCAAGCGTAATGCTTCCTTCGATAACCATGGCCTGCTTGCGGTTGTTCTCCGGCATCACGATACCGCGGGCCCTGAAAAATTCTTTCATTCGTTCCAGCCACTGCCTGTCCAGGACCAGTGACAGCTCCAGGATTGAAGCGACAGCTTCCCTGGTTAAATCGTCTTCAGTGGGTCCAAGGCCGCCGGTTATAATTGCCAGATCGTTGTTTTCCAGGGCTCTTTCCAGGGCTTCCCGGATCGCTTTTTCATCGTCTGCCACAACACAGGCTTCCCGGACAGAGATCCCGGCAGCCCACAGGCGCCTGGAGAGGTAGCCGGCGTTTGTATTTTCTATCAGGCCGGTTAAGAGCTCGTTACCGACGCAAATCAGATCAGCCTGCAAACGGATCACTCCCGAACAGTAATTTAGTTCCCCTGCCTCTAAACCGCCCCGTGATCAAACGGCTGCCTTCTCACCGCTGCGTACTGCAAGCAGGCTATAGGGCGAGGCCGCTGTTACCCGTACTGTAATCATGTCCCCGGGCTTAAGGGGGGATGAGGTTTTGAAATAGACGCTCCCGTCAATCTCGGGGGCCTGGTATTCTGTCCGCCCGGTGTACCAGGAGCTGCCCGGCTTAAGGTTTTTATCCACCAGGACGGTCAGGGTCCGGCCTACCAGCTTCCTGTTAAGCTCTTCCGATATGCGCCGCTGGGTCAGCATCAGGGTCCTGTGCCGCTTTTTGGCGACCCGAGCGGGAACAGGGTTATCTGCATTGAAGGCCGCAGTTTTTTCCTGGGGGGAATAAGTGAAAGTTCCCAGCCTGTCTAAGCGCTGTTCCTTTACAAAATCCAGCAGTTCTTCAAATTCCCGCGGTCCCTCCCCGGGATAGCCGACCATACAGGTCGTCCTCAGGGCCAGGTTGGGGATACTGCGACGCAGTTTCGAAAACAGCCTGCCGAGATCATCCCGGTTATACTGCCTTCCCATGCCGGTTAAAACACCGGCACTGACATGCTGGATCGGGATGTCGAGATAATTGCAGACCCGGTTTTCCGAAGCGATCAGATCAATCAGCTCATCGCTGATCCGCGCTGGATAGGTATACATAATACGGAGCCAGAAGTGATCTTCGATCTCCAGGATCTGCCTGATCAGGCCGGCCAGATCAGGCAGGTCATCCTGCTCGCTGCCGTATGCAGTGGTATCCTGGGCAATCAGGCTGATCTCCCTGGTTCCTTTTTGAACCAGCGCTTCAACCTCGGCCTTAATTTCTTCCGGCGGGCGGCTGCGGTATGGGCCCCTGATCGCGGGAATCAGGCAGTAACTGCAGCGGTTGCTGCACCCTTCCCCGATTTTCACCACTGCGCTGTGTCCGGGAGTAGTAAGGATCCGGGGAGCCAGCGAACAGTAAACAGGCGAAGGTTTCGCCTTGATTACGGGCCGTTTCCCGGCGAGGAGCATTCTTAGGAATTTATCGAGGCGCCTGTAGCTGTGGACGCCGATCGCCCCGTCAACCTCGGGTACCGCCCTGGTAATTTTACTGCCAAAAACCTCCACCAGGCAGCCGGCGGCCACTATTTTCGGCCTTTTCCCCGCGGTTTGGGCCGCCATCCCGAGCAGGGTATCTATCGATTCCTGCTGGGCTTCCTCGATGAAGCCGCAGGTGTTGACGATTATGATGTCTGCGGCGCGATAATCTTCGGTAAACACACAGCCCCAGCTGGCCAGGAGACCGAGCAGTTCCTCGGTATCAATCCTGTTTTTTGAGCAGCCCAGCGATACGGCGGCTATCTTTACCCCGCTGTAATCGGGCTGCCTGCTTTCCAGATCTGTTCTTTCCTGCTGCAAATTTTTTCTCCTCTTTAAATGGAATCGTTATTGAAATCTTCGCAGATCCTGGCCGCCTG
>SLSE01000054.1 GCA_007130585.1 Syntrophomonadaceae bacterium | reverse complement strand
GTTTTCACCGCAGGGGGAGCAATCAATGATCTCCGGCCGGCTGAAAGATAAAATCCCCCTTTTGATCCTGGCCGGCCCAACGGCTGTCGGCAAGTCGGCCCTGGCTCTTGAAATTGCCCGCAGGCTGAACACCGATATTATTACCGCCGACTCGGCCCAGGTTTACCGCGGACTTGATATTGGCACTGCCAAGCCATCTCCGCTTGAACAGAGGCTGGTCAGGCACCACCTCATTGATCTCGTTGATCCGGACCAGGCCTTCAGCGTTGCAGATTATCAAAAGGCCGCCGACGACGCTATCCATGCGATGTGGCAGGCAAACAAGCTGCCCCTGATGGCAGGCGGAACAGGCCTTTACATCAAAGCGGTAACCGACCGCTTCGCTTTCGGGGAAAAAGGCCCCGACCCCGGGCTGCGGGCCGCCCTGGAGGAAATCATCGAAACCGCCGGCCTGGAAGAGCTCTACAACCGTTTAAAAAAAGTTGATCCGCGGGCAGCGGAAAAAATTCATCCTCATGACCGGAAAAGGATTATCAGGGCCCTTGAAGTGCACTCCCTGGAAGGCAGGCCGATATCCGAACAGGAGATCCGGACCGGGCAGCGTGAATCACCCTACAGGCCGGTATTCTATGCCCTCAGCATGGATCGGGAAACCCTCTACAAAAGGATTGAGGAACGGGTCGATCGGATGATTGAACTCGGTTTTCTTGAAGAAGTGCGCAACCTTACCAGGAAGAGCTATGATCAATACAGCCCCGGCCTGCAGATCCTGGGCTACCGACAGCTTCTGGACTACCTCAGGGGAGAGACAGGCTGGTATCAAACGGTATCTGAAATCAAAAAACAGACCCGTAATTTAGCCAAACGGCAGTTAACCTGGTTTCGCCGGGAAAAAGGCCTGGAATGGATAGAGATAGACCATATGTCCTCGTTTCAGGATATTGTAGAAATTATTTGCAAAAAAGTGAAGGATATAACGCCCTGACGGCGAAAATAAACTGCTGAAGGCAACAGAAACGAAGGGAGCCAGATATATGAAAGGCGCAATTAATTTACAGGATACTTTTCTTAACCAGGCTCGCAAGGAAAACATGTTAACCACGGTATTCTTGATAAACGGGTACCAGATTAAGGGGGTTGTCCGCAGTTTCGATAATTTTACCCTGCTGCTGGAGGTAGAAGGTAAACAGCAGCTTGTTTACAAGCATGCAGTATCTACCATCATTCCCATGCGCAACATAAACCTTAAAACAGTAAATGGCGATAATGCGGGACAGGAAGAAGCCGCTGCAGGCGAACAGGAATAAGTTACAATGTATTTAACTAAAAAAAGACACTGGGCCGGAGTGTCTTTTTTAGTTAAACGCCTGTTCCGGCCGCCAATTACCGGCAGAAAGTGGTGACTGATGAAAAACAGGGAAGTCGCAATCCTGGTTGGGCTGAATACCGATTCAAAAGGGGATAATATCGAAAGCTCTATGGAAGAGCTGGCCCTGCTGGCCGATACCGCAGGCGCCGATGTGGCGGATACAATTATTCAAAACCGGAAAGCTCCGGACAGGGCTTACTATATCGGCAAAGGTAAAACAGAAGAGTTAACCGCCCTGGTCGAAATGTATGAAGCCGACATGGTGATCTTTAACGATGAATTATCACCCTCGCAAATTCGCAACCTGGATAACCTGATCGGGGTTAAAGTAATTGACCGCACAGCCCTGATTCTTGATATATTTGCCCGGCGCGCCCTGTCCCGGGAAGGTAAGCTGCAGGTGGAACTTGCCCAGATGCAGTATCTACTGCCCCGCCTGATCGGACTGGGCAACCAGTTATCGCGCTTGGGGGGCGGAATTGGTACCCGGGGACCGGGTGAAACCCAGCTCGAGGTCGACCGCAGGGTAATCCGCCGCCGGATCAGCGATCTGAAGAAAGAAATTACATCTTTAAGAAAGCAGCGGAAACTGCACCGTCAGCGCCGCAAGAGAAACCGTTATAACATAATCAGCCTGGTCGGTTATACTAATGCCGGTAAATCGACCCTCCTCAACGCTTTAACCGGCGCAGACCTTTATACGGAAGATAAGCTTTTCGCCACGCTTGACCCCATGGTAAGAAGAGGTTCTATCAACGGGGGTAAGGAAGTATTATTTACCGATACAGTCGGCTTCATTGAAGAGCTCCCCAGGCAACTGGTCACCGCTTTCCAGGCTACCCTGGAAGAAATCGCGGCAGCGGACCTGCTGCTTCATGTTGTTGATTTAAGCCATCCCGATCACATCAACCAGATTCAGGTCGTGCGTGATCACCTTCATAAAATAGATCCTGATTACTGCCAGCGCGAGATCCTGGTTTTTAATAAGATCGACCTGCAAACCGAAGAACACCCGGACCGTTTTTTCCTGATCCGTGAATTTCCCGGTGCTGTATTTGTCTCGGCGCAAACAGGGGAAGGGCTGGAAGAATTAAAAGAAAACATCGCCGCCTTTCTAAGCAGGCAGCGATGCCGTTTAAAGCTCTTTCTCCCCTACAGCGAAGGAAAGCTTTATTCTGAACTGCAGGAGCAGGGGGAAATAGAGAATGTTGAATACAAGCCGGATCATATAGAGGTTTCAGCGGTTGTAGAACACGACCTGGCTGAAAAACTTAAGCCGTTTACTACGCATGCGGGCAGTTAGCCAACCGGTTTTTAACATGGCAGCCGGCAGTATTTATTAAACTTTTCGGAACAGACCGATTACCTTGCCGAGGATTTGAACTTCATTTACCAGCAGCGGCTCAAAAGCATCATTCTCAGGCTGGAGGCGATAACTGCCATTTTCCCGGTAAAAGCGCTTGATGGTCGCTTCGTCATCAAGCAGGGCCGCTACAATTTCGCCATTCTCGGCAGTAGACTGCTGCCTGATTATAACGAAATCCCCGTTATTAATCCCGGCTCCAATCATGCTTTCCCCGGAAACTTTCAGGACAAAACAATCTTCTCCGGTAGATAAATAATCGGGAACCGGAAAATATCCTTCCCTGTTTTCTTCAGCCAGGATGGGCTGCCCTGCCGTTATGCTGCCGATCAGGGGAGCAAAGGCACATTTTAAATCGGGTTCACCGGCCGCGTTTTTCAACAGCTTTATAGCCCTGGGTTTGGTTGCCATTTTCGATATGTAGCCTTTTTTCTGGAGGATGTCAAGATAGCTGTGCACAGTTGCAGTAGACCTGATGTTGAGCGCTTTACAAATTTCCCGGACCGATGGAGGATAATTCCACTTATCTACTTCCTGCTCAATAAAGTCAAGCACTCTCTGCTGTTTCTCAGTTAACGGCTCCAAGTCATCACCCCTAGGTATAATTTAGTGTTAATTATATCACAATATTTTCAAAAGGAAAACTCTTGTTTGCATTTTTCAATAATTATTTAGCAAATTAATGCAGAAGTACCGGCTCTTCTGCCAGGTGACCTGGCGTGCCGCCCGAAAGGAGAGGGGGGGAGGCTTACCCGGCAGCTTCCCCGTGACTGCTGTTGCCGTTAATCTTAAGCAGTTTATTCAGGCCGTTTAAATAAGCCTTTACGCTGGCTTCAATAATATCGGTGCTGGTGCCCCGTCCGGTAATTGTCCGGTCCTGGTAAGACATTTCGACCTGGACTTCACCCAGCGCGTCCCGGCCGCGGGTAACAGCATTAAGGCGGTAGTTGTCAAGGCCGATGCTTAAACCGGTAATTTTATTGATGGCATTATAAGCAGCATCGATCGGGCCTGCTCCGACAGCAACTTCCTCGGTTATGCTGCCGTCTTCTTTTTTAAGGCGGATTATGGCTGCGGGTACGCTTTTGCTTCCGCTGATTGTCTGGAGGTAATCCAGCGTGTACCTGGGCTCGGTGAAAGAGAGGTGGTCCAGGACCAGGGCTTCAAGGTCTTCCGGGTAAACCTCTTTCTTTTTATCAGCCAGTTCGACAAAATAGCCGTAAATAGTCTCCAGCTGCTCGGGAGTCAGGGAAAAATGCAGCTTGTTTAACTGGTCCATAACAGCGTGCCTTCCGCTGCGGGCAGTAAGGCACATCTGGGCCGCTTTCCCGCCGATCAGGCCGGCATCAATTATTTCATAAGTTTCCTTATTCTTCAAAATCCCATCCTGGTGGATACCTGAAGAATGGGAGAAGGCATTAAGACCTACTACAGCCTTGTTGACAGGAACCGAGATGCTGGTAAGTTTGCTGACCAGGCGGCTGGTCCTGTATATTTCAGAAAAGTTCAGGTCGGTATAATAGGGAAAGTGGTTTTGCCTGATACGCAGGGCAACGGCGATCTCTTCGAGGGCGGCATTACCGGCTCTTTCACCAATACCGTTTATATTACACTCTACCTGGCGGGCCCCGTTTTTAATAGCTTCCAGCGAGTTAGCCACGGCCATACCCAGGTCGTTATGACAGTGAACGCTGAGGATCACTTTGTCCATCCCGGGCACATTTTCTCTGAGCCTCCGGATTAAAGCCCCGAATTCTTCGGGAACGGCATAGCCGACAGTATCGGGGATATTAATTGTAGTGGCGCCTGCTTTGATTATCTTCTCCAACAGCTCATAGAGGTATTCCTCGCGGGCCCTGGTGGCATCTTCGGGAGAGTATTCGATGTCATCTGTAAAGCGGCGGGCGTATTTAACCGCTTCAATACCCTGTTCCATCAGCAAATGGGGGTCTTTTTTCAGCTTATGCTTCATGTGGATATCGGAGGCCCCTAAAAATACATGCAGGCGGGGACGTTCTGCTTCCTGAACGGCTTCCCAGGCAGCGTCAATATCTCCCCTGACAGCCCTGGCCAGGCCGCAGATCACCGGTCCCTTAACCTGGCGGGCAATATCCTGGACTGCCTTTTTCTCGCCGGGCGAGGATACGGGGAAACCGGCTTCGATTATATCCACGCCCAGGCGGGCTAGCTGGCGGGCCACTTCAAGTTTCTCATCATGGTTCAGGCGCGCTCCGGGCGTCTGTTCTCCATCGCGCAAAGTGCTGTCAAACAGGTAAACCTTTTCCGAACTGCTGTTGCTGCTCATAGCGCTTCACTCCGTTCATAAAAGTTATAATTAGAAATAAAAAAAACTTCCATCCAAGAGACGAAAGTATATTTCCGTGGTACCACTCTTCTTGACAGCATAACCTCTACTGCCCACTCTTTATAATAACGGAAGTCTCCGGCCAGGCCTAATCTTGAACTAAATATATTTCAATTTCGGTTGGCGGCTCACGGAGGAGTTCACAGTCCTGATCATACCGCCTCGCACCACCCGGCGGCTCTCTGTTGATGATAAACCCTGTTACTGGTTCCGATCATAGCCTTTTCTATTTTACTTTCCTGTAACATTACCGAATATTTATTAACTTGTCAAGCTTTTTAGCGCTCCCAGGGCATAGTGAATAATTTAACTTGACAAATAGGATGAAATCACACAGAATATAGATATAATTCCGTAATTTTATTTTTAGTTCCGTTTCTAAAATATATGGTATTATATGGATGGTAGATCATGAGAGAATCAAAAAGAGTCCCTGCGGTATTAAACAGCTACGAACAGCTGGCCCTGCTGCGGCAGCCCAACCCCAGGGCGCCTACCGGGCTTCGCAACCTGTGCATAATCAGCCTGATGCTGAAACTGGGTTTGCGGGTCAGTGAAATTATCAATCTGAAAACCGATGACATGGAATGGGAAGAGGGGAAGGTCCGCGTTAAAGGCAGCGGGGCGGCCAGGGAACGCACGCTCTGGGTTGATGAATCTGAAATGGCGCTGCTCAGGCAGTGGCTCCGGACAAGGCCCGCAGAAAGCAGATTTTTATTTACCACCCTGACCGGCAGCAGGTTAAAAGACCGTTATATAAGGGAAATGGTTAAACGCCTGGCTCGCAGGGCCGGCATTGACAAAGACGTGTATCCCCACCTGCTGCGTTATACCTTCGCCGTGGATTTTATGCGTGAAACCAGGGATATCAACCTGCTGCAGGATGCCCTCGGGCACCGTGACCCGGCGGCTACCCAGGCATATACTAAACTTTTGTTCAGTGAACATAGAGAATTTAAATTTTCTGACAATATAAGCCTGCGCAGCGGCATGCCCGTTAACGCCGGGCAACAACAGCGCTTAAGTGTCAGTGAAAATTCTGCCGCTTACCGTTATGAATCATCAAATCCAGGCGGCTTCAACGCGGTCGAAACCAAAAAAGAAGAACCGCGGCACAGGGAGATCAGCGCAGCAAAGTCAGAAGCCGCTAAAAACAGCATCGTAAGCACGGCCGGCCCAGAAAGTTCCGGCGATGCTGATCCGGGCATTTCCGGCTCAGACGCCGCGGCAGAACTCAGTGATATTAATTCCCGGGAAGATAAGGTAACCGGGGATGACGAAAATAAAGCCGTTCTAAGCGATTTTAAAGAGGACGGTAATACAAATATACCTGAGGATAGTGCAAGTATACCTGAGGCTAATATAAATATACCCGGCGCTGAACGCGAAGCCCCGGAAGAAAGCGTTATTAACGAACCGTTTACCGAGCCCGGTATAGCGCTGGTAGCAGATGAGCGTCAGGGCAAAAAGATAAAAATCCCGGCCATGAAATGCAGCAGCTGCGGGTATATACTGCGTTATAAAGGCAACTGCCCGCAGTGCGGGACTTCATTGAGTGCGATTCTTAACCACTGGAGAAAAAATATCTAGGCAGAGGGAAGCCAGAGGAGGGGTATTAAATTGCTTTTGCAACTTCCGATAATACATCTTATGTTAACTAAAGGAGGGACCCGGCATTCCTTTAAGGCCGGCCTCCCTCCGGACAGGGAAAACGGCCTGCCGGCCGGTCCTGTATAATTTTACGGCTTGCTGTTATAATAAGGTAAGTATTCAGGCTGCAGGTTAATTATTTTGGCTGCAATTACGGAGGCCCCATGATTATAACAAACGGAAGCAAACGATACAAAACCGGAACACCGGCCCTGGCAATCCTGCTCTTAGCCTCCCTCCTCTTTCTGGCCTCCTGTGCCGGACAGGGCGG
>SLSE01000029.1 GCA_007130585.1 Syntrophomonadaceae bacterium | reverse complement strand
ACCCGGCGGATTTCCTTCAAAAACGGCCAGCAGGTCCCTGCCGGTCAGCAGCCCCGATACCGTGACTTCATCCCCGAAGAAAGAATTGCCGGTTATTCTTAAATCCACCGTAAGCCCTTTAATGCGGGAAAATACTTCCTTTAACGCCAGCAGCAGAGATTCTGCGGCCGGACCGGCCACAATTGTAATTTTCAGGTCAGATTTAAGGGCAGCAGCGGCCTTATTTTCAACTGCGGCGAGCTCATCAAGAAAATGCCGGGCCAGGCCGACGCCGTTTTCAAGCTGCGGGTATCCTTCGTAATGGTCGTCTTCCGGTACGGGCGCGGAAGCCAGGTTGTAGAATTCATCAGAAGCGAAGACAAAGCGGCTTCCCCGCCTGCTTAAGAATTGCTGCTGCAATTCATCCAGGCGGCCGAGCAGAGCGGCGGCTTCAGCAGCTGTAAATTTTCTTAAAGCGGGCAGTTCGCCGCGGTGCGCGGTCAGCCCGACCGGAACGAGGGCGACACTGGCCAGGTTCGGGCCCATTTCGTCCAGGTCTGCTATAGTCCGCTCCATTTCCGGGCCGGTATTGATATCCGGAATCAGTACAACCTGGGCATGAATGCGAATGCCCTTCTCTGTCAGCCGGCGCAGGTTGGCAAGGCCTTTAACGGCTCTTTTTGTGCCGAACATGTAGCTGCGCAGGTCGGGATTGGTTGTGTGCACGGAAACATACAGCGGGCTCAGCTGCAGGGCGAAGATCCTGTTCAGCTCTGAGGAGGTTACCCTGTTTAAGGTAATAAAGTTCCCATAGAGAAAAGACAGCCTGTAATCGTCATCTTTATCGTATAAAGCCGGACGCATACCGCAAGGATTTTGATCGACAAAGCAAAATATGCATTTATTGCCGCAGCACTGCATTGGCCCGATTGTCGGCGGATCGAAGCGCAGGCCAAGGGGTTTGCCCGGCGGTTTAACAATTTTAACCCGCCGCAGGATGCCCCGATCGGTGAGCAATAACAGGCTTATCCTGTCGTCTGATTCCAGGATCCTGTAATTTATAATATCGCCGGGAGGCTGATTGTCGATCCGGATCAAGCGCCAGCCCGCTTTGATCCCGGCCTGTTCGGCCGGGGAGCCAGCCGTGACGTCAGCAATCACCGGGCCTTCGGGTTTTTTCAGGTTCATATAATTCAGCTCTTCCTTTTCAGTTACTGTCGCCCGGACGACGGGCATAGAGATCAGGGTTCAAGCCCCTCCTCTTCATCCACTCTGCCGTGTATCCGGTTATAACCAGGGGCCTGGTTTGTAGTTCTGTGACGGTTCCGGCGCCTGTCAGCATCATTATAATGCGCAGTTCGGTTTCGATATTTTCTATTTTCTCGACGAGGGCGCTTTGGCCTTCCCTGAGCAGGCAGTAAAGCGGGTAACCGGCCAGTCCGACTGCCCGTGCGCCCAGGGCCAGGGCTTTGGCGATATCCAGCGCATCGTAAATGCCGCCGGAGGCAAACAGGGCCGTTTTGCCGGACAGAACGGAAGCGGCTTCGATAATACTGATCGCCGTCGGAATACCCCATGTTTTCAAGCCCGGAGACAAATTCACGCCGGCCCGCCTGCTTTCAATAGCAAGGAAGTTTGTTCCTCCCCTGCCGCCGGTATCGACGGCGGAGACGCCGGCCCGGCAGAGTAATGCGGCCTGTTCGCGGGCCATGCCAAAACCGACCTCTTTTACTATAACAGGAACCCCGGCGGTTTTTACGATCTTTTCGATGCGGCTGACCATCCCTTCGAAGGCCCGATCGCCGTCACTCATAATAAGCTCCTGGGCAGCGTTAAGGTGGATCTGAACTGCATCGGCCCTGATCATTTTTACAGCCCGTAAAACCAGGTCGGGGTCGGCATAGGAACCGATATTTGCCCATATTGCCCCGTCGGGATTAATCCGCCTTACCACTTTAAAGCTTGTCTCGGATGCCCTGCTTTCCAAGGCAGCCATTTGTGAGCCAACCGCCATCGGCAGGCCAAACCGCCGGGCAACGCCGGCAAGCAGGGCATTGATCCTGAGGCCCAGTTTAGTGCCGCCCGTTACGGCATTAATGAAAAGGGGCGAACGGAAAGTTCGCCCCATGTAAGCTGTTTCCAGGTTTATCCGGTTAAAATTCAGATCGGGGAGACAATTATGGATTAAGGCGACATCCGAAAAATCGGCCTTTTGGGGCGCATAACACATACTGTAATAAATATGCTCATCCTTCCGGCGCGCCCTGTCCATGTTATTCCCGGTCACCTTCCGGTTCAGGATTCTCTTCTTCTTCTGCCGGCCCTGGTTCTGCTTCGTTTTCTTCGCCGGCGTTCTCTTCTTCCTTATAATCCTGATCTTCAAACAGGTCGCCGAAAACATCGCCCAGAGTTACGCTGCCGTCATCGCCTTCATCGGTCTGAGAAGACCCCTGGGCAACTGCTACTCCGCCGGCTTCCTTGAGGCTGAGGCTGATCCGCTTTGCTTTCGGTTTGAGCTCGATTACTTTAACTTCCACTTCATCGCCTTCGCTGATGATCTCTGAAGGATGCTTGACATGGTAATCAGCCAGCTGGGAGATATGCGCCAGGCCCTCAACCCCGGGTTTGATTTCAATAAAAGCGCCGAAGTTTACAAGGCGGGTTACCCTGCCGGTGACCAGCTGACCGGTTTCCAGGTCTGAAATCGCCCTGGTCCAGGGGTCGGGCTGAGTTTTTCTGATGCTGAGGCTGATCCTTTCTTTTTCCGGAATAACCTCAAGGATTTTTACCTCTACTTCATCGCCAACTTTAAGTATCTCCTTGGGGTGTTTCACTCTCTCCCAGGACAGTTCCGAGATATGAGCCAGGCCGTCTATTCCTCCGACATCAATAAAAGCGCCAAAGTCGGTCAGGCGTTTTACGGTACCGGTTATCGTTGAGCCGACTTCAAGAGCGTTGAGCGTGCTTTCTTTATGCTTTGCCGATTCCTCTTCCATCAGCTTGCGGCGGTTTAAAATCAGCTTTCCTTTTTCACGGTCGAATTCCTGGATTTTAAAGCTGACTTCTTTGTCCCGGAATTCATTAAAGTCAGGAATAAACCTGGTATCAACAAGAGAACCGGGCATAAAACCTTCGATACCTTCACCCAGGTCGACCACTATGCCGGCTGAAACTACCTGTTTAACTTTTCCTTCGAGTGTCACCTGGTTTTCAAAGGCTTCCTCAAGCTCCTTAAGGCGTTTGTCCCTGGCCAGTCTTTTATGGGAAACAATTACCTTGCCTTCCTGGTCGTCAATATTCAAAACTGTAACCTCGAGATCGTCCTCGGGTTTAAATATATCGGAAAGAGCCTGTCCTTCCCCAAGGTGCACCTCATTGACGGGAAGAATAGCCTCGGTTTTTGCGCCGATATCAACGTAAACTTCTTCATCGGTCACCCGTGCCACTTTGCCTGAAACCTGCTCGCCCTCCTGGGGCTGTTTGATTTCAACTGAATAATCAAACTGTTCTTCGGCCTGTGCCGCTTCACCGGCTGTTTCTGCTTCCGACTCTTCCCGGGCTGCTTCTTCCGCAGCAGGCGCTTCGCCGGACCGGTCTTCATCTGCGCTCTCTTCTTCTGCCGATGCTTCCGGTGTTTCTTGCGGAGCTTCCCCTGCTGATGCTTCTTCCGGGAGATCTTCAGGTTCAGCAGGATCATCCGGCTGTTTTTCTTCGCCGCTTACTTCTCCCGGCTGCTGTTCATCGAGCTCCTTTTCACCGTTCTTTGTTTCCTCGTTCTCCTGCTCTTCCTTCTCAACTGCATCATTCGTAGTTTCCATGTTTTCGTTCTCCATTCTCTCCACAACCTCCTTTATCGTCCATGGAGGGGTTGAAGCTCCCGCAGTTACACCGATAACCCGGTACTGCCTGAGAAAATTAAAGTCCAACTCCTCCGCATTTGTTACCCGGCAGGATGGTTTTAACTGCCGGCAACTATCATAAAGGGCTTTTGTATTAGCGCTAGTTTTACTGCCAACCACCACCAGCGCTTCAACCCTTTTTGCCAGTTCCGCTGTTTCTTTGTGCCTGTAATCCGTTTCAGGGCATAGTGTATCATATATTTGCCCTTCAGGATCCATATTTTTATAGAGCGCTTTAAGCTGCTCGTAAACCCCGGGGTTGCCTGTAGTCTGGGAAATCAGGATCGAAGGTTTTTTAAATTCAATTTCCTGGAGTTCTTCCGGTGCGGACACTGGGATTGCGCCTTCGCCGGCCCAGCCGATCAGGCCTTTTACCTCGGGATGATCCCTGTTTCCGTAAATGATCACGGAATATCCTTTTTGGGCCGCCTGGGAGGCTATTTCCTGGACTTTTTTGACCCTGGGGCAGGTTAGATCAACAACCCTTACTCCTTCCAGCCTGCTTATTCTGCCCAGTATGTCAGGCGCGACACCGTGCGTGCGGACGGCCAGGAATGAACCCCGGGCCTCTTCCGGCTCGTTTATAGCTATAACCTTCCGCTCGCGCAGGTACGCTACAACGTCTTCATTATGGGCCACCGGACCAAGCGTTGCTCCCGCGCCGTATATTTCAACTTCTTCCAGCAGGGTATTGACAGCCCTGCTGACTCCCGAACAAAAACCGGCTTTTCTCGCTACTAAAACCTGCAAACTATCACTCCGCTGTTATGAATGTCGTTCCGGGCAGGAAAGCGGTGGCAGCCTGCCAATGCTTTCCATGATCAACATGCTCATCTCTTCGAGCTGTTCTTTTTTTTCATCCTTGCTATCGTAAACCAGGGGCGGCAGAACCAGGGGCACCCCGATATAGAGATGAACAGGTTTGCAAAAGCGGTACGGCCCGGTAATGGCTACCGGCACCACCGGCACCCCGCTGCGCACCGCAATCAGGGCTGCGCCGTTGTATGCTTTTTGCAGCCGCCCTGTTTTACTCCTGGAACCTTCCGGGAACAGGCCGAGGACGCCGCCTTCCTTTAATAAACGGTAGGCGGTCTTGATGGCGCTGTAATCGGCATTATCCCGGTTTACAGGAAAAGCTCCCACTTTCCGAAACAGCCATGAAGAAAAGATGTTGCCGAACAGTTCGTGTTTGGCCATAAAGTGGATCCGGTATGAAGCGGGAAATGATGTCCCTATGGTCAGTGGATCCATCCAGTTTATATGGTTTGAACAGATGATAAAAGGTTTTCGCGCGGGGATATTTTCCGCACCGTGTACTTTAACCCGATAGAGCAGCCGCAGATAAATCCATCCGATAAAGCGACCAACGTAATACAACAATTCATTCACCCTGCTTCCGCTCAGCGCTGCCCGCCATATACTGTTTCCACTATTTTATCTACAACTTCATCAAAAGTCATCCCCGTGGTATCAACCACCAGGGCGTCATCAACGATTGTCAGCGGAGAATCTTCCCTCTGCGAGTCAATATTGTCACGGTTTTTTATTTCCGCCCCCACCGCTTCCAGGGAAAGGGTGATCCCTTTCTCCAGTTGTTCCCGGCATCTTCTCCTGGCTCTTTCTTCGATGGAAGCGTCCAGGTAAAACTTGTAATCGGCATCCGGCATAACCCGGGAACCTATATCCCGGCCTTCCATGATTATACCATCTGATTCGGCGGCGATAGCCTGCTGCACGGAAACCAGGTGCCGGCGAACGGATGAAATGGCAGAAACCGGGGAAACCAGGCCGTTGACACCGGAGCTGCGTATTTCTTCGGTAACGTCTTCGCCGTCCAGGAAAACCCCGTTGTCATCTCCCAGTTGAATCTTTGTGTTCTCAAGGACGCGGACCAGGGCTGTGGTATCCTCCAGCTTAATATTTTCGCGAAGCACCTTCAGGGTTATTGCCCTGTACATGGCCCCCGTGTCGAGGTATTTAATGCCCAGGCGGCGGGATACTTCCCGCGCTACCGTGCTCTTGCCGGCGCCTGCCGGTCCGTCAATAGCTATTTTAGGTTTATTCTTCTCCAAAATGACTCACCTTTACAAGTGCGCTTTTCCCGGCAGGTACGGTCCGGTTAAAGCATAAGTTATTTTCTCATTATTAGCGGCTTTTTGCAAGTTAGATCAACCTTCCAGGCCCGCCAGGCGGTAAAGGGAGCTAATTTCCTGCTCTTCCAGTTCCCGGTAGGCTCCCTGCTTAAGGGAATTTACTTTTAAGCCGGCAAAGCTAACTCTCTTAAGGGCCCTGACCGGGTGCGCGGCCGCTGAACACATCTTTTTAACCTGCCTCTTTTTTCCCTCGGTGAGGGTGATCTCCAGGAGGGCGGTATTGTTTTGCGGTATGGCCTTAAGAAGTTTAACTCCTGCCGGAGCTGTTTTTTCACCTTCTATGACTATGCCGCGGCGCATCATTTCCAGGGCGCTTTCCCCGGGCAGGCCTTTTACCAGGGCGTGATAGACTTTTTCGACTTCATATCTGGGGTGCATCAGGCGGTGAGCCAGCTCCCCGTCATTTGTGAGCATGAGCGCGCCGCAGGTATCGGCGTCCAAACGGCCGACGGGGTAAACGCGGGCTTCGATATTACCGAGCAGGTCGGTTACGGTTGGCCGGTTGTGAGTATCATGAGCGGTTGAAATGTAGCCGGGCGGTTTGTTAAGCAGAAGGTAGATTTTCCGTTCAGGACCCTGAACAGCTTTTCCATCAACGGTTACCGTATCGCCTGCACTTACCTGCACCTGGGGTTTATCGGCGGTCACCCCGTTAACGGCTACCCGGCCCGCGTAAATCATATCCTCCGCCCGGCGGCGGGATGCAACCCCGGCCCGGGCCAGGTATTTTGCCAGTCGCATCTGTTTACTCCTCCCGGATTTCGAGATCCTGCTGTGGAGCCTGTTCCGCTTCCAGGGGTTTTTCGGTCTCCAGCGGGGGAAGATCTTTTAAATCCATTAAACCGAAATACTTTAGAAAATCCGGGGTTGTGCAGTAAAGAAGCGGCCGGCCCGGCCCTTCCCTGCGACCGCTTACCCTGATCAGCCTGCGTTTTATAAGGTTTTCCAGGACATGCTCGCTCCTTACGCCGCGGATTGATTCTATTTCGATCCTGGT
>SLSE01000016.1 GCA_007130585.1 Syntrophomonadaceae bacterium | reverse complement strand
CCGGCCCTTCCCCTGTTCCGTAGCCCAGGGAGTTAAGCATTTTGAGGACGGTAATGCTTTTTTTGTAGACGCCATCCCCGCGCTGGGTGCGGACATTATTTTCCATGTAGCAGGGCAGGGATGCAACCAGGTTAACGTTTTTATCATACAGGAAGCGGACCAGCCCCTTTTGCCCGGGTTCCAGGAGGGCCACCAGGTTAGTCCGCAGCGTAATCTTCAGGCCGGGTCGTTTTAGAAGCCTGACAAAATCCCTGAGCCGGGGGTTCAGTTCAGGCGCGCCGCCGGTAATATCAATTTCGGTAATTCCGCCCCGGTCTACCGCCCCGGAAATCTCTTCCATAACTTCCATGCCCATAATTTCTTCGACCCCGGGAGAGGCGGCCAGGTGACAGTGATTGCAGCTTAAGTTGCACAGCCGTCCCAGGTTGGCCTGGATGCTGGTTACGGAATAACTTTTCAGGGGGCCGGCCAGGGACCGGAAAGAATTACTGCCGCTGGATTTCATATTTTCCCTCCGTTGCATTAATTGTTATTATTTTGATTATTAGATTTATTAATTATATAATAACATAGCGCAGTAAGAAAGGATGACAGAAATGAGAACCCAAAACTACGACCTGGCGATTATCGGAGGCGGAGCCGCCGGGCTGGTTGCCGGGGTGGCTGCCGGGGCCTTTGGCTCGCGGGCGGCCATGGTGGAATTGGAAGACCGCCTGGGAGGGGAATGTTCCTGGACAGGCTGCGTCCCTTCAAAAGCGCTGCTTCATGAAGCTTCGCTGGCCGGCTGTCGCGGAGGCCACCCGCAGACGGGGGTAATGGAGCGGGTCAGGGAGATAACCCGGAAAACGAGCCGGGCCTCCAAGGCTAAGGATTTGCTTGAAAAATACGGAGTGAAAGTAATCCACGGCAGACCTTCTTTCAGGGACAGGCATACCCTGGAGATGGATGATGGAACCCGTATCAAGTCCGCTAAATTTATTATCTGCACCGGCTCATCAGCCCGTATTCCCGATCTTGAAGGCCTGGAGAATGATTTCCTGACCAACCGGAATGTTTGGGATCTTCCCTCGGTTCCCGAATCACTGCTGGTAATCGGCGGGGGGCCGATCGGGACCGAACTGGCCCGGGCATTTTACCTGCTGGGAACTAAAGTAACCCTTTTCCAGGCCCGGGACAGGCTGCTGCCCCGCGATGACGGGGAGCTGGCCCGTGAGCTGACCGGAATGTTCATTGATGACGGAATGGATATCAGGCTTAATGCACGGGTAAAAAAGGTGCAAAAAACCGACCGGGGCTGGGTTGCCTATTCCGGTGAAGAACAGCAAAGCGCCCGCCACCTGCTTATTGCCGCAGGGCGGCGGTCCAATACGGAAGGACTGAACCTGGAAGCAGCCGGAGTGGAATACAGCGAAGATAAGATTAAGGTCAATCAGTACATGCAGACTACAGCGGGCAACATCTGGGCGGCCGGAGACTGTACCGGGGGGCTGCAGTTTTCACACCTTGCCGAAATAGAGGCCAAGGCTGCGGTGCGTAACGCGCTTTTCCCCTTCAACAGCAGGGTCGACTACCAGGGCAGCCCCTGGGCTACTTTTACGGATCCGGAACTGGCCCACCTGGGGATGACTGAAGAGGAATGCCGGGAGAAGAATTACAACTACCGGGTCTACAGCCAGCCTTTTGCCGGCGATGACCGCGCCATAACGGACCGGGCCGACCGGGGTCGGGTTAAAATCATTGCCTCTCCTTACGGCAGGCTGCTCGGGGTCCACATCCTGGGACCGAGAGCCGGGGAACTTATTAACGAATTTATCCTGGCCCGCCGGAAAGGGATGCGCCTGCATGAAATCGGGCTGACCGTGCATGTCTACCCCACCCTGGGCATGGCCGTTCAGCGGGCTACCGACGACTGGTTTGCCGAAATGGCAAACAAGCCGCTGGCCCGGCTGTTGATCAGGCTGGCCAGAAGGTAACCCTATGATTTCTGTTATCATTCCAGCCCTTAATGAAGAAGCCCGGCTTACCGGCTGCCTGGAAAGTGTGCTGGCCCAGCGGGAAAATGTGCAGGTGTTCGTTGTTGACGGGGGCAGTAAAGACGGCACCCTGGAAGCTGCCCGGCGCTGCGGCGTAGAAGTTGTTGCCCTGGGCCGGGCGGGGCTGGCAGCCCAGCTAAATGCCGGTGCAGCGGAAGCGGGCGGCGATATGCTCCTCTTCCTGCATGCCGACTCCCGCCTGGCCCCCGGTACGCTGGCCCGCCTGCGCAAAATCCCGCCCGGGATTACCGGCGGCGCCTTTACCATGCAGCTGGACGGGCCCCGTTTTTTCTACCGCCTGCTCAGCCTGGGCGGCAACCTCTACTGCCGCCTGACCGGCACCTATTTCGGGGACCGGGGCATATTCGTCCGCCCTTCCGCTTTCCACAGGCTGGGGGGTTTTGCCCCCCTGCCGATCATGACCGATGTTGATTTCAGCCGCCGGATGCGGCGCCTCGGCAAAACTGTCCTGCTTAAGGGGCCGGTTATAAACAGCAGCCGCAAGTTTGACGCCGAAAGCCCCTGGCGTACCATATACCTGATCTTCTACGCCCTCCTGGCCTTCCGCCTGGGAGTTGATCCGGCCAGGATCAAAAAAAAATACTATTCATCCGGCTGAAGCTTCCATTATATGCCTTGAACCTTAACCTCGCTGCTATTAATATAACCTTAGCGCATAATTTTGACAGATTGAACGGCGCTTTGATATGATTACATTAAGGGCAATACCCATAATATACTGCTCGGGAGGTGAAAGTGTTGGGCATCCTGTCCTGGATTATTGTCGGCGCCCTGGCCGGACTGCTCGCCAGTTTAATCATGGGTGGCGGTTTCGGGTTAATCGGCAACATCCTACTTGGAGTACTCGGCGCCCTGTTAGGCGGATGGCTTTCCACCTCGATCCTAGGATTGTCTTACGGTGTTACCGGCATTAACTTAACCTCAGTACTGGTGGCAACCGGAGGCGCTGTTGTTGTATTATTCATAGTTGGCTTATTAAGGCGATGAGTGTATCCGCTCTTGAGCAAAAAAGGAGGTAAAGGTGATGGCCAAGAAAATGGGAATTACTAAAAACCTGGGGATGCTGCTGCTGAGCATCTGGCTGATTTTAACCGGCCTTATGCAGCTGGTTGATTTTGCTATCCCCTCGGCAAATATCATAATGGGCCTGCTGGCCCTGGCAGCCGGTGTTTTAATTCTGCTGGGCAAGTAGAATCGCGTGCCCATAAAAGTAAGAAATTAAGCGCTCCGCCTGGCCGGGTTTCGCTTGCGAACCCCGGCCAGGCGGAGAGTTTTTGTTTGAGTTAGACATGGCGCCCCGAAGGGCAACAGCAGGCTTCTTCCGGCAAACCCTCCCGGTATTATTTCAAAATTTTAACCTGTACGGAAGATCTTCTCCTTCCGGGATTGTATCGATATATTTCCTGCGGAAATCAGCGTTTTGCATGCGGCAGCGCAGGCTCCGGCGGCTGTATGCCGGGTGAGAAAGCAGTTTCTGCCACAGCTCGCCAACCGGGGAGTCGCGGATACTACCGAAAGAGAGGGGTGTGAAATCGCAGGGGGTAAATTCACCATGGGAAGTTATATGGATCTGAAAATTGCCGGCCAGGCAGCCGATCAACCTGGAAAACCCCCGCCCGCTGTTGGTCCAGCTCTGGGTAACAGTCCTCATTTTTCCCCGGTAACGCCGGTTAACAGCCCCCATCTGCCCGAGGAGCTTCCAGCGGGAAAGCCGGTCGAGGGTAAGATCTTTTTTGCCCAGCAGTCCGCCTGTTTCAATGGCATCAAAAACGGTCAGCTCCTGGGCGCCCCAGCCGGCAGCCAGGTCAGCCATTCGGGGGAGGAAGTGATCTTCCCATACGCGGTTGCGGGTTGCGTAAGTGGAAACTCCGACCAGCAACCCGGCCCGGCGCGCTTCCTTGATCCCTTTTTCCACCGCCGCAAAAGCTCCTGCTGTACCGCGCATGCGATCGTGCTCAGCCGGATCGGGCGAATCAAGGCTCACCTGCAGGCCGTAGATCCCCGCTTTGCTCATTTCCGCGATTCGCTCAGGGGTAAGGTCTGCTGCATTGGTAAAAACCTGGGATACTGCCAGTTCAGGCGGCACAGATGCGATCATTCCGGCCAGATCCCGGCGCAGCAGCGGCTCCCCGCCTGTAAAAGTAATGTTACTGACCCCGAGTTCCAGGCATTCGTCCACGACCCGCCTGATTTCCTCCGCAGTCATCTCCGGCCGCCCGGCACTGCGGCCCGCGGCGCTGCAGTGTACGCAGCGGTACTGGCACCGGCCGGTAACACCAATCGTGGCAGCCATCGGTTTCGGCCTTTTAAAGACGTGGGTGGATAAGAAAGACTCAAAAAGACGCTCATGGGCCGCGCTGGGAATCGGTGGAAAGTAGAGAGAGTAGATGTTACTTCCCTTTACGCTGGCCAGGGTGCCGAGGGAATCGTGGGATGAAAAAAACCGCCCGATCAAAAACCGCAGCATTGGGGAGATCTTTCCCCTGATATCACACCTTAAACTTCCGCCAAGCGCTTCAACCTCGACTTCGAGGTTTTCCAGCTCCGGAACCTGTTTCAGGCGGTAAGTCCATGATGAAGATCGCTGTGTCATCGGGGCGGTTCCTCCCTGGCATCTCCCGCCGGCATTAGCCCGGCCTTAAATTTAAGGGTATAATCATTAAAGTAAAATGCTAAAATAAAAGTACAGCCAATATATTCATGCAAGGAGTTATTATGCCCGACTGGATCTTTCCCCTGCTCTACATTCTTATCGTCAGCATCCTGCTGTTCATCTCCCTGAATCTCATCGGCAATATCTGGGGCGCAGTCCTCGGCCTGCTCCTGGGCCACATGGTGGCCACCTTTATCATATCCCGCCTGCCGGGCTTCTGGGGTTCCAGGTAAATAAGTTAACAAAAAGAGGCCAGGCCTGTTTTTGTTAACTTACCGGCCGCTCCGGCCTGCCCCCGCTTTTCCCTCCACCCTGCAGGCGTCTTTTCCTGAAGCGGCTGTAATACCTTGTTACCATGTATGCGACCAGGACCAGCAGCAAAAAGGCCAGCGCCGGCACTACTACAGCCAGGAGCGATATGATAAAGGTAAATACGGTTTCTACCAGCGACAGGGCGGGGTTGGCCGCTCCCCCGGTAGTTGTGGTGGAACCGGCATGAAGAATGTTGCTGATAGCGCTGCCTCCCAGGGCGGCGCCGCCTCCCGTAACTATGGCCAGCGTCCAGGTTAACATCGGGTGCAGGTCAACAAAGACTGAAGCGGTAAGGATCATGCCGGCCAGCATGCTGACCGGAACAGATGCCGCCCCGAGCAAATTATCCACGTAGGGGAAAAAGTAGGCGCCCGCTTCCAGGGCCGTGGCCAGGGCAAAAGCGGCCAGGGCCGGGTAGCTGCCGATCCAGGCAAACGAAGGGGAAAGCTCCACCCACCCGCTATTGGCTGCCAGGCTTAAGATCAGCAGGGGTACAAAGACCCGAAAACCGCTGGTCGCGCTTAAACTGATCGCGATCAATAAACTCAAAACGTATTCCAAAGCCGTTCCCTCCGTCAATAAGTTAACAAAAACAAGCCAGGCTACTTTTTATTAACTTATTGCATCCCATCTCCCGTAAAAAATGATTTCCACATTAATCCTTAAAACCCTGCCCCCCGGTGTTACCGGGCAGGCAGTGGAAAGGTTCCAACCCCCTGTTAATTTTTAGCATGCAAACCATTTTTCCGGAGGCGCAGGTATTTTTCCACTTCATCGCGGGAGCGGGTATTAAAGACATCTTCTTTCCCGAGCCAGCCTTTGCGAGCGATAGCCACCCCGACGCCGGTGTCTTCAAAGTTTTCCAGGCGATGGGCATCCGGGTTAATCGATACGAGCAGGCCCATTTCCTTTACCCTTTTCAGATGCCTCCAGTCGAGGTCAAGGCGGGCGGGGCTGGCGTTTAATTCGAGAATAACGCCGTTATCGAGAGCCGCCTGAAATACTTTTTCAAGCTCCATGGGCGAGCTGTCCCGGCCAAGAAGAAGGCGGTTGGTAGGATGGCCGAGCATGGTCACCAGGGGATGAGACAGGGCCCGCAAAAGCCTTCCGGTCATTTTTGAACGCTCCATCTTCAGCCCCGAATGGACCGAGGCGATAACAAAATCGAGCTTTTCAAGAACGCTGTCGGGGTAGTCCAGGCTGCCGTCGGCCCGGATATCTGATTCAACCCCGCGGAAAATGGCCATGCCGGGATATTTTTCGCGCATTGCCTCAATTTCTTCCTGCTGTTCAGACAGGGCTTTTTCGCCCAGCCCGCCGGCATAAAATGCGGACTGGCTGTGATCGGTAATTCCCACGTATTGATAGCCTTTCTCGCTACAATAGCGGACAACCTCCTCCAGGGTATTTACCCCGTCGCTGTAATTTGTGTGGACGTGGAATATACCACGAATATCCTCCACTTCAACCAGAACAGGAAGGTTACCCGCTTCGGCAGCTTCAATCTCACCAAAGTTTTCGCGCATTTCTGGGACGATGTAGGCCATGTTGAGAGCGGCAAAAAATTCTTTCTCGTCACTGCAGGGGATAAGCTCATTGCCGGAACTGCGGAACAGGCCGTACTCGTTTATTTTCAGGCCCATGCTTTTGGCGTGGTGGCGTAGGGCGGTATTATGCTCTTTGCTGCCCGTAAAATGGTGGAGGGCATAAGGAAACTGGTCCGGCCTGACCACGCGCAGGTCGGCATTTATACCCTCTTCCAGGCGGACAGAAGCTTTGGTATCACCGTGGGCAATCACTTCTGCAACAGCAGGCAGTGCGGTGAAATAGGCAGTCAGGCCGGCCGGGTCTTCAGAGGAAGCCACCAGGTCGATATCCTTTACGATCTCCCGGCAGCGCCTGATACTTCCAGCCAGGCTGATCTCTTCCAGGGCGGGGAATTCCTTCAGCTGAGCAACCAGGGGCTCGGCGATCCGCCGGGCCTCGCTGTAGAAATACCGGCCCTGGTAGCGGCGGATAAACTCGAT
>SLSE01000017.1 GCA_007130585.1 Syntrophomonadaceae bacterium | reverse complement strand
GTCAACGATGCTTTCGGAACAGCCCACCGGGCCCATGCTTCCACTGCAGGCGTGGCTTCCCACCTTCCCGCCGTGGCGGGCCTGCTCATGAAGAAAGAAATTGAAGAACTCTCCGCCTGCCTGGAGAATCCGCGCCGCCCAATGACCGCAATCCTGGGCGGGGCCAAGGTATCCGATAAGATAAATGTGATCAGGCGTTTTCTGAGCCTGGCTGACAATCTTCTGATCGGCGGGGGAATGGCCAATACCTTCCTCGTAGCCCGGGGGTACGGGCTGGGCGCTTCCTTTTACGAAAAAGATGTGGTCGATGAAGCAGCATCCCTGCTTGAAGAAAGCAAGGACAGCAGCTGCCGCCTTCTTCTCCCCATCGACCTGGCTGTTACCAGGGAAATAAAAGCCGGGAGTTACTCGGAAGTGGTTCCTCCCGAAAAAGTAAGCGGAGATTGGAAGGCGGTCGACATCGGCCCCGAAACTTCGGCCATTTACAGCGAATACATTGAAGAATCGGCCTTGATCGTCTGGAACGGCCCGCTGGGAGTTTTCGAAGTCCCTCCCTTTGATAACGGGACCGAGGTTGTGGCCCAGATTGTCGCGCAAAGCGGCGCTTATTCGGTGGTCGGCGGCGGAGATCTTGTTGCCGCCCTGGAGGGTCTGGGACTGTCAGAGCATATAAGCTTTATTTCAACCGGCGGCGGCGCCACGCTCGAATTCTGGGAGGGCAGGGAACTGCCCGGCATAGCGGTGCTGGAAGACAAAACCGGCTGAACATAAGGCCGGTCGGGGATGGAAGAAGCAAATAAGCTCCCCTGCAGGAACGGTAAGGAGGAAATCAAGATGAAGCCGATTATCGCAGCGAACTGGAAAATGCATAAAACCGCGGCCGAAACAACCGAATTCTGCCGCGCTATACGTAAGGAAGAATCAGCTTTTTCGGGAGTGGAAACCCTGGTCTGCCCGCCTTTCACGGCGCTCGCTGCCGCTTCTGCCGCCCTGAAAAGCAGCCACATCAAGCTGGGAGCCCAGAATATGGACTATGAATCCAGGGGAGCCCGGACGGGAGAAATTGCCGCCTTTATGCTCCTCGAATTCGGGGTGGAATACGTCATTATCGGCCACTCCGAGAGACGCCACCAGATGGGCGAGGACGATGACCTGGTGAGGCGTAAAATTGAAACGGCCCTGGGCGCCGGTCTCAAACCGATCCTCTGTGTCGGGGAAACTGAAGCTGAACGGGAGCAGGGTTCCACCGAACAGGTAATTAAAAAACAGCTTTCCGGGGCCCTGGAAGGTACTGAGGCGCAGCATATTTCCTCGCTGGTAGTTGCTTATGAACCTGTCTGGGCCATCGGAACCGGCAAAGCAGCTTCGCCTGAAGATGCTGAAAATGCAGCGGCCCTGATCCGCGGTTACCTGCAGGACAGGTTTGGCTCCGTCTCCGCAGCCGGCACGCGCATTCAGTATGGCGGCAGCGTTAAGGCAGAGAATATCGGTTCCTTTGTATCCCTGCCCCCGGTGCAGGGAGCCCTGGTGGGAGGAGCAAGCCTGGAAGCAGATTCCTTCAGCGCCCTGCTTAAGGCCGCCGGAGAGGCGGTTGCCAATTGAACAGGATCCTTCTGGTAGTCCTTGACGGGTGGGGGCACAGTGAAGAAATAAAAGGAAACGCTATCCGTAAGGCCGATACTCCAAACATGGACCGTTATTATAAAGAATACCCCCTGGCACTGCTGGATGCCTCCGGTGAAGCAGTCGGCCTGCCCCGGGGTCAGATGGGCAACTCCGAGGTCGGCCACCTGAACCTGGGCGCCGGAAGGGTTGTTGTCCAGGAACTGACCAGGATCGGGCAGTGTATCGAGACCGGTGAATTCTACGAAAACCCCGTATTAAAAGAAGCCATGGACCGGGTCAGGCAGGATGACAGCACCCTCCACCTGATCGGGCTGGTTTCAGATGGCGGGGTACACAGCCACTTCGAACACCTCCTGGCCCTCCTGGAAATGGCCCGCCGCGAAGAAATCGACAGAGTATTTGTCCATGCCATCCTGGACGGCCGCGATACCATTCCCTACGGGGCCAGCCCATTTTTGGAGAAGCTGGAAAAGCTCGGGCGCAAGCACCAGAACGGCGGAGTGGCCACGATCTGCGGCCGCTACTACGCCATGGACCGCGACAAGCGCTGGGACAGGACGGAACGTGCCTACCGGGCCTATGTCTACGGTGAAGGGTTGCAGGAAACAGATCCCGTGGAGGCCCTGGAAGCTGCCTATGAGCGGGGAGAATCGGATGAATTTGTTCAACCCACCGTTATTGTGGACAGTGAGGGGCAGCCCCTGACGGTAGTGCGCCCTGAAGACAGCATGATCTTTTTCAACTTCAGGCCTGACCGGGTCCGCCAGATTACCCGGGCCATGGCCGAAGAGGATTTTACGGCTTTCGATCGCGGGTCGGAGCCGCCGCGGCCGCATTTGGCCACCCTGACCGAGTACGACCGGGAACTGCCCCTGCCTGCCGCTTTCACTCTTGATGACCTGGAGATGACCCTGGGCGAAGTATATGCCCGCCGGGATCTGCCCCAGATCAGGATGGCGGAAACCGAAAAATATGCCCATGTTACATTTTTTTTCAGCGGCGGCCGCGAGAAAGCATTCGACGGGGAAGACAGGATCCTGGTGCCGTCACCCCAGGTAGCGACATACGACCTGAAGCCGGAGATGAGCGCTCCCGAACTAACCGAAGAAATTATTGGAATCCTGAAAAAAGACCGCCACCGTTTAATTGTTGCCAATTATGCCAATGCCGACATGGTCGGACACTCGGGTATTATCGAAGCAGCCGTAAAAGCGGTCGAGGAGGTAGACCGCGGAGTGGGAGCCATCGTTGAAGAAGCGCTGTCCCGGGGCTGGTATATCCTGATCTGTTCCGATCACGGCAATGCCGAACAGATGAAAGACAGTGAGGGAGAAACCCTTACCGCCCACAGCTCCAACCCGGTTCCCCTGATCCTGGTGGGACCGGAAAAACGCGCTTTGCGCAATAAAGGCATACTTGCCGATGTGGCCCCCACTATTTTAGATCTGGCCGGCATCGATGCCCCCCCGGAAATGACCGGAAAAAGCATGCTGGCTGAAAAGCAGGAGGAGGAATAGCGATGGAAGAGCGGATAAAACTGATTAAAGCCCGGGAAATCCTTGATTCACGGGGCAACCCGACCCTGGAAGTCGATATCGAGCTGCAGGGCGGCTGGACGGGCCGGGCAGCCGTGCCGTCCGGGGCCTCGACGGGCGCCTTCGAAGCTGTGGAACTGCGTGATGGCGACGAGCAGCGCTACCTGGGCCGGGGAGTTCGGAACGCCGTGCGCCATGTTAACGAGATCCTGGCCCCCGAGCTCTGCGATCAAAATGTTCTCGAACAAAGCGGCCTGGACCGCTTGATGATAGATTTAGATGGCACGGCCAACAAGTCTCACCTCGGGGCCAACGCCATCCTGGGAGTGTCTCTCGCTGCCGCCAGGGCGGCTGCGGCCATGCTTGATCTGCCGCTCTGCCGCTATATCGGCGGCCTGGACGCCTGCACGCTGCCGGTGCCGTTTATGAATATCCTTAACGGGGGCAGTCACGCCGACAACAACATCGATATCCAGGAATTCATGATCGTTCCCCTGGGGGCGGAGAAATTTTCAGAAGCCCTGCAGATGGGCACGGAAGTTTTCCATAAGCTTAAGAAAATTTTGCAATCGCGCGGCCTGAATACCAACGTGGGTGATGAGGGGGGATTTGCCCCCAACCTGGACTCTAGCGAAGAGGCGCTGGAGTTGATAATGGAAGCGATCGGCGCGGCCGGTTACCGGCCGGGGGAACAGATCAGCCTTGCCCTGGACCCTGCAGCCAGCGAGTTTTACCGCGACGGGGCTTACCACCTGGAGGGCAGGTCTTATTCTGCCCCGGAACTTACTGATTACTACCGCTCCCTGGCCGACCGTTTTCCCCTGATCAGTATTGAGGACGGGCTCTACGAAGAAGACTGGGACGGCTGGAAAACAATGACTGAAGCGATGGGCGGGGATATCCTTATTATCGGGGACGACCTGTT
Source organism: Syntrophomonadaceae bacterium (assembly GCA_007130585.1). Taxonomy (GTDB): domain Bacteria; phylum Bacillota; class Dethiobacteria; order DTU022; family DTU022; genus T3SED10-7. Next base: position 2,995 of record SLSE01000017.1, on the reverse strand, counting down.
CGTTACCAGCCCGGAGCGGCTTAAGCGGGGCATAGAATCGAAAACCGCCAATTCGATCTTAATTAAGTTAAACCAGATCGGAACCTTAAGCGAAACTCTTGAAACCATGGCCATGGCCCGCCGGGCCGGGTACAGCTGCATGGTATCGCACCGTTCGGGTGAAACGGCCGATACCTTCATAGCCGATCTCGCTGTCGGCACCAACGCCGGCATGATCAAAACAGGGGCTCCCTCCCGCATTGACAGGGTGGAAAAATATAACCAGCTGCTGCGGATTGAAGAGAGCCTGGGGCGGACAGCCCGTTATGCCGGAGAAGTGGTCCGGAAGCTCAAATAGTTTTACAAAAGCGCCCCGATGTGTTAAAATACCATTTGCTTGGCTTTGTATTGATGATCTTATGGAGGTAGTCAAATATGCTCGGAACAGTCTTAACTTTTATTTACCTGTTTTTATGCCTTATTCTTATTGCCAGCGTGCTTCTGCAGTCGGGCCGCAGCGCCGGTCTCGGGGCGATTGCCGGCGGAGCGCAGTCCCTGGTAGGCAAGAAAAAAGGGCTTGATGAAAAGCTGAGCAAAGTAACCACTGTTGTCGCCATTGCTTTTATGCTTTTAACGATTGTCCTTGTAGTAGTCAATTAATTAAGCACCCAACCAAAAAAGTTCAAAAGGCAGGGCAGCCGGATGCGGCCCTGCCTTTTAATTTGCCGGAAAAGGATTTATAATTATTATAACAGGCAATTTGACTGTCCTGCTGAATAACTCTGAACCGCAGCGCGTATTGCCTGCCATTACAAAACAGGGTTGCAGACGGGCAGTTACCAGAGATTAGCCGGTTAGGAGTTGTTGAAATACCTTGAAAAAAAGATCAAATGCTTCCGAGGAACTGCGGGCCAGGATCGAAAAGCTGCTCAGGGAAAGCAAGAAGAACTCTCTTACCGTGCCCCAGATCATGAGGGCCCTGGAAATGCAGAAACACGATAAAAGTATAGTCCTTGAAGAATTGAACAAAATGGAGGACCAGGGACTGCTGGTCCGGCCGGGCCGGGGCCGCTACGGCCTGCCGGAACGACTGGGCTACCTGACCGGGGTTTTGCAGGGCCACCGGCGCGGGTTTGCTTTCCTGCGTCCGGACCGGGATTCTGACGACATCTTTATCAGTCCGGGCAAGCTTAAAGACGCCGCGCACGGCGACCGGGTTGTTGTGCGCCTGGAACCGAAAAAAGGGCGTCGCCGCCGGGAGGGCACGGTCATGGGTATCATCAAACGCGGCCAGAGGCGCCTGGTGGGAACCCTGCACCGGACGGACAATAAGTATTATGTAACCCCCGATGACCGGCGGTTCCCCGGCGACGTTCAGGTATCGCCCAAAAATCTCCGGCATATAGACAGCGGCGACAAGGTAATAGTTGAAGTGGAGGAATGGGTGCACGGCAAGCTGCCCTCCCGGGGCAGGGTCGTGGAGCACCTCGGCGCTCCGGGCAGTGCCCAGACAGAACGGCTGGCGTTTAAACACCGCTATGAATTGCCCGGGGAGCATCCAGACGAGGTTTTAAAAGAAGTTGAGACCCTGCCGGGCGAGGATGATATATCAAGGCATGCCGAAGATCCGGGGCGCGAGGACCTGCGGCACCTGAAAATGGTAACCATTGATGATGAAACAGCCCGCGATTTTGACGATGCTGTTTCCCTTGAACAGCTTGACGGGGGAGGTTTCCGTTTGGGTGTCCACATCGCAGATGTCTCGCATTATGTGCGCGAAGGGAAACCGCTCGACCGCGAAGCTTTAAAAAGGGCGACCAGCATCTACCTGGTTGACCGGGTAATTCATATGCTGCCGCCCGCCCTTTCCGAAAATTTGTGCAGCCTGCGGGCCGGCAGGGACCGCCTGGCGGTAAGCGCGCTGATGGATATTGATTCTGAAGGCGATCTAACGGCGGCCAAATTTTCCCCCAGCCTGATCAGGGTAACCGAACGCCTGACCTATCAACAGGTGGAAGAGCACCTTTCCGGCCGGCAGGACGGAAAGACTTTTACGGATTCTTCCATACCCGGCATGATCGAAAAGATGGACAGCCTGGCCGGGATACTGCGCAGCCGGCGTTTAGAGCGGGGAACCCTCGACCTGGATATGCCTGAAGCAAAAATTATAACCGATGAAGACGGGATTCCGATCTCGATTGAAAAACGCACCATGGGTCGTTCAGAATCGCTGATTGAGGAATTCATGATCTACTGCAATGAAGCAGTAGCGAAGCATTTAACCGATCAGGGTCAGCCCTGTGTTTTCAGAATTCACGCCGTTCCGACCGAAGAAAAACTTATGCAGCTCAGGGAAACGCTTACCCTGATGAATATAAAAGCCGCCCAAAAATATAAAGTTCTAAAGCCGAAGCACCTGCAGGGATTGCTGGAAGAGACCAGGGGAGCGCCAAACGAAAAGCTGGTCCGCTACCTGGTTCTCAGATCACTGCCCCAGGCCCTTTACAGCCCTGCCAACATCGGGCATTTCGGACTGGCTTCCAGTTTCTACTGTCACTTTACCTCCCCGATCAGGCGCTACCCGGACCTGGTGGTGCACCGCCTGCTGAAACGGCAGGTGCTACATGGCGGGTTCAAAGGAGACCGGCTGAAACGCCTGCAAACCCGCCTGCCCGGAATTGCCCAGCAGTCTTCAGAAAGAGAGCGGGCCGCCGTCGATGCGGAACGGGCCAGCATAGAAATTAAAAAAGCGCAGTACATGGAGCAAAAAATCGGCGAAGAGTATACCGGCCTTATCAACGGGGTTGCCAATTTCGGCATATTTGTCGAACTGGAAAATACCGTGGAAGGCATGATCCCGGTAAGCGACCTCGGGGACGACTACTTCATATACAATGAAAAAACGGCCTCCATGGTTGGCGAAAGAACCCGCAAAACCTACCGCCTGGGCGACACCATCCGTATCCAGGTTGTGAGGGCCAGCCGCGAGGAAGGCCAGGTCACCTTTGCCCCTGCC
>SLSE01000069.1 GCA_007130585.1 Syntrophomonadaceae bacterium | reverse complement strand
TTTTATGAAGCGCGATAGAAAGAAGGGAGGCCGAAAGGTCTTCTCCGGTTGCCTGAACTTTATCTGTTTCCGCTACCGGAGGCTGCCCTCCGTAAAATTTCCTGACTGTTTCAATTAACCTGTCCGTTTCTTTGCCCATGGCCGAAACCACGGCAATGGGTATTTTCCCTGATTCAATGGTTTCTTTGATATGTCCCGCCACTTTCTCCATCATTTCCAGGGTGGCCAGGGAACTGCCGCCATATTTTTGAACAACGATTTCTTTCATCTTTATCCTCCCGGGCTTGTTATTTTTCTTTTCTATACCATCAGCCTGTATATTGTCAATGGTTTTATGTTGCCATGTCCTGTTTGCTTGCGCCCCGGGGAAAGTAAAGAGAAAACCGCTCAGGCAATAACGTCAATATTCTTGAGCAATTTTTCCAGGGCCATTGCCACGTCTGCCAGCTTCTTGTAATCTACCAAGCCGGGGGAGTCTTTTTCCGTATGGGCTATCTCCAGAAGGTCTTTCATTTCGGTTGATGTAACAGCCAGGGCCGGTCTGCTGTTGGCCAGGAAAAGTCCGTGATCCCCCTGGTACCAGGGCTCTCCTTCAACAAGCTCATTTTCTGAAGAAAAAGCATCCCGGATAGCCGCTTCAATTTCCCGCGGACAATCATATAGGCTGAATGCTGTCCTGCCTTTAAAGTAGCCTGCTCCGTCGATATTAATACCAAGGATTATATTATCGAACTTGCCCCTGTTATTTTCCAGGTAGAGCATTTCGCCGGGGTTGGAATAATAGTCTTCACCGTTAACTGCCGCCAGCTCGATTTCTAATTGACCGCTGTGATTGTCCAGCAATTCTGCAAGCAACAGCAAGGTTGTTGCCCCTGAGGCATTGTCGATAGCCCCGGGGGTTCCTTTTTTGCTGTCGATATGGGCCATTATGACCACCCGCTTGTCGCTTTTACCGTCCCTGGTAGCTATAACATTCCAGCCCCTGGAAGGCTTGCGTTCAGCCCTGACCGCAAACGAAACCATCTCCCCGGCACAGGAATCAAGAAGTTTTTTGCCTTCCCTGTCCGTCATATAGGCAAAGGGCAATTCAAAGTCGCCATCTTCTATCAGCGGAAATGGATAAACTCCCCCCACCATCCCGGGGTTGCGGGAAGTGGCGGCAAGAACCGCAGCGAAACCCCTTGATTCAAGCAACCTGATGATAGTGCGGTGTTCTTCAGGGTTGTAGAAGGTAAAATTCTTTGGCATCAGCTGTTCCGCTGCCAGCGTTCCGTGAACCAGCGCTATACGTCCCTTTGATTCAACATTTTCCAGTTCAGCAATTGATGATACAGCAGCGAGAGGACCTTTCGCCAGCCCTCCGAGAGCGTAAGGCCCGGTTATAACCTGAAAAATTTTATTCCCGCAGGTCAGCTCTGAACCATAATCATGCCAATCAAAACATTGAAATGACGGTTTCTCGACCCTGAAATTCTTAGATTGCAGTGCCGAAGCGAAGTAGTCGGCAGCTTCCCTGTTGCCTGCGCTCCCGACATGCCTCTCGGCAATCTCCACGCAGAGCCTGTTAACGTGCATTTCGGCCAGCTTTTGCAGGTACTCCCTTTTGTCCAGGGGGATCTCCTCCTCTGCAGGGCGGCGCCTGCAGGGATTGCGCTTGCAGCGCCGCAGGCCATTATTATCCTGCCTTTCCGGTTAAACGGGGGAAAGCTTATGATATAAAAATATAGCATATTACTGAAGAAGGCAAGCGGGTGTGAGAAGCAGGATGATACTGCGAAAACGCGGGAAGGACTGTAAAATTATTTTTAAATACCCTTTATTATGGTAAAATTAATATGCCCGGTAAGAATTTCCGGAATTAACTATGTTTGAAAGACCGGGGCCCGGAAAAAAATACCTGATAGAGAGGGAGTTGTTAAGATGAAAATTTTGGTCTGCACCGATGGTTCGGAGCATAGTAAGAGAGCTGTTGAGAAAGCGTACAGTATTGCGGTCGGATGCAGTGATGTTGACGTGGCCGTGATTCATGTTTATGAAAAAAAGCCCGAATTTCCGTACCTGCCTGACTACGAGATAGGATCGGTTACGAAAGATAACGTATCCACGGAAGATCTGAAAAAATTTGAGAATATGAAAAAGCAATTTGAAGAAGAAAGGCAAAGAATTGTCGATGAAGCAGCTGAAGTCTTTGAATCAAAAGGAATGAAGGTTAGGAAAATACTGCTGGAAGGGCACCCTTCTGAAACAATCCTGGGCGTAGCGGCAAAAGAAGGCTCTGACATGATTGTAATCGGCAGCAGGGGGCTGGGCGGCTTGAAGAAGCTGTTCCTGGGCAGTGTAAGTAATGCGGTTATTCAGCAGGCAAAAGACTGCATAGTTTCTGTTGTAAAATAATAAAACCTTTATATTTCTCCGGGAATTAAAGATAAGAGAATTATGTAATGTGCAGGCTACGACAGGCTGAAGGCGTTGTAACATAAAAAAATATCCGGTCACAGGCGTGAAGAGGACCCTTTACGGCTGATTGTTACAGCCGGTACAAAAAAAACCCACCCCTCTGTTTCAAGTTTGAAAGAAAGGAAGGTGGTTTTTCGTGCTTGGGTTTCTGGATGTGATTATACTGGCATTAACTGTCCTGGCCCTTTACTTTATTATCAAGCTGGCTGTAAAAAGCGCTATAACAGAGCTCAAAAAGGACCGTGTATTATAGCCGGGCCGAACGGAGCTACTGCTGCAAAAAGGGTTGCAGGGAAGTATCGCTGACTCTTAATTTGCCGGTTCTCCCTGAACCTCGCCGTAACGCCAGTCAATGATGCCTCCAAAATCGTAAACATTTTGATAACCCATGCCGATCAGGAGATGCGCGGAAAGCTTGCTCCGGTTTCCCGAGCGGCAGTAAATAAGTATTGTCGCCTCCCTGTCCGGGATCATATCTTCGACTAGTTTATCCAGGTCATAATCGGGGATTAAAATCGCCCCCTCGATATGTCCCTGGCGGAATTCTTCTTCCGTGCGCACATCTAAAATGATTACATCTTCATTGTCAATCATTTCTTTTGCTTCCTCAGGGCTAAGCTCTATATATTCAGCCCGGACAATTTCATTTTCTTCAACAGTGCCAAACAAAGTGTTGCCTTCAGACCCTGGCGAGCTTACCATGCTGCCGGCTGCCAGGAGGATGAGTATGGCAAACCCCAGAAAAACTGGCAGTATAACTTTTTTCATAAAGATCTCCTCCCGAGCCAATAATTATAATATAAACATATTATAATGTATAAAGCGAGTTTTTGCAAATCTTATCGACGAAAGGGGTAATGTTAAAACCCTGTTGACAAAATCCATAAAATATATTATATAATAAATTAGTTTATACTATAAAGTATATGAGGTGGTTTGAGGTGGGAGATAACTCACAGGAATTAAGGGAAGTAATTGCTGATCTGCAGCTAATTAAAGAAGCCGTCAGTAAAAGCGACAGCATCTTTAAGTTTATTGATATCCGGAATGCTATTAAACCTGTGCTGCTGATTGGCGGTTTGCTAATCGCATTTTTTTCTGTTATTTTCTACTACCTGATCGAAAACTATGGAAGCTTTATGGCCGTTCCGGCAAATATCAGGGTAATCCTCTTATTCCTGATTGCTTTATCCTGCGGCGTGCTGGGTTATTTGAAGTTAGGTAACTTCTTGAAGAGCGCCCGGGGCATAAGCGAGGATATGACCCTGAAGAGGTTATTTTCTGAAATCTATACCCCACGCTCGCTGGTCCTGCTGCTGCCCTATTTAGTGGTTATTGCCGTGGTTGCAATTTTTCTCGGCAGCAGGGGGGATATTTACTATATTGTCCCTGCCCTGGCCATCCTGTTCGGCCTGATGTATTTGTCAGTGAGCTCATTATTTTATTTTAAAGAGCTGTATTTTATGAGCATGTGGCTGATAGCAACGGGACTTTTAGCTCTATTTATTGCCGAGACTATTCATCCCCTGGCGATCCTGGGGCTAACATTTTCTGCGGGTTTTATCCTGGCTTCCCTGCTCCTGCATATGGACCTGCCCGGCCATGAATCATAAGGGGTATCATTTATGGGTAAAAACAAAAAAAATAACAATCCGGCTCTGAACCGGATCATACACGAGCCGGCCCGCCTGCAAATTATCAGTTACCTGGCGGCAGGAGATAAAACAGTTTCATTTACAGAGTTAAGTGAAAAACTGGGCTTCTCCTCGGGTAATCTTTCCGTACAGCTTAAAAAACTGGAGGAGGCGGGTTACGTATCTATAGCCAAGTCTTTCAGGAACAACAGGCCGCTGACTTCTGTCTCCCTTACTTCCCGGGGCATGAAGGCGCTGAAGCTGTACCTGCAGGATTTGGAATTTATTATCGACCGGGTAAAAGATTCTGTTCAGACGCAGGAAAATGATCAGGCCTGAAGAGTTTAATGCACCGAAGGTGTTTTACAAGTGTTTGCTGCATTCGCAAAATTGCCGGTGTTTAAAGCGGCTGGCAGCGTTATTAAAAAAAGTCCACGTAAAGGCTGGTGAGTCCGAGTGGTTGAATACGAAAAGACCCCGGAGAAGCAAAGTATCTCCTGGATGGGCGGAAAATACGCCGGGCAGCTGAAAAACGGTTTGCCCCACGGGCAGGGCAGGCTATTGCTGCCCGATAATTCCGGGTATAAAGGACAATGGATGGAAGGAAAACCTCATGGTACGGGAACCGTATATTACGCCGGAGGCGGTATTTACAGGGGTGAGCTGTCCGGCGGGAAGAAGCACGGTTACGGTATTTACACCCGGTCAGATGGAAAAGCGATAAAGGGAAGATGGGTTGAAGGACGGCTTGCAGAAAAGCTGGAGGAATTGGAAGAGGCCGCCAGGACTAAAGAGCCTTTAGCGCATGAAATGCCAGGCGGGGCAAGGCAAAACGGGCTGCCGGCTATAAGTGTCAGGAACTTAAGTCACTGGTATGGCAAACTGCAGGCTGTTAAAGAGATCAGCTTTGAGGTTTATCCCGGTGAGATTCTTGGTTTTCTTGGCCCAAATGGCGCAGGCAAATCGACAACTATCAAGGTCTTAACCGGTCAGCTGGCCCTGAAAGGCGGCGCAGCGCAGATCCTGGGCAGGGATGTCGGCAAAGAGGATCCGCAAATTCAGTCTAAAATCGGGGTTACCTTTGAAGAAAAGAACCTTTACCTTGAAATGAGTGCCCTGGAGAACCTGGACTTCTTTGCCTCGCTATTTGGTATACGTAACCCTGGTTCCCTGGATGCCTTACAGCGGGTAGGCCTCGCCGACAGGGCCAGGGAGCGGGTTTCCGGTTATTCAAAAGGGATGCGGCAGCGCCTGATGATTGCCCGCGCTTTCATCAACAAACCTGAAATACTGTTTCTTGATGAACCGACAGACGGGCTCGATCCCGTAACGGCTTCGGCGATCAGGAAAACGATCAGGGAAGAAGCTGACCGGGGCGCGGCAGTGCTGCTGACCACTCATAATATGTTTGAAGCCGATGAACTCTCAGACCGGGTCGCCTTTATCAATGAGGGCGAAATTGTTGCCCTTGACACGGCAGAGAACCTTAAATTGAAATACGGCAAAAGATCTGTGCGGGTTCGCCTGCGCGAGGGGGACGGTGTGCGGGAAGAAAATCTTCCGCTGGACGGGGAAAAATCATCAGCCCGGCTGAGCGAACTGGCAGCTTCTCCGGACCTGATGACCATTCATACGGAAGAAGCTACCCTGGAAGCAATTTTTATCAGGCTTACAGGCAGGGGGCTGGCAGGATGACCGGGAAAACAACAAGCGCCGGGCTGGTTATGGCCATTTTGAAAAAAGATATCCGGGTTTACAGCCGTAATATGATCTATCTTTTCCTCACCGTGCTGAGCCTGGCCTTCTTTGTTGCCATATTCTGGTTAGTGCCCGATACGGTTGATGAGGAAATTACCCTGGCCATTTTCCCTCCGCTGTCTGTTATGCTAAGTGAAGGAAGGGAATCTCTTATTGACCGCGGCGTCCCCCCGGAGCTGCTAGAGGAATTTGATGAAATTGAAGCGGCTTTTGGTGAGGAAGGTTTCGAGCTGGTTGAGTTTGAAAGCGAAGAAGACCTTGTAAAAGCGCTCAGGAGTGAACTGGAAGTTTACAGGACAGAACCGGGGCGGTTTGTAACCCGTGCCCCGGGCAGTGACAGTCCGATTCCCGAAGGTGCTTCTGAAATAAACCTCGATATAGGTATGGCCTTTTCTTCTTCTTTCCTGAGCGATGCGGTGCTGGGGCGGCAGTCGGCCGTTACAGTTTATGTTGATGCCGCAGTCCCCGAAGAAATCAGGGGAGCCATGCAGAGCTTAATCCGTGAAATCGCTTTCCAGTTGGCCGGCCATGAACTGCCGGTTGAAATTCCTGCTGAAGAGACAATTGTCCTGGGACAGGATCGGCTTGGCGATCAGATTTCGATGCGGGACAGGATGAGGCCGTTAATTGCCTTTTTCATCATGATGATGGAAACATTTGCCCTTGCTTCCCTGATTTCAAATGAAGTTTTACAGCGTACGGTTACAGCCCTTACTGTAACGCCAATGCGAACCTGGCACTTCCTCCTGGCCAAGACGATCTTCGGAACCGCGCTGGCCATGGGACAGGCAGTGATAATACTGGCCCTCGTAGGGGCGTTTACCGCTGCCAACTGGCCGCTCTTACTTTTAATCGTGCTGCTTGGTTCTGTGCTATTCACAGCAGTGGCCATGCTGGTGGGTTCAGCCGGGAAAGACTTTATCGGACAGCTTATGTTCAGCATGCTTTTCCTGATCCCGATGATGATTCCTTCATTTGCTGTGCTGTTTCCCGGTTCGGTTGCAGCATGGGTAAGGGTCCTGCCCAGTTACCCTGTTGTCAGGCTGCTCTATGATGTTACGGTCCATGATTACCTCTGGGCAGATTCGGTGGTTTCACTTGGCCATGCTGCTTTGTGGGCGATAGCTATTTACTGCGTCGGACTGTTTGTTTTAAAGAGGAAGGTGGCTGCGCTGTGAGCATAAAGCGTGTTTTAAGGATACTGCGAAAAGACATATCAGTAGGGCCCCGGAAATCATTTTTTATCT
>SLSE01000102.1 GCA_007130585.1 Syntrophomonadaceae bacterium | reverse complement strand
TCGCCTTCCTCGGCAATCTTGCTTCTGTAGTTGCCTGCCGCCATATCAAGAGCGGCACGGTTAATTTTTTGCAGGGGCCGGGCAATTTTTTTGGATAATGAAAAAGCAAAAACAGCGGCAAAAAACACTCCCACAATACCTGAATAAAGCATGAAACGGCTAATCTGGGCTATTGTTTCTTCAATTCCCCTCAATGGAACGCTGAGGGTCACGGCGCCTATTACGGCCGGCAAATCGTCTTCGGAATCCATTCCAAATTCTAAATCATGGTTATCCTGTAAAATGGGAGCAGCAACCAGAACTCTTTGCAGAGCCGGACCGTATACTTTTTTGGTAAGCATATTGCCTTTAAAAACATGCTCAATTTCCCTTTCTTCCAGGCCAATCCCTGTTTCGCTTTCAATAACGCGCCTTTCCTGATCAATTTCAGGATCGAAGGTAATAACCGTCAGCCGGTTATAGTTTAGCACCCTGATTTTTGCATCCAGGGAGTAAGCCAGGGTTTCCGAGGTTTTGCGCACGGCTTCCGGATCATCTTTCGCCAGGTCTTCTCCAATCAGGTAGGCAGCATCCCTGGCCTGGCCGACTATTTCCAGCTCCCGGGCGCTAAAAAAGTAATTTTCGATCATGTAGGTAAGGGAAAAACCTATGATCAGCAGGCTCAGAGCCACGACCACCAGGTGTGAAAGCATTAATTTTCCAAACAAACTGCCCGGTTTTCGGGGAAATCTAATCATTGTTTTTCACCTCAAGCCTGTAACCGGTGCCCCATACAGTTTGGATATAGCTATTGTAAGGATCAATATCGGATATTTTTGCGCGGAGCCGCTTAATATGCTCATCCACGGTCCGGGTCATAGCCATAGAATCGCTGAAACCCCACACTTCTTTAAGCAATTCTTCGCGGGTTAGCGAAACCCCGGCCCGGCGGACCATTACGGTCAGGAGGGCAAGTTCCTTGGGGGTCAGATCAAGTTCCTTATCCTTTACCGTAGCCGCATGCCTGTGAATATCTACAGACAGATCGCCGCAGCACAGGTTGCCCTGCGCCAGGTTATATTCTTCAGAACGCCTGATCAGCGCTTTCACCCGGGCCACAAGCTCACGGGGGCTGAAAGGCTTGGTTACATAATCATCTGCTCCCATTTCCAGGCCCAGGACCCGGTCAACTTCTTCACCGCGGGCGGTCAGCATGATAATGGGGATTCCTTTGTGTCTGCTGCTTCTAACCTGCCGGCAAATCTCCCAACCGTCCAGGCCGGGAAGCATTATATCAAGAAGCAAAACCGCATAATTTCCCTTTAAAATCTTATCGAACCCCTCATTTCCGTTAAACGCAGCCTCGACAAGGAATCCTTCCGCTTCCAGGGCGATACGCACCAGGTCGCATACATATTTATCATCATCTACAACCAGGATTCGCTCATTCATATTGAGCCACCCCCCTATATGTATATTTTACAAGCTTACTACGAATTCCTGTTTGCCGGTAAAGAGTTCATCTAAAGAAGGATACCTCCAGTATGCGGAAGAAAAAAATACCGGGTAAGGCAGCTACCCATACCCGGTACTCTTTAACTTATTTCCAACTGTATTCACTTTTTAATATCCTGTTAACCCGCTTTACTTTGCCAGGCTTAACAGACGGTTTCTACATGCAGTTTAGTATTCAGTATCTTCGATGTCGTCTACAGGTATATCGTTATCTACTTCACAGCCAGTTACAGTAATTGCGCCCAGCATAAAGAGGGCAATAAACAGGAAAGCCAGAGCCTTTTTCATTATAAAACACCTCCTTGGAATATTTTAAGAAAAATCATTCTAATATCCTGCCTCGTTCTAAATATCCTGTTCTATGGGTTCTTCCACCGGAATATCGTTTTCAACCTCGCAACCGGAAACGGCGGCAGCGCATTTTTCTTTTGCGGAACCTCCCTTTTGTTAATGCTTTAAATATTACTTCCCCACGTGTTCAAAATAAGCCTGCCTGAATAGCTATAATTTACACACTATTTACAGTGTTTACAATTTGTTTACACATTTAGGCTGAAAAAGTACGGCCCGTCCTTATTTTAGTCCTTGCCTGCCGGAGATCATTCTGTTATTATGGTCATCAGTTTGACAAATATGAATGTACGTTTATTTGAAATGGGAGGTTATTATGAGCTACACAAAAGCAGGAAAAAAAATAACAACCAGGCCCCGCAGGTTTGGTTATACAGCTGTTGCCATAATCCTGCTGGTCGGTTTTGTGATTAGCACTTTTCTGGCAGCATGTGGCGGAGAAACAGAAACCGGTCGTCCGGATGAAATAGTAGCCACGGTAAATGGCGAGGAAATTTACAGGGAAGAATTCGAACAGGCCCTGGAACAGGAAATAATGCAGTATGCAATGCAGGGCATGGACCTGGACAGCGAAGAAATGTCCGATACCCTGAGAGAACTGGAGCGGCATGTGCTCGATAACTACTTTATTATTCCGACCCTTGTCAGGCAGCAGGCTGAAGAAGAAGGAATTACGGTAACCGAAGAAGAGGTCGAAGAACGCTTTCAGGAATACGTTGCAGCCTTCGGAGACGAAGAACAGTTATTAGAACAGATGGAACAGGTGAACATGACTCGCGAGGATATTGACAGAGACATTGCTGTCGAATTATCCATTCAGAAATACCTGGATCACTACATGGACAGGTACCTTGCCGACAATCCCGAAGAAGTTGTTGTTAAAGAAGAGATTGAGTTTACAACTGCCGAACTTGAAGAATATTACGCACAGCTGCGCAGCGAATACAGCGAAATTAATGAACTGCTCGAAGAAGACGACCCCGGAGTGCCGGTGGAGCAGGTTGAAGCTTACCTTCAACAGCTTGAAGAGCAATACGGCGATTTACTGGAAGAAGATGACTTTGAAGCGATTAAACCGCTGTTGGAAGAAAAATTAAGGCAGGATAGGGCTGAGCAAATGAAAGAAGAAAAAGTACAGCGGGCAATTTCGGAACATGTAGCTGAACTGCAGGAGGAAAGCGATATAGAAAGAAACCTGTAGGGAACTGAAGCGTTAAGATTTTCCGTTAAAAGTGTTTACTAAAAAGGGGCAGAATAACTGTCCCTTTTTTATTTAAGAAATACTCAAGAGCGGCCATCGACCAGGCTTCCGGTAAGTGTTCCACCCCGGGCTCTCGGCTTATGGGCATTCATCAGTAAAATGCCTCTTTACATGCGAATAGCCGGTATCTCCCGGAAAAACATTTCCGGCAACGGGTACCGGTTAACAGCTTTTGCTTATCCACTATTGGATTGATTAACTTACTATAAATCTGTTAAACTCTTACTACTAAATAATATTGTGGAAGGATAACCAAGATAACTGTGGCATGTGTGTCAAGGTTTGTCCCCGGGAAGTATTTGCAACTCACGGCAGGGCAGGTGTGATTAACGATCGGGATGCCCGCATGGAATGCGGGGCCTGCGCCAGGAACTGCCCGGAACAGGCCGTGTAAGTCCGCCAGGATATTGGATGTGCCTGTGCAGTTCTGATAGATAAGCTTAATATCAGGGGTAAATGCTGTGACGATACGTGCGTCTGCAGCCTGGACGATATCCCCGACAGTTAAGGAAAAACCAGCGATCGAGCTATCGAACTTCTTTCAAAAGAAAGGAATTGCTTATGAGCCGCTCAGAAACAGCAGTTAACAAATTTAAAGAAGGATTTAACTGTGCCCAGTCAGTACTTTACAGCTATGCAGGGAAACTGGGCCTGTCAACAGATACAGCCCTGAAGGTAGCAAATGGTTTTGGAGCCGGCATGGGCCGAAAACAGGAAACCTGCGGCGCAGTTTCCGGGGCAGTGCTCGTCCTGAGCTTAATATACGGCAGGGGAGAACATGACGACAGGCAGGTGCAGGATTATAACTACGCCAGGATACGGGAATTGATCGACAGGTTTGAAGCCGAGTTTGGCACGATATACTGTAAAAAGCTGCTCGGTGGATGCGAGCTTTTAACCCCTGAAGGCCAAAAACTTTTTAAATCGGAAAACATGATTGAACAGTGCTACGGTTATGTAGATTTTACTGTAAAGGTCCTGGAAGAAATTACGGGCTAGTCCTTTTTTGCCAAAAATATTTTATACTACTTTCACGACACAGGGGCACTGTTTTACATCCGGGACAAGTAATGCCGGCTGTGCCTGCCGGGCAGCAGCGGGAAGTTAAATTAATCACTCACTAACAATCTCCCTGATCATAATCTCCAGTTCCCGGAAAAAGTCTGCATCGTTTTTCCAGGTTCGTTTTTTTGGTCCTTTTGTCCTGCCGCCACTGCGGCGGTATTTTGCTTTGAGCTCTCTTTCTTCCAGCAAAAAGTCGATATCCCCGGGCCTGTACTCCCTGCCTTCCGGGCTCAGGCACCTGACCTCCCTGCCGGTTAGCATTGCGGCAAGGCCCCCGTCCCCGGTAACTGCAATATCCCCTTTTTCGGCGATATTCACAATCTTAAGGTCTGCTTCCTGTGAATCCCCGCCTACTGTAACATGAAGACCCGATTCAATATTGTGGTTGAAGCTGGCTACCGTCCAAACCGGCACTGCATATTTACTGCCCAGATCAAAGCAGGCCTGCAGGGCTGCTTTTGGGCAGGCATCGGCATCGACTATAATTTTCATAAACGCTTACCTCTCCTTCAGGATCCCGTTCCTCCCTGGGAAAAAGCCCGTGCGCCTTACAATATCCGCCAGGAGCAGGCAAAAAACATAAACTAACCCCGCCGGGGCTTTGTGATCTACAAACACCCGGCAATTACAGCCCTGTGGCCGGATTAATTAAACCTATTCAATAACCATGGCATCGTTACTTTCGTCCCAGCTTATTCCCCTGTTAATCTCAAATTCCTGCGGTTCTTTAAGCATGGGATGCACAGTTAGCCTTCCTGCCGGGATATCCAGGGAATACCTGGTTATTTTTTCAGCAAGTTTGTTTTTTTCTTCAACGCTGCCCCTGTAAAGCGTGATCATACACATCGGGAATCAAGCCTCCTTTCCGGTTATTCCCTTTCATGAGGTTTCTGCAGCGATGTATGTTAATTCCCCCAGAAAGCGGGTAAAACAAGCCTTTTCAACCGGTAACAGAGAAATCTGCCGCTCAATAACCGTCAGTTACTCTTTTTGTGTTTCTCCCTTTCTGTAAGTAAGCTGCGGTTTTTCCAGGATTACCTGGGTATCCGGCGGAACCGACTCTGTCAGCCAGACATTGCCTCCGATAACCGACCTTGCTCCGATAGTGGTGTTCCCGCCCAGGATAGTGGCCCCGGAATAAATTATGACCTCGTCCTCAATATCGGGATGACGTTTCCTGCCGCGATACTTTTCGCCTGCACCACGGGGAAGAGAAAGGGCTCCCAGGGTAACCCCCTGGTACAGGCGCACATCTCTGCCGATAGTAGTGGTTTCTCCGATTACCACTCCGGTTCCGTGGTCGATCACGAAACGCTCCCCGATTTCCGCTCCCGGATGAATATCGATCCCTGTCTGCCCGTGAGCGTGCTCGGTCATAATCCTGGGTAAAAGCGGCACATTGAACTTGTAAAGCAGATGTGCCACCCTGTATATGGTAATTGCATAAATGCCCGGGTAACTGAAAATAATTTCATCATAACTCCGGGCCGCAGGATCACCGTCATAGGCCGCCTGGACATCTGTGGCCAGGATGTCCCGCAGAGCAGGAATTGCTTCCATAACCTTTAAGGTTATATCGTAACCGGAATCGATACACTCCCTGCAGGTCAGGTTGTATCGCATGCAATCGTGGCGAATACTGTTGATCACCTGCTCTGACAGCAGCATGTAAAGCTGGGTGACTCCCTGGCCGATATGGTAATTTAAGTTAACAGGATCGAGCTTCTCGGGATTAAAATAGCCCGGGTATATGATTTCCATTAATTTTTCAGTAATGTTCAGCACTGAATCTTTTGAAGGTATCGGTTCATAATCGACATGCCTGTTGCACTTCTGTTCATTACAGCTTTCTATAATTTTCCTGGTAACCTGCGGCAGTTTTTTCCGGTAACCGGCCAGAATCTCTTCCTCGGTTATACAACTCATATCTTTTTTATTATCCCGGTCAGTCACAATTCCATTCCCCCTTCTGTTGGCCAGGCATTTATAATAGCTATAGCAAATGCCGTAGAAATTAGTTCAACAACAGGGGAACAATTACCTTCAACAGTAAAAACCTTCTTACGCTGGTTCCGCAGGAAAAACAGGCAGGAAGCTTCATTCTTCGACAACGGCTTTAACTCTTCCCACTTCTCCGCTTTCCAGTGTAACTTTTATACCATGCGGGTGGCGCTCTGACCCGGTCAGGATCTTTTGGACTACGCCCTCTGTCAGTGTTCCGCTGTCCTGATCTTTTTTTTGGACAATTTTAACCCTGCTGCCGATTCTCAGATCGCTTTTTCGCTTTCCCTCCATATTTTCATGAACCTCCCGTAATAAAACCTGGCTTAAGGCTTCTGACGCCTGTATTAAAAAGCACACTGCTTAATCTCCCGTCCGGGTAATTTTATTACCGGAAGTTTACGGTGCAGCCCTGCCATCTCCGGCCTTTTTCCTCAGGTAGAGGTAGAAGACGGTCCCCTCGCCCGGGCGGCTTTTAACCATTATTAACCCCCCGGATGCCCTGGTCAACTCCCTGACCAGGGCAAGGCCTATCCCGGAGCCGGCCTGGCCCTGCTCTTTTTGCCTGGAAGAGTCGGCCCTGAAAAACCTTTCAAAAATATAGGGCAGATACTCTTCGGGAATGCCGATTCCGGTATCGCTGATCTTTATCATCACCAGATCCTTCAACCGCCGGCCTGATAATTTTTCTGCCGGCGATTCCAACCCCATGGGCGAAATAGCTCCGCCATCAATTTCGGGGGCTTCCCGCAGGGCAACTTCAACAGTACCTCCGACTTCTGTATAGCGGTATGCATTTTCAAGCAGGTTGCCTAAAATTTTTCGCAGGGCGGCAGCATCCATAAACGCTGTGACCTCATTTTCCGGCAGATCCAGTTCAAGGTTGATATCTTTACCCCGGAACAGGGGGCCGAATGAGGCAGCTTTATCACTAATAAAGCGTTTCAGGCCGATTTCCTCACGATCCATCTGTTCCTGCCCGGCGCTTTCTGCTCTTGCCAGTTCATCCATGTCCACGGTTATCCGGTTGAGGTGCATAACTTCTTCCAGGAGAACCTCCATTGTTTTTGCATCGGCAGGCAGGACCCCATCCCTGACCGCTTCCAGGTAGCTGCGCAGGGTAGCAAGCGGTGTGCGCAGTTCGTGCGATATATCCGCAATCGAGCGTTTCCGCAGTTTTTCAAGCTCCCGGAGATGAGTGGTCAGGCGGTTAAAACAGTGGGCCAGTTCATTCAGTTCCCTGCTATTGTAAGCCGGGAGCAGTCCGCTGTAATCGCCGCGTGTAATACGCACAGCTGCACCGGACATCTCTTCAAGGGGCCTTGATAGGCGCCGGGAAAAAAGCACTCCCAGGAAAAGGGCTGCTGTGATGGCAATCAGACCGGTCCAAAGCACGGTTCGGTTTAAAGTCTGCTGAAAAATCAAATCCTGCTGGCGCCAGGCACTGGCTTCCGCAGCCACGGGATGAGCTACGAGCAGCCGGCCGATCGCGGCATTTCCGTATTCCAGCACATATTCATAAGAAACTGCTTCATTTAAATCTGGCTGAGGTACGGGAGCCATCCTCATACGATGAGGGCCTCTCTGCCCGGTATCAGCTATAAGGTTCGCTTCCTGATCATATAAAAGCAGGCGGGTATCCGTGCTTATGGCCGCATGGAATAAAGGCATATTTATACCCGACCAGCTTCCTGCCGCCGTGTAATATTCCAGTAAAGAGTTTACGATCTGAGCGTTCAGGGTTTCCTGCCGTTCCCTGCTGAAAGCCTGGATGTGCCTGTCCAGGGAGTAATTAAAAATAGCCTGGAACAATACCAGGATCAATGCGGAGAGCAGTAAAAAGAAAAATACCAGCCGGACCCAGAGAGGCCGGGGGACCTTATGATCGTGTTTCTTCATATTTATAACCCACTCCATAAATTGTTTTGATTAGATTGGGGGCTCCTGCCCGCTCCATTTTCTGGCGCAGATTCTTGATATGAGCATCAATGGTCCGCTCCTCCACTATACTTTCATAATTTAAAACAGTCTCAGAAAGTTGCGAGCGCGAATAAACCCGTTTTGGATGGCGGGCCAGGTAAACCAGCAGATTAAATTCTGTCGGCGTTAAAAATATCTCAATCCCCTGCCAGCTAACCCTGTGGGCAGGGATATTAACCTCCAGGCCCCCACCGGCCAGAGACAGGACTTCTGTGAGCTGCCCGGACCCGGGATCGTTACGCCGGAGATGGGCTTTTACCCGCGCTACAATTTCCTGTGGGCTGAAAGGTTTAACCACGTAATCGTCGGCTCCAATTTCCAACCCGTATACTTTTTCCTCCAGGGCACTCCTGGCAGTCAGCATAATTATGGGGACCCGCGACCCTTCCTGCCTTAACTCTTTACAGACCTGCTCACCGCTTATGCCGGGAAGCATCAGGTCAAGAATAATCAGGTCGGGTTTTTCAGACCTGGCCAGGCTAAGCGCCTCCGGGCCGTTATGAGCTGTGATTACCGCAAAACCTTCCCGCTCCAGGTAGGCCTGCAGGACACGGGTAATCTTTTTTTCGTCGTCAACAACCAGGACCTTCGGTTCAGCCAAGCCTCCCAACCTCCCGGGCAGCAGAATTGTTTATATTGTAAACAATGGAAAAGAAAAAGGAAAGGCCGCCTGATGGGGCCTTTCCTTCCGGTTTAAACCGGCAGCCAATTCTTTTTATTTATCAGCGCCAGCAGTGGCCATATCCTCTCGGAGCGCCATCTTCCTGCCAGGCGCCTCCCCATCTCCTGCCGTGCATACCGAAAAACCATCCTGAACCTTCCTCCCGCCATTCGTTGAACCGTTCCTCCATGAACGTCAACCTGTCATTCTTTTCTTCGTCAGACAGGATCCCCAGTTCACCTTTCCTTTCAATTACCTGGCGGCGGAGTTCATACATTTGTTCGTAAAGCTCTTCCAGGGTGGAATCAATTTCCCGGGCAGAAACGGCAGAACCGGCAAGGACTAAAATGAGCAGTACTGCCAGGAGACCGGCTATTAATTTTTTAGACATCTTTCACATATCCCCTTTCGTTGTTGACTCTTACTACATGTTAAGGGATAAATGTGAAGATCCGGTGAAGATTATACATATATTTTATGAACATAAAGTACCCGTGCCGCCGTAAAGCATTTTAAGGTTCAACAGTAAAGTCGATGCTTCCTCTTTCACTGTGCTGGCGGGATATATCGTCGGATGTTCCGTGCAGGGCAAGAATCATGGTATAGGATTCTCCCGGCACCATCTCGTCAATGTTGTAGCCTTCTCCTTCCGGAAAAGATAAGGGGTAAGCAAATTCCATAACTGCAGCGCCGTCTTCCCGGGAAAAATAAAAATTATCGACAGCTGTTGTGTCGGCTTCTGAATGAGTTCGTCCCCTGCCCGCATCGTCTCTGAAAGCGGGAGTTCCTTCATCATCATAACCGAGAACCATGTTGGCTCCATCCATACCTCCGCCCCGGGTATTCAAGCCGACGGCAACCCAGCCTTCTCCTTCCGCCCGAACGTGGACATAAAAATAGGTGCCGTCATGGGCCATGTGTATTTCCATTCCCAGTTCCGTAACCGGATCTGCAGGGTATTCGGCATTGGACCCGTCTATGGCAGGCGGTTCATCCACCAGGCCCATTACAGGCAGCGCCACATCATTTTCTTCATCCGGGGGCTCAGCTTCACAACCGGTAAAAAACAACAACGTCAGAATCAGTAGCATCACAGGCAGGTAACGCAATTAAAACCCCTCCTTAAGTGTTTTACAGATCCTGCTGCCGACCGGTCCCTGTAAACGGCCCGGATACCGGCAGGAGATCTATTCAGAATTACAGGTAAATGCTTAGCGCCCACACAATATGAACCAGTGCAAAGGCCGAGCCCGTCAAAGCCAGGGCCCGGTGAATTTTAATACGCTGTTTTGGCTTAACCAGTCCTTTTATGGAAACTACCAGGATAGCTGCCAGGAAGAAAAGGGCTGCTACAACGCCAAACCATCCAAAGGTTGGAAGAGGGCCTAACAAATTATCACCTCCCACACATAAAATAAACTGTCTTTCCTGGATTCTTATTATATGGAAGCCTGATCTTTTCATTTAAGCGGCGCAGAGATCAACCATTACCTTAATAGCGGCCGTTTGCGACAGTTTGATCGGGCATGAAACATCTAAACTGCTTAATCTTATTATATCAATATTTTCGGCCCTGGAAAAACTTTTCCTAAAAATCCCCAGCTAACATTTTCGCACAGAGTTATACAGTAACCTCGCGCTTTTAGCTGTCCGGTGAGAGCCGGTTTATCATGCGATGTTAAGTTGTCAACAGTTATCCAGGGGAAATAGTTGAAGTCCCTGAGAAGGCCTGTTTTCCTAAAAAAATATACCTCGCTGAGTTTGACGAACAGTTAAAACAAGTGTACTATTTAAGGTAGGATATAAAGCTTATGGAGATGAAAGTTATTCTGAAGGTCCGGTTTTGATAAAACAAATTTAACGGCAGCCAGGCTGTATTATCAATACAGTATTTAATCAACCCTGAATATTTGCCTGCACTATACCCCTGAAAGAAAGCAGAGATTAAATTCATCCAGTCCGGTAACATCCTGGTTGTGCCGTAATTTCCAGGCGTAACTTAGGAGGATAATACCGTTTTGGCAGAAAAAAAAGTCCCTTATGACGATCATAACGGCCCGAAAAAAAATCAATACAGGAATAGGGCACGCAAAATCCGTATTATAAAAATAAGCATCCTGACCCTGTTTCTTGTTTTCTTAATTGGAGGCGGGGCGGCTGCAGCGGTTATAGTCAGCTATATTAATGAAGCGCCTGCACTAGATCCCGCGCACCTTGAAACGGTTGAAACATCCTACCTGTTTGACAGCAGCGGCCGGGTTGTAACTTCGCTGCACGGTGAACAACACCGCACCGCCGTTGACCTGCCGGAAGTACCCCTCCATGTTCAGCAGGCCTTCATAGCCATCGAAGACGAGCGCTTTTACCGCCACCAGGGGTTCGATTTAACGGCCAACCTGAGAGCAGCCTATGCCAACCTGCAGGCCGGGGCAATTGTCCAGGGGGCAAGCACAATCTCCCAGCAGTTAGCCCAGAACGCCTTCTTAAGCCCTGAAACCAGCTACAGGCGAAAAATACAGGAAATTTACCTGGCCATCCGGTTGGAGCAGGAATACAGCAAGGAAGAGATCCTGGAAATGTATTTAAACCGGATTTATTTCGGCAACGGCGCTTACGGCATCGAAGCGGCCGCAGAGACTTATTTCGGAAAAAGTGCCGGGGAATTGGATATCCCCGAGGCAGCCATGCTGGCCGGGGCTGTTCGCATGCCCAACTACTACAACCCGATCGATAACAAAATTGCAGCAGAAGAGCGTATGCACAGCGTGCTGGCCAATATGAACAGGCTCCAATTTATTACGGAAACCGAGTACAGCGATTCGCTCGGGCGGAATCTCGATTACGCTGAGCCACGAACGCCCGAATACCCGTTCCCTCATTTTGTCGATTACGTGCTCCACAGCGAATTAATTGAGATCCTGATGGTTATAAATGATTATGAAACCCGCGAACAGGCTTACCGGGCAATCTATACTGAAGGACTGCGCATACACACCACCCTCGACCCGTCTTTGCAGGAACACGTTGAGAGCATCCTGGGGCAGGATGAACTCTACCCCGTTACCTACCAGGTTGACATGACCGCATTAAGGGAAGCTGTTGCCGGCTTATCCGGCGGAGAAAGCCTGACAGAAGAACAAATAGAAGAACTCAGGGATGAAGAAGATGGCGTGCCCCAGCCCCAGGCGGCGATTGTTGCCGCAGACCCGGCAACCGGAAGAATCAAAGCGCTGGGAGGAGGCCGCGAATACCGCAGGCGGGTGGATGAGGTCCTCCGCTTTAATCACCTGCGCCAACCCGGTTCGGCTATTAAACCAATCATTACTTACGGCCCTGCTTTTGAAGAAGGCGCCCTGGCCGGAGCAGGCTCAACCCTGGATGATTCGCCTTATAAAAAGCCCGAGATAAACTGGTTTCCCGAAAACTTCGATTATAAATTCCGCGGCATGATCCCCGTCAGGCAAGCGCTTGTCTATTCCTATAACATACCGGCAGTCCGGGCGCTGGAAAAGCTCGGGCCCGAAACCGGCTCCCGCTATGCTCAAAAAATGGGCCTTACGACACTGCATCCGGAGGAAACCGGCAACCTGAGCCTGACCCTGGGCGGCTTAAGCCTGGGGGTAACTGCCATTGACATGGCCCAGGCTTACAGCGTATTTGCCAATAACGGGGTTAAAGTCAACCTGCATACCGTAGAGAGAATTGAGGACAGGCGGGGAAATGTTTTATACGAGGTTGACACAAGCCCTGAACGGGTATTAAGCCCGCAATCTGCCTTCCTGGTCAATGACATCCTGCAGGACTTTGTTACCGCCTACCTGGGCAGAGACCTGCAAATCGATCGCCCGGTGGCGGCTAAAACCGGAACTACAGACAACTACAGGGATGTATACCTGGCCGCCTATACCCCAAACCTGGTTGCCACCTTCTGGATGGGCTATGATGAGCCGAGAATGGGCAAAATTCAGCAGGGCTGGCGGTATTCTACTGCCTTTTTACGCGAAGTATTCCTGGAAGCATTTGAAACTCTTGAGATTGAGGAATTTGAAGAGCCGGATGGAATCGTCAGGTTAACAGTATGCAGCAGATCCGGTCTGCGCCCCAACGATGATTGTCATGAAGCCGAAACCGTAACCAGTGATTATTTTATTGCTGAAAACGCGCCGGCAGAAGTATGCGATATGCATGAAGACGGTTATTACAACCGGCCGGACTATATCGAAACAGACGAACGCTGGTCTTCCCGGGGCGGCCCGGGCAGGGGCCCGGCGGATGCCGAGGAAATGCCGACCCGGCCGGGTACGGGGCTGGGACTGTTCGGGCGCGACATTGAAGGACCGGTCGAGGTCCCGGATGTGACAGGATCTTCCCCCGGCATGGCTGAAATGAGATTGGCCCGGGTAGGCCTTGAGGTAGGCTCGGTGGAATATCGATTAAGCGATGATGTCATGTATAACCGGGTTATATCCCAGGACCCCGGACCGGGAGTCACCGTGGAAGCCGGAGACAAAGTGAATCTTGTAGTTTCCGAAGGTCCGGAGTAAAATCAAACCAGGCCGGCAGCATAGAAATAACAGGGAGCGCAAAATAAATCCGTGGAAAAAACCAACCATTCTTACTCCGGGCTCGCTTCAATTTACGATCGCATAATGTGCAGCGTGGATTACGAGGGCTGGGCCGATTACGTGGAGCAGCTGCTGGCCCGCTTTGCAAAAACACCCCGTTCCCTGGTAGACCTGGCCTGCGGAACGGGAAGTTCAGCCCTGCCTTTTGCCGCCCGCGGTTACCGGGTGGCAGGAGTTGACCTGTCCCCGGCCATGCTGGAGATTGCCCGCAAGAAGGCAAATTCGAGGGGATTGGATGTTAATTTTTACAAGCAGGATATCTGCTTCCTCGAGCTGCCGGAAAAATATGACCTGGCCCTGCTTTTTCAGGACGGCTTTAACTATATCACCGATGAAAAAAGTTTAAGCCGGGCAATCGAGCAGGTACACGCTGCCCTTCAACCGGCTTCACTGTTTATTTTCGACCTGACCAGGCCGGGTCTTCGTTCCGGGGAGCACAGCAGCAGCGTCACCTATGCCGACCAGGATGATTTTGCCATGATCCTGGAAAGCCGCTACAATAAAGCTAAAGAGCTCTGGTCGGCAGAATTAACAGTATTCCTGGAAACCGGAAACGGCCTTTATAAAAAGTTTCGGGAAAAACACCTTGAAAAAGATCACGACCCGGACCTGGTCGCCGCGCTTCTTAACAGGGCCGGGTTTGATTTACTGGGGATTTATCCCAGTTTTAACCTGGATCCGGCCGGCCCTGCCGAGCAAAAGCTTACCTTTGTAGCGGAAAGGAGCTGTTAAAGCTTTTGCATCAGGAAACCGGCAGCTCTGCCCGGAACTTTTGCGGGCTCCGGGATCAGGATAATTTCAGGGCAGCTGCTGCCCGCCACCTCAAACGATTTTCTGCAGGCAGAAAGCCTGGTTAAGGCCGAAAATAAAAGTATGGTATTCTACCAGCCGGAACCGGTTGCCGGCCAGCCTGCCGCGATCAAAAGCAGAGCCTTTCTGCCGGAGTCTTTTTCCTCAGCAAGTCCCGGTGATGTTAACAGCGGAAACGCCCCCTGACTTCAGTAACCAGCAATTTCCAGCATGGCCCGTGTCACGGGCCGCCAGCAGCCATGTTTGCTATTCTACCCGGCGCGGAGAGTTATCAATCCCGTTATAGATAATTTTCCCTGGAAATGAACAGGTTGGTACTTCACAAAAAGCATCCCTATAAAAATCATAATGTATAACTGCGGCCCGGTCAAACCCCGGGCATTTTTCCTGTATTGCAAACAATTATCTATATACCTTTTGCTCTTCTGCAGCATAAAAGGCTGCCGAAAATACCGGTCCCATTAAGGATATTACCTGCAGTCCGATTATTTTCTTTTTTTACAACTCACCTCTTTAAATGTTCAGATCCTCTCCTCGTTTCCACTTTCACAGTCAACATATGCAAAATCGAAAATAAAAGCTTAAACCTGCGAAACTGTTCGGTTTTATTAACCAATCCTGGAAGGCGGAAGAATAAACCTTTCAATGTATTCAGTATTGATCAATACCTTATTGTTTTTTTCTTCGATTTCAACCCAGTTTCCCTCTACAGCGGATATTTTACCGTTAATCTTACCTTCAAGCATGGTAATAATCTGGCAATCCTGACCAATATATTTTTTGAATGCCTCGCCGGACATATCAAAACCTCCTTCCTTTCTCTTTTTTCCCTTTATGAACACAGCCTTCCGCCTGCTCAGCCTGAACTGCGGCAGAAGCACAAAAAAGTAAACTACCAGTGAAAGAATTACCGCGCCCCAGATTCCCGGTTCCAAGTAACAACACCTCCCTTTCGCCCCGGACGTGGCCTTAACCCGGGAAAAGGACCTTTATACCAGTTGGGTAAATTTAGCCCACCACTCCGGGTAGTTTTCCACGTAGTCGTAACCGCAGACAACCGAGATGCTTCTTGAGCCAACTATTTCCTTTATTTTTTTTGCCCCCTCCCGGGTCTCTCCGGGAGGCCCGTAAGGATTAAATTTCATCCTCTCGGGTTTAACAAAAACATAGTCGCAAAGGAACAGGACATCCTTAAAAATATAAATTGTAAAACCCTGCGTGTGTCCGTTAATATGAAATGCCTCCAACCCTGATTCCGTAAAATCCCCGCTGAATTGGTCGTCAAAAGGAAACCGTTCGGCAATCTTGTTTTCACTGTCAAGACCGTTAATCTGCACTTTCGCATCAAAATGAGACCTGTACATGTTGGAAGCGCCCAGGAAGTGGTGGTGGGTAAAGGTTATTACGTCAATGGGGTCAAGCGAGTTATCAAAGCAGGAAGGGCAGTCAACCCAGAATGTTTTATCCCCGGCCTCCACCCTGTAGGCAGCATGTTCATACCCCAGGCGGGGCTGTGAACGGAGCTGGGTTACCCCCGGGGCGACACCTTTCCCCTCAACACGGTATTTTTCTGAGCATTCTTCAGCGGTTATAAATTTATCCCGCGGCGCCCCGCAAAAAGGGCAATTGGAAGGATAGTGCCCGATCATGTTAAAACCGCAGACCGTACAGACATACTGTTCGCTCATTTCAATTCAGCTCCCCTGAGTAGGTTTTTTTAACCAGGCCCGGCAGCGAGATGCCGGCTTTAATATTTACTGATCTTCTTCATAAAGGTATGAAGAAGGCGCAAAAACCTGTTTTTTCGCCAGCAGCATACCGATAATACTGACCAGCGTAATCAGGGCGGAAACGTAAAACGGGAGCCTGATCATGGAAACGCCTGACAAATACTCGATTAACCCCGGAACCAGGGGCGATATAAACTGACCGAGGTAGAGAGAAAAGTTTATTACGGCCAGGGCAAAGATAGTGTCTTCCGCCCGGACTTCCTTGGTAACAGAATCCATGATCAGGGGAATCAGAATTCCCATTGCAAAACCGGTAAGTACAATAGCGGCACCTATTAACAGCAGGTGTGAGAAAAAGCTCAGGATCGAAAATCCCAGCAGAAAAAACACAAAAGCAACAAGGGCAGTTTTATCTCTTAAATAGGCGGCCAGCCTTTGAAAGACTATCCCCGTTGCAAAGGATACTCCAGTTAGCAACCCCATTAACCAGCCGGTGGTTGCCGAGGTTCCCAGGTTTTCAGCAAAGATAAAGAAGTCAAGATGGGTCGGTATACTAAAAAATATTATGATCATCAAAAAAGTAAACAGGGACCATTTTAGCAAACCCCGGCCCCTTTCCGGGGGTTCTGCTTCTGCGTACCCGGATAAACCGGATTTGTCTCTTCCTGATTCTTTGGGTAGAAAAAATAAAACCAGGAGCAGGGAGACAAAAGCAACTCCATAGATGGAGAAAGCATACCGCCAGTGAAAGGTAGCCAGCAGGCCGGCCAAAATTGTGGCCAGGCCGCCGCCCAGGTTATTGGCAGCCGCGGAATACCCCATCATTTTCGTTCGTTCCGCATTAAAGAAATAGTCTGCGATTAAACCGTTAGCCAGCGGCGACAAAATGCCCACGCTCGCGCCCAAAAGCGCCCGTAAAAGCAGGATGCCCGCCAGGCTCTCCGCCAGGCCGCCTCCCAGGCCTCCGATGAGGTAGCCGGCCAGGCCGATCAGGGCCAGGCTTTTTTTCCTGTACCTTTTAGCCAGGCTACCGGTCAGGAAAGAAAATGGGACTATCATTAATGCCGGAAGGGTGATAACCATTCTCACAAGCTGGGGATCTGCTTCCGGAAAGTGACGCGAAATATCCGCCAGCACCGGTGAGGCTGCCGCTCCGGCCATTATAATCAACAAAGCAATTGAAAGAATCGAAGCTTTAATCCTGGTCATGATTTTTTTCCATTCCGGTTATTAGGGATTACGCATAAATTATTACTTTACTACTTATCCAGGTCCCTGCGTTTTATAATAATATTAAGGTTATGCAATGAAAAATGAGAACTTGATCACAAAATCATGGGCACTATACGAATAGAATTATGAGCATTCCTTCAGGTAGCATAGAGTTAAGATGCCGGTACAATAAACCACGGCGCTACTGCGCCCTGGAATCACCAGAGATTCCTTTGCAGGCAGCCGGGTCGGAACTAAATAAAAGGCGGATGATTATTAATGAGTTCAATAGTGGCAATGCTGTTAATCTTATGGCTTCTCAGTGTGGCAATCTATTCTTTTTCACTGCTTGACGACCCGGATTCAGACAGCGTTTCATAGCGCCAGGCGCTCCGGAACAATCCGGCTTTGTTAATATAACTGTTTTCGTTAATATAACCGGGTTTTAAAAGTTTCCCTGCACTCCTCTGCTCTAAAAACCTTTTAGAGTTCCAATCTCCTTAATAACTGGGCATTGATGGCTACTATAACGGTGCTGGCCGACATGAGCACCGCCCCCACGGCAGGGGTGAGAAGAACGCCCCACGCAGCAAGGACCCCGGCGGCCAAAGGAATGGCAACAATGTTATACCCTGCCGCCCACCACAGATTTTGCACCATTTTACCGTAAGTTGCCCTGGAGAGATCTATAATCCTGGGAATATCGCGCGGGTCGGACCTTACAAGGACGATATGGCCGGCTTCCACGGCCACATCAGTTCCGGCGCCGATCGCAATCCCGATATCAGCGGTAGCCAGGGCCGGGGCATCATTTACCCCGTCCCCTACCATGGCCACTTTTTTCCCTCCAGCCTGAAGTTCTTTCACCCTGGAGGCTTTATCATCGGGAAGCACTTCGGCAAAAACCGTATCGATCCCGATTTCCCCGGCCACAGCATCAGCCACGGCCTGCGAATCACCGGTCAGCATAGCCACCTCGATTCCCCTCTTCTGGAGGGCTGCAACCGCTTCCCGGCTTGCTTCCCGTATTGCATCGGCAACTGCAAACATGGCTATTGCATCGCTGTTGCGCAGCAGGTAGATAGCGGCCTGGCCCCGATCGGCGGCCTTACCGGCAGCATCGCTGAGTGCAGAGGGTACATCCGTCTCCTGTTCCTCCAGCAAGGCAGGTCCTCCCATATGATATTCTCTTCCCTCTACCCTGGCGGTAACCCCTTTGCCTTTAATGGCCCTGAACTGTTCGGCTGCCGGGATCTCAATGTTTTTATCTTCAGCTGTTTTTACTATGCCCCGGGCAATGGGGTGCTCGGATTCCGTTTCGACACCCGCGGCAATTCTTAAAGCTTCGTCTTCAGTCAGTTCATCCGCAATTGCCATTTCAACAACCCGGAATTCTCCCAGCGTCAGAGTCCCGGTTTTATCAAAAATTACTGTATCGATATTTCGGGCTTCTTCCAGGCCCAGCCGATCCCTGACCAGTAACCCACTCGTGGCTCCGAGAGTGGTGGAAATAGCCACAACCAGCGGTATAGCCAGTCCCAGGGCATGAGGACAGGCGATTACCAGGACAGTAACCATGCGCACAATTGTAAAATCCAGGGGCATGCCGATAACCTGCCATGCTGCCATGGTTAACAACCCGGAGGCTATTGCCACGAATGTGAGCAGCCTGGCGGCACGGTCAGCCAGATTCTGAGCCCTGGACTTGGATGTCTGCGCTTCGGCTACAAGCCGCATAATACCTGAAAGTTTTGTATCTTCACCGGTCCCGGTGATCTCGATGCGGAGGGAACCCGATCCGTTGGTTGTGCCGGCAATTACTTCGTCCCCTTCCGCCTTTTTCACCGGCCGTGACTCACCGGTAATCATGGCCTCGTTTACATCGCTTTCTCCTTTGCGCAGAATTCCGTCTGCCGGTATATTCTCGCCGGGGCGGACCAGAACGATATCACCCTGGTTAAGCTCGTCTACGGTAACTTCCTCTTCTCCCTGATCCGTAATCCGGGTAGCTTTATCCGGCAGGAGTTTTGCCAGCTCTTCCAGCGCACCCTGGGCCTGGGTAATTGATCGCATTTCAATCCAGTGGCCCAGAAGCATTATAGTAACCAGGGTTGCCAGTTCCCACCAGAGCGCCTCCGCCTGAATCAAGCCAAGCTGGACTATCCAGGAAAAAATAAATGCAACTGAAATAGCAAGGGCAATCAGGGTCATCATTCCCGGCAGGCGCGCTTTAAGCTCGTGCCAGGCGCCTTCGATAAAAACGCGTCCCCCGTAAATGAAAACTATCGTGCCCAGAATGGGGGGAATCCAGTCCGAGCCGGGGAATGTGGGCGCCCGGTAGCCTAACAGGTCTTGAACGTGTACTGACCAGAATACGACAGGGATGGTTAAAACCAGGGAAACCCAAAATTTATCCCGAAACATTTCCGGGCTGTGACCGGCATGCTTATCATGACCACCTTGTTCGGAATGAGCGCCGTGATCGGAATGGCCGTCTTTGCCTGCTGCTTTCATGAAATCTACCCCCCCATAAAAATTTACCCCTATTAAAATTCATATCATTGTTCCAATAGAGTGTCAAGGAAGCTGCCGGTTAACGATTATCCAAATTCATGATATAATATATATATAGTCTCAACATTAGACAATATTTTCAACTTGTGCCGTATAACCCACGAAGACAGAGAAAGGAAGGTTTTAAATATGCGCAGAATAATTTATTTTTTGGTACCAATACTTGTATTGTCACTGGCCCTGCTGGTTGGAGGGTGCTCCGACAACCAGGCCGGGCCGGTTAACGATGCAGAAGTGCGGTTTATACAAACCCACGGGGAGGCAGAAATCAGCGCCGAACCGGATATTGCCGAGATTAGCGTGGGGGTAGTTACACGCAGTTATTCAGCAGAAGAGGCCGCCCGGGACAATGCAGAGCTGGCCGGCGCAGTGTTTGAAGCACTGCTCGATTACGGCCTGCAGGAAGATGATTTAAGAACCGGCACATACAGGCTGCGAAGCCAGCGGGTAAGGCCTGATCAGCGGCCCCCGGCAGAGCAGCGCCCGCCCGTGGAAGAACCGGCAGTTGAAAGGGAAAGACCGGGGGTTGAAGAAGAGGTAATATATTACGAGGCCACCAATGAAGTAATAATATCCACTTCCCGGCTGGATGACGTGGGAGAAATAATCGATACTGCAATCGGGGCCGGCGCAAACCATGTAAATTATGTTAACTTTGACCTGGAAGATCCACAGGAATTGAAAATGCAGGCTCTCGGGGCAGCGACCGAACAGGCCCTGCAAAAAGCTGAAGTTATAGCAGAAAGCGCCGGTGAAAGTATCAACCGGCTGCACAGCATCGAAGAAGAAAGAACTGATTACACGCCATTCCGGATGAGAGAGGAAATGCTCGAAGCTCCCGTGGCAGAAGATGCCGCTCCGACCCCCATCGAGCCGGATGAAGTAACAGTCAGGGCAGCGGTTACAGCAAAATTTACCTTCTAATTAGACTGAAAATATTAGAAGCTTATAAAATGCCCTGCAGTTATTTTAAATAAATATCAGCCGCAAGCCTGCCTTTAGAAGCCGGGCAGCGGCTGATATTTGTTAAATGAATTTCTCGGCGAATTTCTTACTCTTCGCTGTAATCATAGAAACCCCTGCCGGTTTTGCGCCCCCACTCACCCTTTACATACTTCTCTACAACGGTCGGGGACGGCTTGTCGGCCGGATCTTCAGTTTCCCTGTAGCGCTCCATCATAACATGATAGGTAAGATCTATCCCGGTCAGATCCTGAAGCCTGAAAGGACCCAGGGGGTGGCCAAGAGCATTGACCACCGCGCTGTCGATATCCTTTTCTGAAGCAACGCCGGTATCAAGCAGAAATAAAGCTTCATTATTAATGGCCGATAGAATACGGTTAACCAGGAAGCCGTATATTTCTTTATGCAGCTTAACAGGTTCTTTGCCGAGGCGGCGGGACAGTTCCATGGCCAGTTCGGCTGTTTCCTCCGATGTATGGGGGCCTTTAACCACCTCCACGCACTTCATAACCAGGGCCGGGTTAAAAAAGTGCATGTTGCAAATCTTTTCGGGCCGGCCGGTAACCCCGGCCACCAGGGAACTGACTATAAACGAACTGTTGGTTGCCAGTAATGCGTGAGCTGGAGTTATCCGGTCAAGGTCTTCAAAGATCATCTTTTTAAGATCAAGTTTTTCGGTGGCTGCCTCAATAACATAATCCGCATCGCCGGCAGCCTCTGTCAGATCGGTTGTAAAATAAAGGTTGTCCCTGGCCTGTCCGGCCTGCTCTTCGGTCAGTTTACCCTTGGCTACCCGGCCGGGCAGGTACCCGGCGGCAAACTCTTCGGCTTTCTTCAGTTGTTCTTCGCTGACATCCGCACAGCCCACCCTGTAGCCCCTGATTGCTGCCAGTAAAGCAATCTGGTGCCCCATGTTTCCGGCTCCGACCACGCAAATCTTTTTTACATCATCAATTATCATTCCGTAAATAATCCCCTTTCCTGGTATGTAAACACAATGCCGGGGCCGAATGCCCCGGCCAACCGGTTAGAAAATGTAGCAGCCCGGATACCTCATGTCCCGGCCGGGCCTGTTCAAGGATCTTTCCTTCTCAAATGGCGAATCCCTTTTTCGCCGGCAATGATCAGATCATCTGCCAGACCTATAAAGAGGCCGTGCTCAACCAGGCCGGCCTGTTCATTCAGTGTGCCTGCCAGTTGAACAGGATCGGCAATCGGACCAAAGTTACAGTCAAGAATCATATGGCCCTGGTCTGTTGTAAACGGCGACCCTTTTGCAGTGCAGCGCAACTTTACTTCCGCTCCAAGACGAGCCAGGAATGCAGCCTGGTAGCGCCACGCGAACGATATAACTTCCACAGGCAAGGGGTGTTTTGTTCCCAGGACTTCTGACAGCTTTGATTCGTCAACTATGATTATCTCCCGGCTGCTGGCCCGGGCCAGGATCTTTTCCCTCAGCAGCGCGCCTCCGCCGCCCTTAATCAGGTTCAATTCCGGGGTAACTTCATCCGCGCCATCGATAGTTACATCCAGCGCAGGATGACAGTTTAAACTCGTGAGGGGCAGGCCCAATGCTTGCGCCGTTTTTTCTACTTCGCCGGAAGCGGGAACGCATAGTATTGCCCTGAGGGAGCCTTCTTTCATTTTCCCGGCGATCAGTTTTACCGCCTCCAGGGCAGTACTCCCGTGCCCGAGCCCGATAACCATGCCGGAATCTACGCAGTTAACAGCGTGCAGCGCCGCCTGATACCTGAGCTGACCTTTAGCTGTCATATTTATTATACCCCGCTAGCCCTCTATCAACCCGAAAAGTGTATTCATGGCTTCGGATATGGTTGGGTGGGAAAATATTGCATCACGCAGGGCCGTGTAGTGTAGTCCTCCCATCATTGCTACCTGCAGGAGGGCCATAACTTCTCCGCCTTCAACACAAAGCACTGCAGCGCCGAGGATCCGGCCGGTTTTATTATCAACGATCACTTTCATCAAACCACCGGTTTCATCAGTTTCAATTGCCCGGGCTATCCAGCTTACCGGCATTTTCGCCACCAGGTACTCGTGCCCTATTTCTGCGGCAGCCTTCTCGGTAAGGCCTATTCTTCCTAGCTGCGGGTCAATGAAAACGACATAGGGCAGGGGCCTTCCCGTAGTTGATGCCTTTCCGTCCTCCAGGAGGTTCTTTTTGAGAATCCTGAAGTCATCATAGGATATGTGAGTAAAAGCAGGCCCGCCGTTAACATCACCGGTGGCAAATACGCCTGGAACGGCAGTTTCCAACCGCTCATTCACGGGAATAAAGCCGCGCTCGTCAGTTTTAATGCCCGTTGATTCCAGGTTAAGAGCTTCCACAGCAGGAACCCGCCCGGCTGCCACCAGCAGGTGGCTTCCCTCAATTTT
>SLSE01000141.1 GCA_007130585.1 Syntrophomonadaceae bacterium | reverse complement strand
TTGTAACGATCTACTCCACCTGAGTCGTCCCAGCCCCCGGTCAGCTGGCGGACCCGTTCTGCAACCTGCTTCCAGTCAGCAGTTGCGCTGGCCCGGCCGGACATGCCGTTGACCCGCCCGGCTTCTTTCAGAAGGTTTGCGGAGCGAACCATCATTTTCGAAGGGAGGCATCCGTAGAAAGGACATGTTCCTCCTACCAGGCTGGCCTCAATTCCGACCACTTCAAGTCCGGCATCCAGCAGCTGGAGCGAGAGATCCTCTCCGCTGGTCCCGACACCGAGCATAATTACATCGGTTTCATTGACAGTCGCTTCCGCCTGTTTCTTCTGATTGCTCATCACGTAGTTCCTCCCTGCTAATTTTTGATATTGAGTCAAAGATTCTAAATTAATCATATCATTACCGCTAATTGAGCGTCAAAATGTTTGGTGGTTCCGGGCCTGAATATGGTATATTAGATTTTGAAGAATTCTAATGGCTCAAAACCACGGATTGCGGAGAGTAACTTAATATCAGGGTGGCGATCATGGAAAAACGCGTGGTAAAGCATAATGGTGCAACAATTCCATTCATTTTGCACCGCAAAAAAGTAAAAAATATAAACATCAGGATTCGTCCCGACACAACTGTCGTTGTTTCCGCCGGCGGGCAGGTCCCTTATGAGAAAATTGAACATGTGGTCATTGAAAAAGCTGCCTGGATAATCCATCATGTCGGGCGCTTCGAAGAGGCGCGTGCCGTTTCCGGCAAACGCGAATTTATTGCCGGGGAAATAATTGAATATCTCGGCCGCCGCTATCCCCTGCAGGTTGTCCGGGTTGAAAACGGCGAAGAGGTTATTTTTGACGGCGGGGAATTCCGTTTTTATATAAAAGACGAAGCAGATTACAGTTTAAAAGAAGCTCTTTTTAAGAACTGGTCAAAAAAACAGGCCGTCCTGGTTTTTAACTGTTCGCTGGACAGGATTTACCCCCTTGTGACCGGTGATGACATTGAAAAGCCTTCCCTTACAATCAGGACTATGAAAACCCGGTGGGGGTCGTGCACCCCTCATAAACGGAAGATTACCCTGAACGCCGAACTGTTAAAAACCCCGCCGGCCTGCATTGATTACGTAGTCCTGCATGAATTAACCCATTTCAGGCACCGCAGGCACGATGCGGCATTTTACAGCTACCTGGCCGGCAGGATGCCGGACTGGAAAGACAGGAGGGCAATATTGAAACAATATAACCTGTATTAAGAAGCGGTCCGGCTTTTATCGCGGTTGAAAAAAAGTATGCCTCCAGTCCCGCACCCGGCTTTTTCGCCGGCGCTGTCCAGGCTCATGATCCAATCTGGCCCTAAAATAAACACCGGCCTGGCGACTTCCGGTATTAATTAGCAGGCCGGCAGCCAGGCAAGAGACATCAGCTTTCCCTGTTTAATATATCTTCTACCGATTTTACTTTTTGTTCAATGGAAACCTCTTTGTCCCTGCGGTCATCGATCCTGATAATTGTGCTGACCCTGCGGATGCCTTCATTAAAGGGAACTTCGTGCAGACGTCTTGCCATCTCCAATATCCTGTCCAGGTCGCCCTCGATAATGGTTCCCATGGCAGTAAGTTCGTACTTCAGGCCTTCACCGTTCTCCCGCAGTTCCTTTTCGCATGCCGCTACATAGCGGCTCAGGCTGGTATTCCCCGTTCCGAGGGGCACTACCGATATTTCCACAACAGCCACTTAGCACACCTCCTCACCTTTTACTTTCATTATACCAATTACCTGTTCCCCCCGGCAAAGCATGCAGCGCCTAGGTAGAAAAAATCTCGCTAATATCTTGTACCCGCTTCAGAAGCCAGCGCTTTTGCTGCCAGAAATGCTAACACAGCAGAATCGAGGCCGCCACTGATACCTGCTACCACACCGCCGGTATTTGTTGAATCAACCTGCCTGGCTATAAAACGGTGTATCTGCCTGGCAGTATCTTCCCAGTTTCTATCCATCCCGGGAGCTTGTGGATTATCTTTCATAATTCTACCTCCTAAAGGAGCAGTACATTTCCTTCTGATTTAATTATATTTTAACGGGCACCATAACGGAAGCGTAACCTTCAGTCGGAAGGAAAGGTTGGCGATAAGGGGAGGGAGAAGAAGTCCCGCTGCTGGCCCGCATGACGGCCATTGCCGAATGCTTATGAGGTTATGAGCACCGGCTGCCAGGCAGGGCGACCAAAAACTGCGTTAAAAGTTTTTCATGGTGGATAGTTTTCGCATGGTTTTCACGGTGAGTGAAAAGACAGTCCTTAACTTTCTTATATCTTTCGTGATATAGTGATATTAGAACCCTTAAAAAACCCTGCCAAAGGAGGGTATTTTAATGATTCCAAAACGGGAATTAGGCAGAACAGGCCTGTCCGTGACCCTTTTTGGCCTGGGTGGTGAAGGGGCCCTTGAAAAACCCAACTGCCCCGATGAGGCGGAAAACATAATTAACCGTGCCATAGATCTTGGCGTTAATTACCTGGATACAGCTCCGACTTACGGCAGCGGGCAAAGTGAAAAAAACATTGGCCGGGTAATGAAATCCCGCCGCAGCGAGGTCTACCTGGCAACCAAGACCCTGGACCGTACGTATGACGGAACCATGAAGCTGCTGGAAAACAGCCTGGGTAATTTGCAAACCGATTATCTTGATCTTTATCAAGTTCACAACGTTCGGACAAACGAAGACCTGGATAAAGCTTTCGGGAAAGATGGGGCGGTTAAAGCGCTGGAAAAGCTGCGCGATGAGGGAGTAATTCGCTTTCTTGGCCTGACAGGACACAGCAATTCCGGGATCCTTTTGCGGGGGATTAGGGAATATCCATTTGATACCCTGCTGATGACTTTAAACGCCGGCGATATCCACTACGACCCCTTCCAGGAAAAATTACTGAAAGAAGCAGTTAAAATGGAAATGGGAATAATAGCGATGAAAGTTACAGCAACCGGGCGGATTTTCCGTAAAGACGGCCTGACTTCAATGAAACAGGCCCTGGGATACGTTCTTTCCTTCCCGGTCAGCAATGCCATTATCAGTATTTCAGAAGTGGACGAAGTGGATGAAAATACCCGGGTTGCAGCTAACTTTGAACCGCTTAGCAGCGTGGAATTAAAAGAATTGGAAGAACTTGTGAAGCCGAATAAAGAAGAGGCCAATTATTTTAAAATTCACTGGTAATGTTTATGCCGGGATAGGGAGAGATTTTCAAATGCAGATTCGGGGGTGCTGCTATTTACTGGATTCTTTGTCTTATCAAAAAGGGTTAAAGCCTAGAGCTGAAAACCCGCAGCGCTGTTGCGGTCCCCGTAATTATAATCAAAGGCTTCCCACTTTATAAAAGCCTCCAGGATTTCTCCCTCGATATCCTCGGCCGAAAAGCTGATAAATACTTCCGGCACCTGGTTTTTTATTTCTCCAAGATAATAAACCGTGTGATATAGCCCGTCAACGCCTGTTTCCGGACCGAAGTCGGGTTTTCCCAGGATTTCCTCAATTTCAGATAAGCTCATATCCAACCCGGCGCAGAATATTTTGTGTTCTCCGTTCATAATGATACTTACCGCCAGGTTCTCATTCAGCCCCTGTGGAGAATTAAAACGCACGGTTCCTGCTTTATAATCATAACTGATGTAATTATGCGGCCCGTACATATTGCTCGATCCTTCATGATCGGGTTCGCCCAGGATTTCCTTGATTTCATAAAAACTTTTACCGAGCAGGCCCAGCGCCGAATGGTGTGTAAAGGGCCCGGTTTGGGTTTGGGAGCTTACCGCGGGGGCTTCATTATTTTCATATCCGGCCTCCACAGGATAAACGAAATTAATCGAGGAAGCCCGGAACAAAAAAATTATTGACAGAATGACAGACAAGATAATGAGCATGCTCACGGGTTTGTAAAGTTTAGCCGGCAACATCAGTCAGCGCTCCTTTTCCGGATTGTCTTTCCACCGGTAATTCTATTAGTATACTACCAATTGATTTGCTCATAGATCTATTAGCAAAGTGCTCATTTTCAGGTAATTATTTTTGTATATTAAAATGCAAAAAAGCCCGTTTTAGAACAGGCTTTTAAGTCAGTCATCCAGGTGGCAAGTCTTACTAACAGTAATCGCGCCAGTCAGGGAGTTTGAAAAATTGTTCCAGGCTGGCGACCTCTGCTTCAAGCTGCTCGAGCAGCCGGGCCGCTTCATCCAGTTTATTCATCTTCGCCAGTTTTTCTGCTTCAGAGACAGTTTCGAAAGCCTTGTTCATACCCAGGTTGCCCAGTTCTCCCTTCAGGCCGTGAGCCGAAGAGGCAAATCTTTCAGCATCCCTGGTTTCCAGCGCCTCTTTGAGTGCCGCCAGGTCATGCGGGTAATCTTCAAAGAACATATTAGCTAATTCTTCCATTAGATCCTGGTTCCCGTCAACCCTTTCGAGCATGTTCTTTAGACTATCAGGCGGAACTGCCTGATCGCCGGTATGTGACGGTATGTTTTTCATTACAGTTTCCAGGGCGTGGTATAATTCAGCAGTATTGATCGGTTTGGTCACACAGTAATCCATGCCGGCCAGCAGGCATCTGGTCAGGTCTTCCTGCATGGCATAAGCGGTCATGGCGATAATGGGAGTGTAGCGGTTCAATTTTTCTTCAGCGGCCCTGATCCGGGAAGTTGCCTCCAGCCCGTCCATTTCCGGCATATGAATATCCATTAGGATAAGATCGAATTTCCGGCTCTCAAGTGTCGTCAGTGCCTCTCTGCCATTTTTAGCCTTGGTCACGTCATGCCCGTTTTTCTTCAGGATAAACTCTGCCAGCTTCTGATTCATGGGTTTATCTTCCACCAGCAAAATATTCAAGCTTTTTGCGTGGCCAGTCGATGTTTTAATGCGGGGAGATTTTTCAGCGGGACGCGGCTCCGGCAGCCTGTCAGTTTCGCCGGGCAGGGCAAAGGGGATCGTAAAGTAGAATGTGCTCCCCTTGTTTAATGAACTATTAACCCCTATAGATCCTCCCATCAGCTCGACCAGTTTTTTTGATAAAGGCAGCCCTATGCCGGGCCCCTCCTGACCGTTCATTTCACCGGTGTCGGGCTGGCTGAAGCCTTCGAATATATAGTCAACCTGGTCCGGCTGCAAACCGATCCCTTCATCCTGTACGGAAAAGTGAACCGGGAATGTTTCCGGTTTCCCGCCTGCTGCGCTTTCATCAACCTTAAACCTGGCCGTAGTGGCGGGCTGCACCTTTACAGTTATATTTCCCCGGGCTGTATACTTTATTGCATTGTCGAGCAGGCTGGCCAGGACCTGCTGAATCCTGACTGGATCTCCCAACACTCTGCCGGGAATATCGCGGTCGGCGTGAAAGGATAATTGCAGACCCTTTTCACCGGCTTTTACTTTATAAGAACTAACCGTATCTTCCACCAGGCTGGATAGATTTAAATCTGTATGATCAAGGGTCAGGTTTCCGGAATCGGCTTCTGAATAATCGAGGATGCCGGTTAACATATCCAGCAGAGTACCGGCAGAGTCTTTGACCATTTCCGCCCATTCTTTTTGCGCAGGGGTTAATTCGCTCTCAGCGAGGATTTCCGAGGTGCCCATAATTACATTGATCGGGTTGCGGATCTCGTGGGACATCCTGGCCAGGAAATTGCTCTTGGCGCGGAGCGCCTCGCCCGCTTTTTCCCGGGCCTGGATCAGTTCATTTTCTTTCATTTTATGCCTGGTAATATTCCTGGTAATACCGCGGTAACCGCATAATTCTCCCTGCCCACCAATTATCGGGGTGCCGCTGGACTCAAAAATCAGCGGGTGTCCGTCTTTGTGAAGAAGGGTGTTTTCAACCCGGAAGAACGGTTTCCGTTCCGCGGCTACCTCTCTCAGGAATTCAATATTTTTGCTGGCTTCATCTGGCTCCATAAAATCAGTAAAGGGACTGCCCAGGATTTCGTTAAGGCTATAGCCGGTAAGCGCTTCAGCCCGGGGGTTCGAGTAAATATACCTGCCATCAGGATCGGTTTCCCAGACCCAGTCGGTACTCTGTTCAACCAGATCCCTGAACTTTTTTTCACTCCCGGCCAATTTTTTATTAATATCGGCAACCTCACCGAAAAGAAATTGAAAGGGGTTTGTCAGCGACTTGTGAACCAGGGCATTATAAAGCAGGACAATAGAGAAAAGCTTAAAAATATGACCCAGGTAGTTGAAAAACCCCTGCACATCATCGTAAAGTGTAAATGACATCTCTGACATAACGGTGAAAGCGCCGGCAAAAAGCAGCAGGCTGAGAATGTTTTTTTCGAGGAGGTCTCTTTTTTTCCACAGGATCAAACCGGCCGCAATTATAACTGCTGAAATAATATATTCACTGGCGATTTTGAAGGTGGTAAGCCCCTGCCCTTCCAGGTAGCTGTCAGGGAAATAACCGGAAAAAACGGCAGCCGTGAACAGGGCGGAAGTGACCAGGAAGCCGTTCAACCATTTCCCCGGGTCGATCAGCGACTGCCCGCCCAGGTAAAGGGCGGCCAGCATTAAGGCAGCCCCTTCGATATAGCGGGCGGAAATCCAAAATTGTGTGGCCATGTTGGAACCAAGTCCGGGGAATATGCCAATGCTTTCGAAAGTAAGAGTATGCAGCAGATCAATCAGGCCGACAGACAGGTAGCCGACCGCCAGGATAATGATCATGTTATTTCCGGAAAATTTGCGTGTGTTCCAGCCGATTATAAAAACAGCGAAGGCGGTGATAATAGCCGCCAGCTCTATCAGGGTGTGAAAAAAAGTATAATTATACAGGCTTAGCAGGTACAGTCCCCCGGCTGCCAGCAGCGTCAAGAATATGAGGATCAAGATGTAAACGGGCTTTGCCCCGAAAAGCTGATTGTCCGGTTTCATGTGCATCTCCTTAAGTTTGGGGTCCGGGTATTAGAATGTTTATATACGGTTATCAGCTTGTATCAATAAGATCATAATCAATCTGCTGCCCATAGATCTATGAGCACATTACCCAAAAGTTTATGATCTGCCTGCCTGTTATCAGGCAAAAAAGCCCTTTACCCGGGGGCTTTTCCTTTTTAGCGACTCCTTCCTCAAGGGTCTTGTTTCAGGATTTTGCCAGGCCGACCAGGGCGGCAAATTCCAGCAAATCGCTTTCCCGGTGAATGTTTAACTTTTTCAGGAGGTTGCTCCTGTGCCTGTCCACGGTTTTTGGGCTGATGTGTAAGGTTTCGGCAATGACCAGCCGGCTGCGGTTTTTGATCATCAGCTTGAAAACTTCCTTTTC
Source organism: Syntrophomonadaceae bacterium (assembly GCA_007130585.1). Taxonomy (GTDB): domain Bacteria; phylum Bacillota; class Dethiobacteria; order DTU022; family DTU022; genus T3SED10-7. Next base: position 3 of record SLSE01000141.1, on the reverse strand, counting down.
CCT
>SLSE01000112.1 GCA_007130585.1 Syntrophomonadaceae bacterium | reverse complement strand
CCTTGCCGCCTTTTGTTTCCTTTTTCAACCTCTCCAGGCGATCCTCTTCAGGAGAACTGTAATAGATAAGGCTTTGCAGTTCTATGGTTAAATCTGCGTTGTGCACATGAACATCTTCAGGAACATTTAGCTTTACCGGGGCAAAATTAAGGATCGCCTTAACCCCGTGCCTGCTGACCAGATCGGCAACTTCCTGGGCCGCAGCAGCAGGTACGGAGATAATGGCCACCCTGATGTTATTGTTTTCAATATAATCCGGGGCTTCATCGATTGAATGGATCTCAATTTCATCAATCTTTTTACCCACCAGCCGGGAATCCCGATCGAAAACAGCGGTAACATTAATGTAGGGGTTTTTTGACGAATTATAGCGGGTCAGGGCGGTACCCAGGTTGCCGGCCCCGATCACAACTGTATCAATCTTCTTGTCAAGACCGATAATCTTAATTATTTTTTCCCTGAGAAAAGCCGTGTTATAACCCGCTCCGCGCGTACCAAACGCTCCAAAGTAGGCCAGGTCTTTACGGATTTGCTCGGCAGTAAAACCCGATTCAACGCTCAGTTCTTTTGATGACACCATGTCCACCCGGCGCTGAATTAACTGATCCAGGATACGGAGATATACCGGTAACCTTTTTATAACAGACTTTGAAATGATACGCTCTGGCATATATTCGCCCTCCAATACCGCTTTTTATAAAAATGATATCGCATTAGCTGCTGCTACATTTTACGAAGCAGTAAATCATGGGTCAGCTGTTCCAAAACTGCGCTCTTGTAACGGTTAAGCGGTTGAAACCTCTTCATGGTTGCTATGGCGCGCCGGGCATGCTCTTCGGCTTTACTATAGGTATAAGCCGGGCCGTCACCTTCCAGGACAGTCTGGGCAACCGCGCCAACCTGGCTGACCGTGGCTTCGTCATCCTGGAGCAGGCGGTTTATGGACCCCTGTTCGGAGTTTTGGTTAAGGGTCCTGATCAGGGGGAGAGTGATAACCTTGTTGTTAAGATCGCCGTAAAGGGGCTTACCGGTTATTTTACCTTCGCCTGTATAATCAAGCAGATCATCTACCAGCTGAAAAGCAATGCCCAGGTTGTAACCATACTCAGACCATAACGACTGTTCCTGGTAATCATCGCCTCCGAGAAGACTGCCGGCCCTGCAGCAGCCGGCAAAGAAAGAGGCGCTTTTTTTGCCGATCCATTTAAAATAGCGCGCTTCCAGGTCCGGGTCGGTTTGACTGGCAAAAGCCTGCTCAACTTCCCCTTCGGCCATATTTTTCACGATATTAACGACTATATTCATCAAGCGCCAATCTTCGTAGTCGACAAGCATCTGGAAAGCCTGACTCAAAAGATAGTCCCCGCTTAAGACAGATATTTTGTTGCTCCACCGGATATGAACCGCGTCTTTACCCCTGCGGGTAGAAGCCTGATCTATTACATCGTCGTGCAGAAGGGAGGCCGTGTGCATCAATTCAAGAGCTGCAGCAGCGTCAACCAGCGACAGCAAGGCTTTTTCGCTGCGATAGGCGGCGATCAGAAATAAGGCGGGGCGAATTCTTTTGCCGGTGCCGTTAAATATATAGTCGCCGACTTCATTTATTTCAGGGCCTGCCGTTTCAACAACCTGCCTCAGGCGCTCCTCAACAAGAGCAAGTTCATTTTCTACCAGCTGCCATTTAAATTTCAGTTTAACAAAGCCTCGCTTCTTCACCAGATTTAATTTCGAGATAAAGCACTTTTTCGACAAATCCTGAGTAAAACCCTTTTCAGGTTATCAGCTGCCTGGAAAAAGTATCTTCTGGATTACAACCAGTTCGGGAGGTTCGCTGCTTTTATTCAGGTAGCATTGATGCAGTACAAGGTACTCTGATGGAGGAAGTTCTTCAAACACCTTCAGCAGCCCTTCTTTCTCCAGTTTTCCCTGCCGGTGACCCGGGTACAGGACTATCGATATCATCCCTTCCGGTTTTAATAAAGCCAGGGCCTGCTGAAAGCTGCGCAGTGTGGTATCGAACCTGGTTGATATTCTGCTGCCTGCCCCGGGAAGGTATCCCAGGTTATACATAATTACCGAAACGGGCCCATTGACATACTCCGCCATATTCTCATGCCCGTCCAGGATCAGGGTAACCCATTTTTCCAGGTTACTCTCCTTCAGCTTAGCAGCGGTGCTTTCTAAAGCTTCTTCCTGGATATCAAAAGCATAAACGTGTCCGCCGGGGCCGGTCTGTTGAGCCAGAAACACCGTATCCAGCCCGTTGCCGGCAGTTGCATCTATCACAACATCGCCCGCCTGGATCACCGGCCTTACAGCATGATGGGCAAGATCTGTTATTTTTTTTATGGTAAACATTGTCCTGCTCCTTTTTAATATATTTCCACCCGGGAAGATATTATTTCGACGCTGTTTTCCTGTTCCACAAAAGTAAATATTTTTTCCATGATCCGATCCGCTCCCCCGCCGTTGTGGCATACAACCGCCATGCCGAGATCGGCCCGTTGCCACAGATCCTGTTGGCTGCCGACTTCTGAAACCGAAACATTGAACTGGTTGCGTAAACGCTGAACTATACTTTTTATTACCTGGCGCTTGGCCTTCAGGGAAGTCTTGCCCGGAATATGCAGCTCCATTAAACAGATTGCAACCCTCAAAAATGTTCACCCCCGGCGCTTAAATGAAGCGGAGCATTAGTTTTTTTATATACTCATCTACAGAGATGCCCTTTTCCTGCAGCTGTCGATAGCTCTTCTCAACAGGCTTGGATAAAGATGCGTTTTGCATGTCGTCAATTGTCCTGAAGTAACCGGTTCTTCTGCCCAGGCAGAACTGTTCTCTTTCAACAGCAGGCAACTGCAGGTAGCGGTCGATTACTTCGAGCATAGAATTTTTATCTTCCGGCAGTTTGCCGTTAACCTCTTCCAGCAGGTTCAGGATATGGTCACTGTAAAAATAGCTGTCAATGCCCTGCAGCCTTTCAATAAATAACTTTTCTTCCCTGATAACATCATCATCGGGCATTAATTCAAATTCGCCGTTCCGTACTTTTTCATAAAGGGGGCTTGCCGAAGGAACAGCCAGGGTTCTCACCCTGATATAGTCAGGGTTGATTGCATTTAATACCCGGGCTGAATCAAGGGCATGATCCCGCCACATTTTCTTGCCTCCCAGCCCCAGGATGACATATTCGCTTAAAGACAGTCCGGCTGCCTTCACTCTTTTGCCGGCCTCAACATGCTGCGCCCCGCTGACCCCTTTTTGCATGTATTCCAGGACTGCGTCATTGCCGCTTTCCAGCCCGACATGGATACGGCTTAATCCCGCTTTTTTAAGGCGCCTGAAATCTTCAACGGAGCGGCGCAGTAAAGTTCTTGAGCGGGCATAGGTTGTTATCCTGGTTATTGAAGGAAATTTTTCCTTTAAGAACCTTAATGCCTCGACCAGGTCATCCACGGGGAGCAAAAGGCTGTCTCCATCCTGGAGGAAAACATTTTCCCCGCCGCGAAACAACCAGAAAGCAACCTGGAAAAGATCCGGATGCCCGGCTTGAACTTTCGCCGCCACCTGGCGGTTTACTTCTCCACCAAAGCCGGATTCCAGGGATAATATTCTAATTTTCTCTGCCGCTTCAGCCATCGATCCGATATCATTTTTTATTTCATCGAGGCTGCGCCTGCTAAATTTGTCACCCTTGTAAACAGGGCAGAACAGGCAACGGTTCCAGGGGCAGTTTCGGGTAAGCCTTAGCAGAAGGCTGCCGGCTTCACTCGGCGGGCGGATCGGACCCTGTTCATAAGCAGGACTGCTGGCAAACATGGAAAACCTCCTGTAAAGGTTAAAACGGTGCTGTAGATATATTCGTTAAAGGGCACAGCGAGCTGTGCCCTTTAAGTGACAGGTTTAGATATTTTACGCCCGGCTACCTTAAGCTTCAGGCAGGTAACCTTTCAGTACATCCCACAATTCCTGGGGTTTGAAAGGCTTGGTCATATAATCATCCGCCCCCAGATCCATGGCTCTCTGGCGGTCTGTTTCTTCAGCTTTTGCGGTCAGAACAATGATCGGGATAGTACTGGTCTCTTCTTTGTCTTTCAGGGTTTTCAGCACTTCGAAGCCGTCTACCTTGGGCAGCAGGAGGTCAAGCAAAATAAGATCCGGATGTTCCCTGCTTACCGAATTTAAGGCCTCTTCTCCGTCTTCGACTATTTCTACATCGTAACCGACAGCATCAAGGCAGGTGCGCACCCCGAGGATTACATTTTTTTCATCTTCTACAAGCAGGACCTTTTTGCCCATACTTTAGCCTCCTTCAGTTTCTGCTTCTGGCAGCGTAACAGATTCGTTCCCCATGTACACCGGAAAAGTAAAGGTAAAGGTAGTTCCTTTCCCCACTTCGCTGTCAACCCAAATTTCACCACCATGAGCCATTACTATATCCTTCGCAATTGCCAGGCCCAGGCCCACACCGCCAGCTCCTTTGCGCCCGGGCCCGCTGACCTGTACGTACTTGCGGAATATTTTATCCTGGTGTTCCTTCGGAATTCCGCTTCCGGTATCTTCGACGGAGAAGAAGAGCCGCTTGCCGCGCTGCCTTACCCTGACGGTTATAGTGCCTCCCGGATCAGTGTAGCGCATGGCGTTCCCTACCAGGTTGGCCAGAACCCAGACCGCTTTATTGAAATCAGCAGCAACCGGCGGAAGTTCCGGCGGCAGATCCGTAATCAGTTCAATGTCCTGTTTGTCCGACTGAATTTTAAGCGGACGCACAGCTTCCTGGACCAGGTCGTTAACGTCGGTGGGTTCTGCCTCAACATATATTGTGCCCGACTCGATGCGGGAAAGCTCCATCAGGTTGTCAATCAGCCTGTTGAGCCTTTCGCAGTCGGCCCCGATTGCTTCAAGGACTTCTTTGCCCCGGGGTGTAAGATCACCCAGCATGCCTTCCTTTAGCATTTCCACGCCAACAATGATCGTGGTGAGCGGGGTCCGGAATTCATGCGAAACGATTGATACAAAATCTGTTTTAATCTTTTCCATTTCATGAAAGCGTGTTACATCGGTAAGCTGCACCAGGGCACCCCAGAGTTTTTCCTGATGAAATACCGGGTTAATTGCGATTTTAAAAAAGTAGCGCTGATCAAGTCTTTTTACTTTAACTGAGGCTTCTTCATATGAACATTTCAGCGCAGTCTGCTGTTCAAAAACATCTCCCAGCAGCTCTTCCAGCTTGGTAATGGCCGTTAATTCGGCTATTTTTTCTCCGCGCGCTTTTTGAAAGCTGGCATGAAAAAACTCCTCGGCCACCTGGTTCAGCCAGACCACTTTCGTCTCCCGATCAACTAAAAATACGGCATCGGCAAGATTGTTGGCAATTGTATCCAGGTTAACTGGTTCCGGTAAACTACTCAAGTTAACACCTGCCCTTCTTTCAAAACTTTTTGAAATATATTGAAATAATTACAGCGTTTCGCTTTCCAATTATATCATCATCAGCCTTCCTTGAAAAGCTTTAAACACTGCCTTGTGAATAATTCGACAAGTAAGCCCCCGCTTAAGCAGGGGCTTACAGCTTTTCTTGGGCAGGGTAATTTAGCTGCTCCGATTGTCAAATATGACCTGTTCTGTAATGAATTTTTCCAGGCCAATTTTGTTGGCAACCGCATCCAGGGTGCTGCTTTCAACCTCCAGGGGGACGCTGAATTCATTTTGCAGTTCCTCTTGGACGGCAACCAGAAGTTTTTCTTCATCCGATCCCGAGGTGCCTTTTAGCACAACTTTCACGCTTTCGCCGGATTCACCGGGGTTGATCTCAGCATACCAGAGCAGAACGCCTTCCCGGGCAAACATCATTTCACGGAGTTTGTTGGCGTTAAACCGGACAGGGCCATCTTTGCCCTGGAGCTCCAGGTAAAGGCCTTTGCGTTCTATATCGCCCATGATTCGAGGCACAGTACGCTTGCAGTGAGGACATGGTTCGGTAGTGATCCCGCCGGTGGCAATATCGCCCGTCCGGAAGCGCAGAAACACAGTTCCCCGTCCGTCAAGCATGGTTACCACAACTTCACCTTTTTCACCTTCCCCGAGAACTTTCCCGCTTTCGGGGTCGACGACTTCGACCAGGACATGATCCGGGTTGGTGTGGTAACCGGTGCCGGGTCCGCACTCAGCCCACCCGGACTTGGCCTCTGAAACGAAATACATCCGCTGCACCTTTGTATCCTTAGCCCCGACAGCCTTCATCAGTCCGCTGATTCTATCCACGGCGGACTGCGGGGCATAGTCAATTCCGATTACAATTCGCTCAAGATTGGAGGCGCTAAAACCAAAATGATCCAGGGTCTGCAGGGCAAACCTGGCATAACCCGGAGCGCAGACCAGGACAGGGGCTTCCATGCTGTCCATGGCTTTCAGGATTTTTTCCATGCCCAGGACCTTGCCGCCTCCCGTCTGCAGGGCTGTACTCCCGGTGCCGATGGTGCTGTAAAACATTTGCCAGAAATATGCATTCGGGGCAAATGTAAAGGCGTTGATCAACGTATCGTCGCGGGTCAGCTCGAGGATGTCAAAAGCCCTGGCGCCTGCTTCCCGGAGGTTATCAAGGTCGTAGTGAGTATACTCCATGGGAACAGGCTTTGCTGTCCGGCCGGCCGTAAAATACAGGGTGAAAAACTTATAGTCGGCTGGATCGGGGCCTGTATCTTTTTTACCGAACAGGGAGAATCCTTTCTTCTTGCCCTTCTGTTCCTCCCCGGCAGGTGTTTCCAAAACAAATTTCTTAGGATACAGGGGATCATCTTCCGGGGCCAGAACATCTTTTTTATCCGTAAAGGGCAGTTTATTTAAATCTTCAACCCCCTTGATATCAGCCGGATTAATATTTTCCTTTTTAAACAGTTCACGGTAATAAGGATGCCTGACAGCCAGCTCTTCGCTGAGCATCTTTTGCAGCAGCTCATTTTGCAATTTCCTGATCGCCGGTGCCGGCATTTTACTTAACTTACTCCAAGCCTGCATGCTTTGCCTCCTTTCGTCGATCATTCCTCTTTAGTTAGTTGCTGGGCCTGTTATCAAGGATTCTTTTTTCTTTAAGCTCGGTTTCCATGCCGAGCTGGGAAACAAGCTCGGGGACGCTCTTAAAGATAATATCGGTCAGGGATACTTCAGTATCCCGGAGCACTTTTTGTTTCAGGTCAGCAGCCAGCTTATCGCGATCGACTTCTCCAGTGGTAGCAACATATAGGTAAATTTCATCAAGATCGAAAGGATCGTCATTACGTTTTCGCATTTCTACCTGCCACTCCTCTATTGAGGGGTGGCTCATCAT
>SLSE01000171.1 GCA_007130585.1 Syntrophomonadaceae bacterium | reverse complement strand
GGCCCGGCACTGTACCATGAAAAAATAAAAAGCTCTTTATACAAGAGCTTTTCCGGTCTTCAGGGGTGAAGCCGGCAGCGGGCTTATTAAGCGCCTTCGTGCCCGGTCCGGTTCGAATTGAACCCCGGGCGGCTGCATCGTAGAAACAGCCGCCCGGAGTATTTTTGCCTGGCTACGGGAATTTTAACTTTACCCTTAAAAAGAGCGTATTTAATTTCGGCCCGGGTCCGGGGAAACTATTTTACCACGACCACGGAGCAATTTTTTGCTTCCTGCAGAACGGCATTGCTCACGCTGCCGATAAATGCTTTCTTCAGGCCGCTCAGGCCCCTGCTGCCTATAATGATCATGGCGGATCCCTCCTCGGAAGCTGCCTCGAGAATGCCTTCTGCGGCCCGGCCTTCCTTGAGGATCGTGCGGGCCGTGATATTTTTCTTTTCAAAAATTTCCAGGGCATCCGATAAAATCTTTTGCCGCTTTTCATTATAGTTTTTCTGCCATTCTCTGAATTCTTCCATTTCCTTGTCGGTTGTGATCGTTCCTTCGCCCAGCGGGAAAAATGAATGGTGGGGCTGGCCTTCATCAACATGCACTATCGCCACTTCGTTAAAGTTCGGCCCTTCGGCAATCAGGGAAGCTGTTTCCAGGGCTTTTTGGCTTTGCTCAGATCCGTCGGTGCATACCAGGATTCTCATTTGCATTAACCTCCTTGAAGTTTAGTGCCAATAGTTTAAACTTTCATAATAAGTATATCATAAACAAACCGGGCAGCGGAAGTGGAGCAGCTCTGCCGTACTGCAGGGAAGAGCGAAAATAACCTGTAAGTATGAAGAGTCTCGCCTTTAGAAAAAGCCTTACCTAAAGCCCCCGTCCCTTTTTGCAGCTCCGGCAATGACAGTGAACCGGTACTCCGGTTTGTCACCGGGGAACCTTTTTGCAGGTTCCGTTGTCTTTCACTGGAAAGATAAATTAACCGGCTAATCAGCGGCAATCTAACTTTTGACCTTTATTTTTTCTGTGCTATAATATCAAAAGATAAGCATTCCGGGGTGCCGCGATCTGTCAGCAGCGGAGGCGCAGGCCCGGTCAGTCAGATACTATTACGACACTTAGCGGCAGTTGGCCCGTGAATGCTTTTTATATATGGAGTTATGAATTTAAATGGCGGGGGCGTGTAGCTCAGCTGGGAGAGCACTTGGCTCGCATTCAAGAGGTCAGGGGTTCGAATCCCCTCACGTCCACCAGCTAAAGGTTTTCGGGCCCGGTAATATGCCTGAAAACCTTTGTCATAATAGCTTTATAATGGCTGAATGGAGGTCTGTTAATGACGAGTATCAAGCGCAAGCATCCACTATATTTCCCGATGATTGTAATTCTGGTTGTGGCCCTTGCAGGTTTTATATCTGCCTGTGACGGAGAGAACACGGAAGTAGTAGAGGGGGCATTAATGGTTCCCGATGATTTTGCTACTATCCAGGAAGCAATAGATGCAGCAGAAGATGGTGATGAAATTGTTGTAAGGCCGGGCACCTATAATGAACGGATTAACTTTGGCGGGAAAAATATAACCGTCCGCAGCCTGGATCCCGATGACAGCGAGATCGTCCAGGAAACGATCATCGATGCCGGCGGGGTCGACTCCGTGGTTTCCTTTAAGAACGGGGAGAGCGAAGCGGCGATATTAAGCGGCTTTACCTTAACCGGCGGCAGCGGTAGTATGGAAATTCTCGAATTCGAAATTGAAGGCGAGATGCAGGAAGTGCCCTCGCTTTACGGCGGTGGGATTATCATTTTAAACGGCAGCTCACCGACAATTACCAAAAACATCCTGGTTGACAACGTGGCCGAACGGGGCGGGGCAATCCTGTCCTATAACTCATCCCCGGTTATTGAAGATAACCGGATTAATAACAACCTCTCCACCGGCGGCGGGGGCGGCGTTTTCCTGGCCAACTCGGCGGGAACCATTACCGGCAATGATATTGTCAATAACTCGGCCGGCCGCAGCGGCGGCGGGCTTGCGATCAGCGGCCAGGGCGATGGGCCTTCGGTTATAGAAGGCAATACCATCTCAGATAACAAGGCTGAAAGCGGCGGGGCCTTCTCGATATTCGAAAGCAGTCCCGTAATCGACAATAACCTGATCATTAACAATGCCGCCAACAATGCCGGAGGCGGCCTGTTCCTGATCGGCGCTTCTCCGGTGATTACCGCTAACGACATATCAGATAACCGGGCCGGGCCTTCCGGCGGCGGACTTGCCATTTACCTTGAATCTTCGCCCGAGCTCCGGGACAACCTGATTATCGGTAATGAAGCTGACGCGGGCGGCGGGTTTGCTATATACATGGATTCCTCGCCGCTGATAATCGGAAATGAAATCTCCGATAATTCGGCCAGGCTCGGGGGCGGGTTCCTGATTAACGAATGCCCCGAGGTGACCATTTCGGGCAACATCATTGCCGAAAACCAGTCTGAACGTAACGGCGCTGCAATGTTTATCCAGGAATCCTCGCCGACCCTGGAAGATAATACATTCCGGAATAACGATGCGCGGCGCCACGGCGGAGCCATTTATGCCCTGATGGATGCGGTCGTTACCTTAATCAACAACAGCTTTGAAAACAACAGGGCCAGCCAGGGCGGAGCTGCCTACACTTCCGAGGGAGCGTCCCTCCAGGGAGCGGATGATAATACTTACGAAGCCAACGTCCCTGACGATATTTACGAAGAATAGGTTCCCTGTTGCCGGGTTAACCTGCCCGGGATAAAAGCAGTAAACCAAAATAAGGCTGTCCGCTATTCCGGGCAGCCTTTTAACGACAGGACAGAGCTTTACAACCCGGCATTTGCAGAAAGGCTATTTTTCTTTTGCCGTGAAAAGGCTATAATAAGCAGGCAGGGTTTTTTACCTGAAGCCTTAATCAACCGGAAAGAAAGAAGTATCGGAGGGTAACCGTTTGTCCCGTAAAAGCGCAAAATCAAAACCGAAAAATAAAGCTAAACGCCCCGTTAAAAGCAGCCTGTTTAGCGGGCAGGCGGAAAAAATTATCCTGCTCCTTATGCTGGCCGTAATAGCATTACTGGTATTCGTCGGGCCCTTTCAGCGCGGCCTCTTTTTCCCCCGTGAACTGCTGCAGGCCCAGGTACTGGTCTTCGGCCTGTTAATTTTGTGGGGCGCGTTCAGGGTTGCCAGTAAAGACAGCCGGCTGTTTGAAACACCGCTGGATATCTGCCTGCTGGTGCTGTTTGCCGCTTACTTTGTTTCTTTCTTCGTCGCCGTTCACAAACGCGATGCCCTCGAAGAGCTTCTTAAAATTGGAGTTTACCTGGTTGTATACCTGGTGGCTCTTGATATTTCACGGCACTGGCCCTTCCGGTTCGGGAAGAAATTGCAGCAGGATGCAGAAGCGGAAACCGGTTCCGCCCTGCCCCCGGGTTTGAACATGCTGCTGCACCTCCTTTTGGCGGCAGCTGCGGTAATTACGGTAGCCAGCCTTGGGGTGCCTGCAGGGCACTGGGATTTCGTGGGCGCTTATGCCTCTAACCGGATCGCATCTCCCATGGGTTATGCCAACACCGCCGCCGCTTACCTGATGGCGGCGTACCTGTTAGCCCTGGCCCTGGCCCCGCTGGCCGCCCGGCGCTACAGGGCGCTCTACCTGGCGCCCGCTGCCCTGATGCTGTTAACGGTAGTACTCACTTTTTCCAGGGGAGCGTGGCTCCTCCTGCCGCCCCTGGCCCTCCTGCTGATCATTGCTTCGGCTCCCGGCCACCGGCTGCGCTCATTTTTGTACCTGGCCGCAACCGGCCTGGTTGCGGTGCCGGCGGCACTGCTGGTCGATCCCATTTTCCGGTCGGATCTGCCCGCCCGGGCCTGGTGGTTAATAATTGCTTCGGTTGCTGCCGCTGTTGTCCTGGGGATGCTGGTTGAGCTTTACTTTACCCGCAGCCGCAGGCAGCAAACCTGGATCGCTGCCTCAGGCCTGTCCGTGGTTGTTCTGACACTTATTGTAATGGTAATCGCCCCTGTTATGGGGCCGCTGCATCTTGAACGCCCCGCCGGTGCCGGGGCCGGAACCGAATCCTTCCAGCAGGTAATCGATGATGTTGAAACCGGCCAGGTTTACCGGCTGGCGCTGGAAGTTAATGCCGCGGAAGAACTGCCTCCCGGCGCCGAACCGCCGGACTATGTCTGGCGGGTCAGGGTTTTAGGAGGCCTGCCCGGCTACCGGGACGAGGAACTGGTGGATTACCGGGGCGGTGCGACAGACGGCTGGCAGGAGCAGGTTTTTACCTTTGAAACCGGGGAAGAAACGACGCGCCTTGATATCAGGCTTTATAACCGCTACCCGGGAACATCATTTACCGCCCGTTCGGTGCGGCTCAGTTCCCCGGAAGAAGAATACCGGTTGAGCTTTGCCCTGAGCCGGATTTTACCGGACCGTTTTTACGATCGAATATTTTCATATTCGCTGGACCGGAACCTCGATCGCCGCCTGGAACTGTTTGCCGATGCCGGGAAAGTAATCCGGGACTATCCAATCCTGGGTGCGGGCGGCGGAGCCTGGGCCGCTGTATATAAAGCTTACCAGGATCAGCCTTACGATTCGAGAGAAGTTCACAACCATTACCTGCAGGTCTGGATAGAAGCGGGCATCTTCGGTTTTCTGGCCTTCATCGGCATCTGGGTCAGCTTTGCCGCCGCATTTATCCGCAACTGCATGAAGCAAAAAGCTTCGCCGGAGATGTGGCAGTACTGGACGGCTACCTTCCTGCCGGTTGCCGCGCTGGGCGCGCACAGTATTATCGACTGGAACTTTTCGCTGGCGGCAGTGGGCATCTTCCTGTTTGTTCTGCTTGGCGCCGGCCGCAGCCTGGACCGGGCCCCCTGGTTTAAAAGGCCCGGCAGGGCGGACAGCAAACCGGGAACGGGACTGATTATCGGCCTGGTCGGCCTGACTGCCGGGGTGTTCCTGTTTATTTACTCACTGGTGCTGCTGAACGGACTGGACGCCACCTGGCATTCCCAGGAGCTTATGAATCGCGGCAATCTCAAGCAGGCTGTTATTGAGAAGGAAAGAGCGATCCGGCTTGATCCTTTCCGGGCCGAAAACTACCATAACCTTTCTGTTTTAACCGAGCAGCAGGCCCAGAGGACAGGTATCCAGGCAGACATTGAAATGGTCTTCCACTGGGCGGAAATGGCCTATGAAATGGAACCGTTTAATCCCAATTATTTTCTGCGCTACGGCGACCTGCTGATGACTTATGTGGATGTGGACGAAGGCCTGTCGTATATCGACCGCCTGATTGAAGTGCGCCCCCACGCTGAAAGCAGCTACGTGCGCCCCGCTTTATCCAGGATGCAGCTTGCCGAATACTTGATCGACATTGGTAACAGGCCGGCAGCCGACCGGTATATCGAAGAAATTATGGCCCTTGAACAGGAGATGCAGGAACAGCAGGGAGACAGCGCGGCCCTGGCTTATATAATGGGACGGACTTACATCCTGCTTGGCAACCCGGACGAGGCGGAAAGATACTTTGAGGCAGTGAAAGAAAGCGATCATTTCTACGGCGACGCCCGCCGGATGCTGGCTGAATTACGCGGAGAGGATGAGGGAAATGGAGAAGGTGAAGAACCGGATGAAGAAAGCGAACAGGACTGAGCCGGTAGTTAGCCGGGAAACCCTTGCCGCTATACAGCAGTTTGCCGGCAGAGCTGTCCTGGCAGGCTTTATTCTGCTGCTCCCGGTATTTGGTTTAAGCGGCTGTGCCGAACAGGCGGCCGAAAGTCCCGGCGCTGAAGAGCGCGATCCGACAATAAGCAATGGAGAGGAAGAATCAACAATGGAAAATCAGCTGGATTGGTCAATGCCGGAAAAACCTCCGATTGATATGGAAGTTCCGGAACGGCTGGAAACAGCCACCCTCGCCCTGGGCTGATTTTGGGGACCTGATGCCCGGTTCGGGCAGATGAAAGGCGTTTACCGCACCCGGGTCGGTTACACCGGGGGCAGCCTCGAGAACCCCAACTACCATAACCTGGGGGACCATACTGAAGCTTTCCAGGTCGATTACGATCCCGCCCAGATTTCCTATGAAGAGATCCTGGATATCTTCTGGGCCAGCCACACGCCAACCGGCCGGGTCTGGTCCAGGCAGTATATGGCGGCAGTATATTTCCATAATGAGGAACAGGAAAAAGCAGCCCTTGCGAGCAGGGCAGCGGTTGAAGAAAAATTGGGCGCGGAGGTAACTACCGCAGTAAGCGCCCTTGATAAGTTTTACATGGCCGAAAACTACCACCAGAAGTATTACCTGCAGGCCCGTTCGGAACTGGCGGAAGAACTGCGGGCTTACTATCCCGATTTCGGCGACTTCGTAAATTCAACCGCCGTGGCCCGCGTTAACGGTTATATTGGCGGTTACGGGGATCGCGAGTCCCTTAATGAAGAACTGGACGCCTACGGCCTCTCGCCCCGCGGCCGGGAAATCTTGAAGGGATTTGTTAACTGAGCCTGCCCGTTGCGGTCATTGCCGCTCTGCAGCAGGGCCCCAAAAATCCGGCGCTGCTGCTGCCTGTAAAACGCCCCCGGGTGGACAGGAGGAGGGCCTGTGAAAAAAGAGGTCCCGAAAGCTCTCAGAAACTGGTTCCTTGTGCATTTCATAGTGGATGTGTTATTTGCTGTCCCGCTGCTGGCGGCTCCGGTTTATTTTCTGACAGCCCTGGGCTGGCAGGTCGTCGATCCGGTTGCGGCCAGGCTGGTCGCGGCAGCCTTGCTTGGGATCGGCATAGAGTCGCTGTTAAGCTATAAATCGCCGGCCGAAACTTACCTGGGCATGCTGAACCTGAAAATCATCTGGTCCCTGGCGGCAGTTGCAGGCTTAATTCTTTCCCTGGCCGGCGGAGCGCAGGGCAGGCCCCCTGCCCTGTGGCTGCTCCTGTTTGTATTTGCCGCCTTCAATGTTCTCTGGATCTACTGGAGGATCAGGCTTGCCCGCGCAGTTTAAGGCAGCAGATACCTTCTGCAGCTTAAGCAGACAAAAAAACAGGGCAGAATTTCCGCCCTGCTGTATTGCTCACCTTTTATCCCTGTTAATTCGTTGATTCCTGTTTATTGTAATTAAATGATTTGTCCGCATCGGTGTCCATCTCCCACCACTGCTTTTCATCGTCTTCGGCGTCTTCTTCCATATCTTCTTCTTCAGCTGCTTTTTTCAAAGCTTCGCGCGCTTCCTGTTCTTTTCTTCTCTGCTCAATGATCCAGGCCATCGTGCCCGGCACAATTTCATCATCTCCGGCGGCAGGCTGTTCCGGTTCCGCTGCGGCGCTATCCCCGGCAGGAGGAGCAGCGGCAGGCGGAGTTTCAGCGTCCTGTTCCACCGGTTCCTGAACGGCAATCCGATCCTG
>SLSE01000148.1 GCA_007130585.1 Syntrophomonadaceae bacterium | reverse complement strand
AATCCCATTGCTGTGGATCTTCCCGGCCACGGCCGCTCGGAAGGCGCCCCGTGCGCCAGTGTTGCCGGGTCCAGGGACTGGCTGCACCAGTTTTGCCGGACAGCCGGACTCGCTCAATTCGTACTGGCCGGCCATTCGCTGGGCGGGGCAATTGCACTCGATTATGCCATAAAACACCCGGGAGAAATCCTGGGCCTTGTTCTCGTCGGCAGCGGTGGTCGCCTTAGGGTCCTGCCCGAACTGCTGGAAGAACTGCGCGCAGGGCGGACGCCATCCATCCTGCATGAAAATTTGTACGGCCCCGCGGCTTCAGAAGAGCTGTTGGAAAAAGGCAGAAAAGAAATGGAAGAAACAGCGGCAGCCGTATATTACAAGGATTTATGCGCCTGCGATGAATTTGATGTTATGGAAGAGCTGCCCGCCATCAGTCAACCGGTGTTGATCATCTGCGGTAGCGAAGACCGCCTGACCCCCGTAAAATACAGCCGTTACCTTGAAGAAAAAATACCCCGCGGAGAGGTCAGGGTTATTGAAGAAGCCGGCCATATGGTTATGCTGGAAAATCCGGAGCGCGTCAACCAGGTTATTGCAGAGTTTATGACGCAATTTACAGAAGGCATTTAGTCCGCAAAAACAGCAGTTAAATGCGGCGGGGTAACTGCCATAAGGAGGTTAACATGGAAAAAAAGCGCAGTTTTATGAATCTTGACGAAACCCTGAAACAGGCAGCGAGTAACTTTGCCGCCCTTGATCCTGCAGAAATTGCCGCCAGTGCCGGTGTAGAGCTGAAGGAAGGCAGCAGCATGGAGGTTCCTTTTATCGATCATACCTTTCGGGTTTACCACCCGGCGGGGCAGGTTAAAACAGAAACCGGAGAAGATGCTTCAGTTTACCTGGCAATCATCATTTTGCATTACCTGGTAACAGCGGACGGAACGCCGCTTACGGGACGCTGGATCGCTTACCGCCATATGCCCGGCGGGGAAATTTACATCGGCCCTTTCCAGAAAAGGGCGGTTAATCCCTTTTTGAAAACTTTCGGGGACCGTCCCGCCGACTTTCAGAAAGCCGCTGAGGAACTGGGGGGCCACCGTCAGGACAGCAGCGGAATCAGCATGGTTATACCGGTGCTTCCAAGGGTGCCGATTTGTTTTACGATTTGGCCGGGCGATGAAGAGATCCCGACTTCGGCAAACATCCTCTTTGATGAAGCTGCTCCCTCCTACCTGCCTACAGAGGATTATGCCCATCTGCCGGCTATAGTTAACGGGGCGATGAAAGGCAAACTGCAGGGTCGGGACTAAAGGCGGGAAACAAAAGAACCGGATAAAAAAACCGTCCGGGTTTATTACTTTTAAATCTCCCTTCGTCCGTCAAGGGCACGGCTCAGGGTCAGGTCGTCCGCGTACTCGATATCGCCTCCGACAGGCAAGCCGAAGGCGATCCGGGTAACCCGGATCGCAAGGGGATTTAGCAGCCTGGCCAGGTAGCCGGCCGTGGCATCCCCTTCTACATTGGGATTGGTCGCAATAATCACTTCACTGAATCCTTTTTCTTTTATACGTTCAACCAGCCTGTCCAGCTTTAACTCCTCGGGCCCGATCCCGTCAAGAGGAGAAAGCGCCCCATGCAGCACATGGTAAAGCCCGCGGTACTGGCCGGTCCTTTCCAGCACGAGAACATCACGCGGCTCCTGGACGATACAAACCAGGCTGCTGTCGCGCCCGGTATCGCTGCAGTACGCGCAAAGCTCCGCCTCCGCAAGACTGCCGCAGGCGGAGCAGTAACCCAGCCTGTCCCTGGCCTCAACCATGGCCCTGGCAATTGCCACTACATCTTCGCGCGAACAGCCCAGCAGGTAAAAAGCGATCCGCTGGGCAGACTTCTGCCCTATGCCCGGAAAGCGCGTCAGCGCCTCAACAAGCTTTTTGAAGTAGCCGGGATATGCCATAAGCTGGTCCTGCGGCCTCCTTTAATTCTAAAACATTCCCGGTGGAAGATTCATGCCGCCGGTCAGCTTTTGCATTTCTGAAGCTACCATTTCGTCAACCCGGTTGAAAGCTTCATTAACCGCGGCGATAATCATATCTTCCAGCATCTCACGGTTGTCCACATCCATAGCCTCGGGGTCAATCTGCAGCGAAACCAGCTGTTTCTGACCGTTGGCCACAACCCGCACCGCTCCGCCGCCGCTTGAACTTTCCACTGTCCTTTCAGCCAGTTCTTCCTGCAGTCGCCCCATTTCAGCCTGGGCTTTCTGCAGTTGTTTCATCATTTTGGCCATTCCTCCGTTAGGCATCGCTAAAACCTCCTCTTAATCTGAATCTACCAGCCTGCCTCCGAACAGTTCCCTTGCTTCTTCTGCCTGCATTGACTTTCTTTTTGCAGGTTCCGGCTTTTTCTCCCCGGGAGCGGTCCTCTCTTCAGCAGCCGTTTCCTGTTCCGAAGGCGCGGCCGGAGCGGGGCCGGACTTGTAATTACCGGGAACCGGATCGGATTCAGAAGCAGGGCCTGTTCCCCCGCCCGTTTCCCCGCTTTTTATTTCACCTTCGACCACCTCTGCTTTAACGGTGATCGGTTCTCCACAAAACGCTGATAAGATCTCCTCGACAATTTTACGGTGGTTGTCTTCCATGATCCTGATCTGGTGGATTGAATACTCGCTGCTGTAGGCCAGCTTTACCCTGTGCCCGCGGCATTCAACAAGCCTGGCCGGATCCAGCCAGGCAGCAGTGCTCTTCTGCCTTTTTTTTATTTCCTGCAACAGTTTGGGCCAGGCTTCCATCAGCCCTGAGAAGCGATCTTCACCTGAAACTGTTTCTGCTTTTTCTGCTTTTTCTGAAGCGGCTTCAGCAGAAGCGTTTTTATCAGCGGCGTCTGCCGTTTTGGCGGGTCCTGCCGCAGCCCCGGTTTTCAGTACGGTCTTTTCCTCCCGGACTGACCCGGCAGCCTTTTCGACTTTTCCCTGCCCCGGTTCTGACTGTGTGGCTGCGTCAGAATGCAGGACGGAAACCGGCCTCAGCCGGCCGTGCAGCATTCTCACCAATCGGATGAAAGCCACCTCCAGTATATACTGGGGAAAGTGGGCATGGCGCAGTTCACTGCTAATTTCATGCAAAAGTTCAACTGCATCGAGGAGCAGGTGCCTCTCTATTTTGCCGTGATACCGGGTTACGATTTCTTCAAACCCGTGCCTGCCGGCCTGCTTACCCTTCCCAGAGCCGCCACCATCCAGCAGCAGGCGGGTAAAGACAAAGGTCAGGTCCCGCATGAATAGGTTAAGATCACGGCCGCTGAAAACGACCTCCTCCAGGGTGGAAAGCCCCGCATCGAGATCATTTTCAACGGCGGCTTTAACCAGGGCTTCAATCGTATCAGCGGTGGTCGCTCCGGTTACAATGCGGACCTGCCCGGCATCAATTACTTCCTCCCCGTATGCTGAGCACTGCTCGAGAATACCGAGAGCATCGCGCAGTGACCCGTCCGCAAGACGGGCAATCAGGGTTACCGCTTCAGCTTCGGCCTGCCAACCTTCTTCGCTGATAATATGTTCAAGGCGCTGTCCGATTTGTTCTACGTTAAGCAGGTGAAAATCAAAACGCTGGCAGCGGGATACAATTGTGGAAGGAAGGCGGGAAGGATCGGTGGTGGCCAGTATAAAAACCACGTTTTGCGGAGGTTCTTCCAGTGTTTTGAGAAAAGCATTACAGGCTTCAGGGGTGAGCATGTGGGCTTCGTCGATAATATAAACCTTATAGCGGCTTTCACCGCTGGCAAAGCGGCTTCTCTCCCTCAGCTCCCGGATTTCATCTATGCCGCGGTTCGATGCGGCATCCATCTCAATAACATCGATAGAAACGCCCGCCCCGATATTTTTACAGGGAACGCATTTGCCGCAGGGCTCGGCGACGGGATAGAGCTCGCAATTCATGGCCCTGGCCAGGATCTTGGCGGCAGTGGTTTTCCCGGTTCCCCGCGGCCCGCAGAAAAGATAGGCGTGGGCCAGCCGTCCCCTGCACAGGGCATTGCTCAGCGTGCGGGTGATATGTTCCTGCCCCGTCATATCTGCAAAAGTAAGCGGGCGGCGGCGCCTGTAAAGGCTCAGGTAAGCCAAGTTCAACACTCCTCAGGTTTCCGGGGTTATCTTCGCCACAGGGCCGAGGGCCCTGATTGCTCTTTCCAGATTTTCCTGCCTGACCAGGAGATAGTCTGTCTCGTAGGTAGATAAGGTAAATACGCTGATCCCCGCTTCCGCCAGGGGAGCCAGCAGTGAAGCCAGAACTCCGGTCAGGCTGAAGTCCAGCGGCCCTTCAACTTTAAAAGCCCTGAATTTTTTTTCGGCTGGAATGCCTTCAGGAATTAAGCTTTCCCTGCAAACTATTGAGGTTTCATCAGATGTTCCGGTCAGCGAATAAAACCCGCTGCCGCCATTCAGCCAGCCCGGAAACTGAGCGCCGCTTTCCAGGCGGCAGATCCCCAGCACTTCCGGAAGAATGGTCACTATAAGTTGCTTCGTTTGATAATTAATGGCCGTGCACCTGCCTTTGACCGGCACCCCCGGGCGCTTACCCGGCAGTTAGCTCCTTCCCGGCGCTCCCGTGGCACCCGCAAAAACTCACTTACCGCTGCTTCCTTCCGGACCTGACGGGGTTCATGAGCTTGCGCCGCACGGGACCGGGCCATCGACACCACTTGCCGGGCGCAGACCCCGAAAATGCGCGGCCGGGGGCAGGAATTAAACCCCGCTATAGCGGATTGCGGGTTCAGGGCACCGCTACCTCCCCGTCTAGCACGGCCAAACCATAAAAATGGCGGAGAGAGAGGGATTCGAACCCTCGAACGGCTTATCACCGTTACTCGCTTTCCAGGCGAGCGCCTTCGACCAACTCAGCCATCTCTCCACGCTAATAAGTATAGTCTTGACGGTCCTAATTATACAATGAAAGCTGTTCAGTTTCAACCGCCGCCTGCGCTAATGCCGGCTGACTTTTTTCAGCCTGCATTACAGGTAATATCCTCCTCCCCGCAGAAATATAATTTATCTGGAAGCTAACCAGAGGCATAATATGAAGCGGGCGGTAAAAGAGGGAACAAAATATCGCCCCTGTGCTCACCAGCTTCCGGGATCCCGGCCGAAAGCTCCCCATCCCGGAAACATTCTTAACCGGAAAACTGCCCGCGGGGACTTGCAGACCGCTGAAAAGCGTTCCAAAAATGCCGGGACCCGGGCTGTAATAAAGCAAAACGAATACCGGCCCATCAAAAAAGGTCCGGGAAATATCAAAGTCATAATAACCATACCGCATAGAAAAAAGGGAGCTGGCAAAGTTGCAAAACCGGGCAGCAGAAGCATACGAAAAAAGGAAAAATGAATACTCCGGCAAGCTGGAAGCTGTTAAAAAAAGATCAGATAGGGTAAGCTTTCTGCGCCTCCTTGCCTTTATAACAGCAGCCGCCCTGGCTGGTTTTGGCATCTACTCCGGCCGATCGGAATACCACCTGGCAGCCCTGTCTCCCGCAGTAGCTTTTATATTCCTGGTTTTCCACCATATGAGGCTGACTGAAGCGATCGGGTATCTAAGCAATATGGTTACCATTAACGATAAAGGGCTGCAGCGCCTGGCCTGGGAATGGGACAGTTTCCCTGAAAAAGGAGACCTTTACTCCGGCCCGGATCACCCCTACAGCATGGACCTCAACATTTTCGGACGGGGATCCCTGTTCCAGCATATAAACGCTACTGTTACTTATGGCGGAGAACAGGCCCTGGCCTCTCTGCTCAGCGGCCAGACGGATTTCGCCTCCGTCAGTGAACGGCAGGAAAGCACAAAAGAATTGTCAGTTAAACTGCACTGGAGACAACGTTTTCAGGCCACAGGAATGGGAGATGAAAGCGAAAAAGTTAATCCCGCCGGGCTTTTAGCATGGGCTAAAGACCGGCAGGACAGGCTAAAATACCCTGATTTTATGATGCTGCTGCCTCCGGTTACCGTGTTTATGTTTATTCTCTATTATTTCGGATCCCTCCCTTTACAGGTGCCGCTGCTGCTCCTGGCTGTTCAGTTTATTATTGTGCTTATTACGGGGAAAAAGATTCACAAACATTTTGACGCCACTGAGCTCGCAGCAGGCCGCTTAAAACAGTATGCCGCCCTCCTGAAGTGTATTGAAAGGGAACCCTTTGATTCTTCCCGCCTCCGGCGCCTGCAGGAAAACTTAACCGGGGGAACAATACCGGCCTCGCGCCAGGTCAGGAAACTGGCCGGCATCGTAGAGCTGTCCCAGTTCCGTTACACTCAGCCTGTGGTTTACTTCCCGGTCAACATCCTGCTGTTGTGGGACCTGTTCACTTACAGAAAGCTGGCCCAGTGGAAACTGACCTCCGGGACCTGCGTGGAAAGCTGGCTGGATGCAATCAGCGAATTTGAGGTTAACTCCAGCCTGGCCGGCCTGGCCTATGAGAATCCTAACTGGGCTTATCCCGAGGTTGTTCCAAAGCCCCCTGCTTTCCGGGCTTCAGCAATGGGACATCCCCTGATCAAACCGGATAACAGGGTCTGTAACGATGTCAGGATGCCTTCCTCCGGTACTGCCCTGATCATTACCGGCTCCAACATGTCAGGCAAAAGCACGCTGCTCAGAACGGTGGGCATAAACCTGGTCCTGGCCTACGCCGGCTCCCCCGTCTGTGCCGCTGAGCTGGAAACGGCTTTTCTCCCGGTTTACTCCAAGATGACGGTAGTGGATGATCTGGCCCGGGGGGTATCCACATATTATGCCGAGCTGGAAAGGATCAAAACAATTGTTGAGGCAGCCGGAACCGGCAAGCCAATGATCTACCTGCTGGATGAAATACTGAAGGGAACTAATTCGAGGGACAGGATCCTCGGGACCAGGGCAGTCGTCCGCAAGCTTACCCGCTACCCTACCCTGGGGATGCTCACTACCCACGATCTCGAACTGGCAGCCCTGGAAGATGAAAATCCCGATTTGATTAAAAACTATCATTTTGAGGATCAGATTGAAAACGGTAAAATCCGGTTTGACTACAAGCTGAAGCCCGGGGTTTCGACCAGCACCAATGCCATCGCCCTGATGAAAATTGTGGGCATTGACCTGGATGAAACCTTATTGGACGACTAATAAGTTTCCCGGGCCCGCAACAATTTTACAACCCGTCAGATAAAAAGGGTTTCAGGAAATACCCTGAAACCCTTTACCGTGAGCAATGGCGGAGAGAGTGGGATTCGAACCCACGGTGCCTTGCGACACACACGATTTCGAGTCGTGCGCCTTCAACCGGACTCGGCCATCTCTCCCTGTTTCTTTTATATATTACAACAGGCGATTACTGTTTGTAAAGCAACCTCAGACCCGCCGTTCCCTGAAAAACTGCTGCAGCAGCGCGGCACAACCTT
>SLSE01000046.1 GCA_007130585.1 Syntrophomonadaceae bacterium | reverse complement strand
GGGTAAGTTTCTATCCCGAAAGCCCTTTGCTTTTGTAAACTTATTGCCGCTGCTCCGCCTTACCCGGCTTCCCGGGCGTACTGCCAGCCGGCCTCAAAAGCCTGCTTGTTTATTTCGACCAGTTTGGCCTTGATCGTTTCTTCCATTGTTTTGAGCCACTTTTCCTTCTCGAACTCCATGGTGCTGGCCAGGATGCCCAGCAGGAAGGTGTTGACCATGCGCGCATTTTTGCTGACCGGGTCGATAGATAAAGCATCGGCGGCGATCAGGCGCCCGGTTTTGCTTTTAATTTCTTCTAAAATCTCGCTGGAATATTCAATTTCGCCGGTTAGAACAGGCAGCGGGTCGAGCTCCTGGGTGTTGACGATTACCGTTCCCTGCGGGGAAAGATAGGGCAGCCAGCGCAGGGCTTCCAATTTTTCGAAGGACAGCAGGACATCGCCGTCACCCCGGGGGATAAGGGGCGAGTAAACTTTTTCGCCGATCCGCACGTGAGTGATTACGCTGCCTCCCCGCTGGGCCATGCCGTGGGTCTCGGCGGTTTTCACATCAAGCCCCTCGCTGATGGCCAGGGAAGCAATTATGCGCCCGGTAAGGATCGTCCCCTGTCCGCCAACGCCGGCAATTAAAATATCTGTTTTCTGGTTTAACATTTATTTCACACCTTCCTTCTCAGCAGCCGGCTTGATTGCATCAAAGCGGCAGAGCTGCACGCAGAGCCCGCAGGCAGTGCAGATTGTCCTGTTAATTTTCGCCTTTTCGCCTTTCATGCTGAGCGCCGGGCAGCCCAGCCTGATGCAGGCTTCACAGGAGGTGCAGAGTTCTTCATCAACCCGGTACGGCTCATCAAATTCAGTGATCAGGAACACACAGGGCCGTCTGACTATAACCACCGACGGCTCTTTCGCTTCCAGTTCTCCTTTGATTGTTGAGCGGAGTTCCTTCAGGTCGAAAGCGTCAACGGACTGAACCCGTTTAACGCCGAGAGAGGCGCATAAGCCTTCAAGATTTACGGCAGAAACAGGTTCGCCCTGCAGGGTTGAGCCTGTGCCGGGGTGCTCCTGGTGGCCGGTCATTGCCGTGGTGCTGTTATCCAGGATCATTACGGTAATCGGCGCTTCATTGTATACTGCGTCCAGCAGCGGAGTAATCCCGGAATGGAGGAAAGTTGAGTCGCCGATTACCGCGACAGTTTTTTCTGCCGATTGCGGGTTGGCCCGGGCCATGCCCAGTGCCATCCCGATGCTTGCCCCCATGCAGACGCAGGAGTCGATTGAAGTAAGGGGCGGCAGGGCTCCCAGGGTATAGCACCCGATATCGCCCATCACGTTAAGCTTAAGTTTCTTAAGGGTGTGGAAAACGCCGCGGTGCGAACAGCCCGGGCACATGACGGGCGGCCGGGCGGGTATGCTGTCCCTCACCTTGATCAAATCTGTCTTTTGGCCGAGCACTTTCTCGCGGATAATTTCAGCTCCCAGTTCGCCGAGCAATCCGAAGAGTTCCTTGCCCTTTACGGGGACATCCAGGTGCATGGCCAGGAGCTGTTCTTCGAAGAAAGGATCTAACTCCTCGATGAGGATAATCTGGTCAACCAGCGCAGCAAATTCCCGCACCAGTTTTTTCGGCAGGGGATGGCTGAAACCCAGCTTCAGGAAGGTGGCTTCCGGCAGCGCTTCGCGGGCATACTGGTAAGCAACCCCGCTGCAGAGGACGCCGATTTCTTTTGAGCCGCCTTCGATCCGGTTCAGGGGGCTCTTTTCCGCTTCTTCCTCCAGGGCCAGCAGTCGTTCTTCCACGACCGGGTGGCGCAGCCGGGCAAAGCCAGGCAGCATTACATACTTGGCCGGGTTTTTTGTAAAGCCGGTTACCCGGTGTTCCTGCCGTTTGCCCGGCACCAGGGTGCTGCGCGAGTGGGAAATCCGGGTAGTGGAGCGCAGGATTACCGGGGTGTCAAATTTCTCGCTTAAATCAAGCGCCGCGACCACGTAATCGCGAGCTTCCTCGCTGTCGGATGGTTCAAGCAGCGGAATTTTTGCGAAGCGGGCATAGTGGCGGTTGTCCTGCTCGTTCTGCGAACTGTGCATGCCGGGATCGTCGGCTGAAACCAGGACCAGGCCTCCGCCTACCCCGGTGTAGGAAAGGGTTAAGAGAGGATCGGCTGCCACGTTTACCCCCACGTGCTTCATTGCAACCAGGACCCGCGCTCCTTCCATCGAAGCCCCGATCCCTTCTTCGAGGGCAGTTTTTTCATTTGCCGACCAGTTGCAGTTAACGCCTTCGTAACGGGATAGATTTTCCAGGATTTCAGTACTTGGTGTGCCCGGGTAGGCGCAGCCCACGCTTACACCGCCTTCATAGGCTCCGAGAGCAATGGCCTCGTTGCCGGTCATAATTACGCGTTTAGCTCCCAAAACTCAGTTCCTCGCTTTCTGCAATCATTATTTTTATTAATCCCCTTAATCTTCTTCCCGGATCTCAATTCGCTTTGCTTTGCCTGTTGTCCGTTCCAGGGACCTGGGCTCCAGCAGTTTAAGACGCGGGCCCAGCGAAAGGGTCGAACGCAGGCGCTGGCGGATCCGCCCCTCGAGGGCTTCCAGCTCCCTGTAACTGTCGGAGAAGCCTTCCGGGGTAAGTTCCACCTGCACTTCCAGGTCCCTGATAAAGCCTTTTTCCTTTTTGAGCACCAGGCGGTAATGCGGTGAAACCTCGCGGAAGCCGGCCAGGACCTCTTCGATCTGGGAAGGGAAGATATTAACGCCCTTGATGATAACCATGTCATCGCTGCGGCCGGTAATGTAATCCATGCGGCGGGTGGTCCGCCCGCAGGAGCAGGGTTCGGGAATCAGCCGGGTAATGTCGCCCGTCCGGTAGCGCAGCACGGGAAAGCCTTCTTTGAACATCGGGGTTAAAACCAGTTCGCCCGCCATTCCGTCGGGCAGGACTTTGCCGGTGACGGGGTCGATAATTTCCGGATAGTAAATGTCTTCTAAAATATGCATTCCTGCCGTATGCGAGCACTCGCCGGAAATGCCCGGCCCTACCACTTCAGTCAGCCCGTAGTTGACAGTTGCCCTCAGTCCCCACTGTTTTTCTATATCCTCGCGCATCGCCCCGGAGCAGGGTTCCCCCCCGAACAGGCCGATTTTAAGGCCGAAGCTGCGCGGTTCGTAGCCCAGTTCCCGGGCCATTTCGGCCATGTAGATCGCAAATGAGGGCGTGCTGACCAGCACGTTGGTGCCGAAGTCTTTCATCAGGGCCAGCTGGCGTTCGGTATTGCCGCTTGAAAAAGGGACCACCGTTGCGCCCAATTTTTCCAGGCCGTAGTGAAGGCCGAAACCGCCCGTAAAAAGGCCGTAACCGAAGGAAACCTGGGCGATATCCTTCTCCGTAACCCCGGCCATCTCGCAGATCCGGGCCACGCATGAAGCCCAGCAGTCCAGGTCGGCCCTGGTGTACCCGACCACGATCGGCTTCCCCGTCGTGCCTGAAGAAGCGTGGATGCGCAGAATTTTATCCAACGGTACCGCGGCCATTCCGTAGGGGTAAGCCTCCCGGAGGTCGTTTTTTGTAGTAAAGGGGACCTTTGCGAAACCGGCGGGGCCTTTAATATCCCCGGGCTTCAGGTTTTCCCTGTCAAAAACCCGGCGGTAAAAAGGACTGTTTTCGTAAGCATGCCTGATCGCTGTCTGCAGGCCGTTTCCCTGGCGGTCTGTAAATTCTTCCGCGCTGAAAAAATCATTTTGCACTTGTTTCAACTCCTGTTGCGGCTGTGTTTAGAAAGAATAGATGCGTTCGCCGCCCACAATCGGCACTTCGTGTTTTTTGAGCACTTCCAGGGCTGCATCTATTTTTTCCACGCGCATCATGATTATTGCATTGCTGGTCGGTTTTTCGATGAAAGAATAAAGATACTCGATATTTATACCCGCATCTTCCAGGTAAGAGAGTACCGTGGCCAGTCCGCCCGGGGTATCGGGCACCTCCATGGCGATAACCTCGGTCACCGTGGCCATCATGCCCCTGTTCTTCAGTTCGGTGATCGCTTTTTCCGGCTTGTCGACGATCATCCTTAAAATCCCGAAATCCGAAGTGTCGGCAATTGAAAGCCCGCGGATATTTATTTCCGCTTCACCGAGGGCCTGGGCCACCCTGATTAACCGCCCCGATTTATTCTCGAGAAAAACCGAAATCTGCTTGATCATTGTCCCTAACCTCCCGTTGTTTATACTTCTCAGAGAGTTTCGCTTCGATCACAAACTTAATCATTCAATACCGGCCGGCGAGTTTCCTGCACCGGGCAGGAAAAAGTTGACGACCGGTTTACGACCGGTTTATGTCGCCCGGACGGGAAATATTTTGTATAATAAAAATAAGGATAAACTGTAAAGCGGTGATCATATGTTTTTCCGCGAAAAGCGTGAACCCGGGAAAGATTTCACTGCCGCCTACCTGAAAATGAGCCCTGAAGAACGCCGGGAGCGCAGCGAAAACTTCTATCAAACCCTGAAAAAATGCACGATTTGCCCCCGCAACTGCCGCGTGAACAGGCTGGAGGGGGTGACCGGGCAGTGCCTTGCCGGCAGTGAACTGGTGATCAGCAGCGCCGGCCCCCATTTTGGCGAAGAACGCGAACTGGTCGGCCCGGGCGGCTCGGGCACCATATTTTTCATCAACTGCAACCTGCAGTGCGTTTTCTGCCAGAACTGGACGATCAGCACCGGTGCCGAATACGGGGATTCCATTACCGTTGAACAGCTGGCCGGCCTGATGCTAAGCCTGCAGAACAGGGGTTGCAGCAATATCAACCTGGTCAGCCCGACGCCGTACCTCTGCCAGATCACGGCCGCCATCGACCAGGCTGCCGGGCAGGGACTGCGCCTGCCCGTAGTGTATAACTGTGGCGGCTACGAGTCTGTTGAATCCCTGCGCCTCCTGGAAGGTTTTATAGATATCTACATGCCCGATGCCAAGTTTGCTTCTGATGCCACCGGGGCCCGCTTTACGGCAGTTGACGACTACTTTACCCGTCTCCGGGAGGGCCTTAAGGAAATGCAGCGCCAGGTGGGCGACCTGGAAATCGGGCCCGGCAGCATTGCCCGCCGCGGTCTGCTGGTCCGCCATCTGGTCATGCCCGAAGACCTGTCCGGAAGCGAAAAAATCGCAAAATTTTTGAGCGAAGAGATATCGCCGCGCTGCGCCGTAAACGTGATGGCCCAGTACTACCCGGCCCACCGGGCCGGTGAATACCCGCCCCTGGACCGGCGGATTACCTCTGCCGAATTCACCGCCGCCCGCGAAGCTTTTAAAAACGCGGGGTTGCGTTTGCTTTAATTTTGCCGCAGCATTTCCGGACCCGGTTTTCAGATCACAACCGGGGGGCAGGCATTTTAGGCCCGCCCTCGGTTGACCCTCTTTGCCGTGCTGGTATACAATGGCTTTAAACAAGGCTGCATGCGCAGCCGGATGAATCCAAAGGAGGAATATCCATATGGCAGGAGCAGTAAAGGAAATCAGTGAATCCCAATTTGAGGAAGAGGTTTTGCAGTCGTCACTGCCCGTCCTGGTCGATTTCTGGGCCCCCTGGTGCGGTCCCTGTAAAATGCTCGGACCGGTCCTGGAAGAGGTTGCCGCCGAGAATGACGGTCGCCTGAAAATTGTTAAAGTCAATGTTGACGAGAACCCCGCTCTCGCTCAGAAATATGATGTAATGGGCATCCCGGCGATGTTTTTGCTCAAAAACGGCGAGGTAATAGACAGCTTTACCGGGGCAATGGGCAAACAGGCCCTGTCCGACAAGATCAGTAAATACATTTAGCCGTCCAACAATTTATCTTTTCCGGTGCAGGGTAACGCGTTCCAGGTGCCGAATAGTGTAAAGAATATAAAAAATTCCGAAAGGATGTGTTCTTTACCATGGAACGACAGCTGATCGGCCAGGTAACCCACTATTACAACAAGATCGGAGTGGCAATTATCCTGCTGGAAAATTTGCTCCGGGTGGGGGAGCGGATCGCCATAGTCGGCTCTACAACGGACATCGAGCAGGACGTCAAGTCGATGCAGGTGGAACACGAAAGCATCGCCGAGGCGAAAACGGGAGACCTGGTCGGGCTGAAGGTAAAAGGTAAAGTCAGGGAAGGCGACTCTGTTTACAGGGTGGGACCGATAAGTTAACAAAAAGTGGACAGGCTTGTTTTTCTTAACTTATTGCTAAAAGGTGATTAGTTGGAGTTCAATAAAGACAATGACAGGCGGCTTACAGGCGAGCTTGCGGCTGAAGGGGCCGCTGCCCGTAACAGTAATACCAGTCAGGCCCTGACCGGAATGGTCAGGGCTGTTCCGATCATGCTCGGGTACCTGCCGATCGGCCTGGCTTTCGGTGTCCTGGCATCTACCGCCGGGTTGAGCGTTTACAGCGCCGTGGCGATGTCGGTTTTTGTTTTTGCCGGCTCTTCGCAGCTGATTTCAGTCGGGATGATTGATGCCGGGACCGGCACGGCCGCCATAGTGATGACCGTTTTCCTGGTTAACCTGCGCCACATGCTGATGAGCGCCTACCTGGCCCCGCGCCTGGGCGGTCTGAAAACCTGGCAGCAGGTTTTGTTCAGCTACGAAATTACCGATGAATCGTTTGCCGTCCACGCCGCCCATTTCCGCCGTGCAGGCGTGCCCCCGCCCGCCCAGCTTTTCGGGGTGAATATATCGGCCCACCTGGCCTGGATTGCCGGTACCCTGCTCGGCGCCTGGCTTGGTGTCTACCTGACCTTTGACATCGCTGCCTACGGGGTTGACTATGCCCTGCCGGCCATGTTTATCGCCCTCCTGGTGATGCAGATCGAAAAGTTTCGCCACGTAGCCGTTGCCCTGCTTGCCGCAGCCCTGGGCCTGGTCTTTTTTTTGGCCGGCATGAACCAGCTCTACATTATTTTGGCCACGGTTATCGCCGCTACGGCAGGGCTTTTATTTAAAACAGATCCCGGGCCGGACGGCAGCGACTGTATCGTTTGCGCTGAACCTGAAAAGGAAGGGCCAACTGCCGAAAGCTAAATCTGAAATATAAATAATCATTACCGGCGCGGATGCGGACCTAACTTAATAAATTGGCAAATCTTTTTTCGAAACTTACCTTAAACGAAACCGTTAAAAGAGCGAATCTGCCAAAGGCGCGGGAATCAAACTGTAAAAGGAGCTGGCAGGAATAATGCAGGAAATTGGCATCCTGATTATCTTAATGTCCCTTGTTACCTTCGTGCCGCGCGTACTGCCGATCCTGGTTCTTTCCCGGCGTAAACTTCCCGCTCCCGTGGAACGCTGGCTTTCTTACGTGCCCGTGGCCGTGCTGGCCGCCCTGCTGGCGCCGGCTCTCTTCGCCCCGGAAGGCACCCTCAACCTGGCCTTAAACGTTAACCCGGCCTTCTGGGTTTCGAT